>JALEMR010000093.1 GCA_022768245.1 Oscillospiraceae bacterium
TCGGAACAGCCGAGGACACGTGCCTCGTCAAGGATCTTGTCGATGCTCAGGACAACTCTTTCCTCTGATTTTTTTTCGATGTCGATTTCCATTGCTTATAACCTCCATAATAAATGTATATAATAATGCATTATATCTGTATTTTTGCCTTAAACGGCGTATGTTACACGTACAAGCTCGTCGATAGTGGTAACGCCCTCCTGAACAAGCTCGGAAACGTTGTCACGGAGCAGCTTTGTTCCCTGAGACTTAGCAAGAGCGGATATCTCGCTGGTCTTGCCGTCGTTAGAAATAAGGGCGGACATTTCGGGTGTACATACCAGCATCTCATGGATAGCGGTACGTCCTGTATAGCCTGTGTTGTTGCACTTGGGGCAGCCGCATGCGTCGTATATGGTAACAGACTCGGAGATACCCATGAGGTCATTTTCGCCATCGGTGGAATATCTGGGAGTCTTGCACTCTGCACAGAGCACCTTAACAAGTCGCTGAGCGCATATTCCGATAAGGGAGGAAGCGACCATGTAGGGAGCAACGCCCATATCTACCAGACGGGTGATAGTTGAAGCGGCGTCGTTTGTATGTAGCGTGGAAAGCACCATATGACCTGTGATAGCGGCTCTGATAGCGATATCGGCGGTCTCCTGGTCACGCATCTCACCGATCATGATGATATCGGGGTCCTGACGGAGGATAGAACGAAGAGCTGCGGCGAAGGTCATACCTGCCTTCTGGTTGATCTGGCACTGGTTGATGCCGTCGATCTTCTTCTCGACAGGGTCCTCAACGGTGATAACGTTAACGTTAGGCTTAGCAAGCTCACCGAGAGCCGCGTAAAGGGTGGTGGTCTTACCGGAACCGGTAGGACCCGTTACAAGGAAAACTCCCTGAGGCACCTTGAGGCACTTGGTGAAAACCTCGTAGTTATATGCGTTCATACCGAGGTCGGTGATCTTTCTGACGCCTACGTCGCCCGTAGCGAGGATACGGATAACGCACTTTTCGCCGTAAACAACGGGGAGGTTAGATACACGGACGTCAAGGTTAGTTCCGTCTACCACCTGAGAGAAACGTCCGTCCTGAGGGACTCTCTTCTCGGCGATGTTCATGCCGGAGATGATCTTGATACGTGTGATAAGCGAATTATGTACAACATTGGAAACGTTCATGAGCTCGATAAGGTCGCCGTTTACACGGATACGTATCCTCGTGTAGGACTTGAAGGGCTCGATGTGGATATCCGTTGCGCCTGCGCGGAAGGAGTTCTCGACGATGGTCGTACAGAGCTTAACGATAGGCGCGTCGTTGATACGTTCCTCGGAGCCGTCCTCTTCGCCGCCTATGTCGCCGAACTGATTCTCCACGCTTTCAACGACGTTGCCGACGTTCTGCATAGAGTAGTGCTTGCCGATAGCCTTAACGATAGCCTTTTTGGTCGCCAGCACGGGAACAACGTCCATACCCGTAGTAACCTTGATATCCTCGAAGATATAGAAGTTAACGGGGTCGTTTGTTGCGACTGTAAGTCTTTTACCTGTTATTTTGATAGCAATGATATTGTGTTTCTTAGCCAGTGCCTCGGGGATCTTGTTGACCGCTTCCTGGTCGATGACCGTATCGGGGTTATCCAGGTCAACGAAGGGGACGTTCAGCTTCTTTGCGAGCACCTGACCAAATTGTACGTCTGTTACATATCCAAGCTCAATGATATAATCGCCGAAGAACTTACCGGGGACATTTTCGTTCTTTTTGGCGTCAAGGACGTTCTGAAGCTGTTCCTCGGTGATAATTCCCTCATTGACCATATACTGGCCCACAGGTATATTTTTCATTTGATTTTCTCCAATCTCCGCAGAGCAGTAATTTTTATGGTGCGGCATTTTCTGCGGAAAACTGCCGTTATTTTTTATATCCTAATTATAGGATAAAATTAACAAAATCAATTATTTTTGCGGGTTTTTTAATAAAATCCCTTGAAAAACATTTAATAATGTGTTAAGATAAGTATACTATATAAATTGAAAGGATTGAAACATCATGAGCGTTGAAACGCTTGAAATCATCTTCAATGTAACAGTATATGTATTTGTTTTTCTGTTTGGTGTGACTATCGGAAGCTTTCTTAATGTCTGTATCCTGCGTCTGCCCAAGGGAGAATCGCTGACTGCGAGCAATTCCCACTGCATGACCTGCGGAGCCGAGATAAAGCGGTACGATCTTATCCCCATACTCAGCTGGCTCATTCTCCGAGGAAAATGCCGCAGCTGCGGAGCGAAGATATCTCCCAGATACATGGTTGTGGAATCGCTGACGGGTATCATGTTCGTGTTATGTTATACATTCTTCCCCGTGGCGCAGTATCAGATGTATTTTGTTCTGCTCTGTCTGTTCATCAGCGGACTTATCGTGCTGGCATTTCAGGATTACGATAATCAGGAAATGTGCGTGTCGGTGCTGATATATACATTTATCATAGCCGTTCTCACTCATGTACTTTCGTATATAAAGCCGAACGGCGGGAATGCGTTGGTTATAATGCCCGAGGGACTTAAAGACTGTCTCATCGGAGCAGTAAGCGTCAGCGGAGTTCTTCTTATCGTGGGGTTTGTGCTTACTCCCCTCGCCTACATATTATTTTTAAGTCAGGATCACAAGGATCTCAGAAGACTTGAACGTGCGCTTAAAGCGGAGACCAATGAGCGTAAGCGCGGACAGCTCACAGTCAAGATCGAAAAAACAAAAGCTAAGATAAAGGAAACAGGTCCCGTATTCGGGTTCGGCATGGGAGACGTTGTTGTAATGGCGGTGGGCGGATTGATGCTTGGCTGGAAAGCAGCCGTGACCGCAGGTATCACCGCGATAATTCTCGGAGCCGCATATGCGGTATACAAGGCAGCCGTCGGAAGCGATGACGATGAAGAAAATGCTCATCGGTTCGCATTCGGACCGTTCCTCATAATCGGACTTGTTATCGGAGCGTTTTTCGGAAACGATATTGTCGAAGCTTATCTGACCTATATGATGCTGTAAAAACATCGGAAAAATCAAGGCGTGTCAAATTTGCGGCACGCCTTGAATTTATGCCTTTTTCCGATAGGTTAAGTTTTTGTCATTATCTTTCGTCGTCGGGCTCTAAGTATACGATGTACGTATTCATGTTAATGGACTGCACACCCGAAGGAGTAGGACTTCCCGCAGGATATGCGCCTGATGTACCGGGCATTATAACAGAGCTTCCGCTGCCCATGAAGTAGTCAAGGTTCTTAAGATTCTTGGTAAGGGCTGATTTCTCCGTTGTAAGAATTACAGAGCCGCCATCGACCACGTATGAGCTGCTTCCTGCGGACATACCGTTCTTGATAACATTTCCGTCGTTGGAAAGGGTATTCTTAACGGTAAAGGTAAGGTTTCCGGTGTAATCGCCGTTGGTCTTCCAGCTATCGGGGTTGATGTAGATCTGGTATTCGGAAGCGCCGTAATATGCGCCGCCGAGAGCCATATAGGATTTTCCGTCAGCCACGCCGTTAGTTCTGTCGCCGTAGAAATTCGTAAACGAGGCAGGAGTTGTGGTCCCGTCGATAATATTGGTGATTATTCTGCCGTGGTAAGAATTTGGCTGACCTGTCGCAAGATTTCCGTTTTTATCGTACTGATTGAAACGGTTGATAACGATAACGTGAACATTCTTAAAGAGATCGCCGTACTTTGCCGTATCGGGGGCACCCGTATTGTCCACGAAATTGTTTCTTCTGCAGAATGCAACGAATGCCTTATCCGGGGCGCTGGCACTATCGTATTTGGTCTGCTCGGTTCCCGAACCGTCTGTATAAGTGTATTCGTATTTTGCACCCTGGTCAATGATGGTCATATACTCGGCGTAGCGCACGCTTTCGGTCAGATACTCAAGTACGCCGTCCTGGGTGGTGCGCATATTCTCGATCATGGTTGAATCCACGTAGGTGGTCCTGATAGGCTTGTAGAAGTTCATCAGCGCACCCATAAGGATAGCCAGTATCGCCATAACGACGATGAGCTCGACGAGGGTAAATGCTTTAAATTTCTTTTTCATCTCATACCCTCCAATCAAGAGCCATGCACGTTGGTGGCACCCGGAATGGCAGCAGCGCCGCCGCCTCCACCGCCGCCTCCGCCGCCGCCGGCAGCACCGTCCTCAGTAGCCTTGGGAAGAATGAACTTATAGCGCACGGTATTATCGGTGTCAAGGGTCTTTCCGGTTGCAGCATCCTGAGAAGATTTTACGCCGATAACGTAAAGATCCACATCAGCCTTTATCTGCTTGCTGCTTGAGGTACCGGAAAAGCTCGAAGCCTTTTTGGAATCTGTTTTTGTGGTATCCGTCACAAGGTCAAACTGTACCTTGTAGCCTGTGTTGTTTTTAACGTCTGCGTCGGAATTGTTGTAGCTTGAAATGCAGACGACGCTGATATCCGTATCGCCCGTATTAGCTTTTTTCAGCTCATTCTCGGCGTACTCCATCTGCTTTTCAAGGCTGTTGTTCATGCGGTTGTTTTCACGGTTCATCTTGGCAACGGTACCGTAGATCTGTACCATAAGCAGCGAAGCGATGCCAAGGATCGCCATAGCAACGATACATTCGATCAGCGTAAAGCCTTTTAACTTTTTACTTTTCATATATCATTACCTCCTTAGCTGCCCAGATATCTCTGTCTGTCCCACTTGATCCTTGTACCTGTTGCGGCACCCGAATCGGAGCTGGGGGAAATGTATGTTACGCCCAACTCATTCTGAGTATAGATATCTCCGAATACCATTGAACCGTAGATACTTACATATTGCTGAGTATATGATCCGCTGTTAGGCTCACCGTCATATGTGTAATTAATAGTTCTGCCCTGATTTGTGTTTGCACTGAATTTAGCCTCAGGACCATACATATAAGCGCTGATCTGCAAATTGTTGGCATTGTTAAATTTTATCTCGGCATCCTTTCCGATGTAGAAATAAATATTAGGAGCCTTAGGTGAATTCAGGTTAGCAGGCTTATCTCCAAGATCCAATACACCGTTGCTCTGTCTCAGTTCATAAATATTTGCAGTCTCGATGGAAACGTTGGCAAGACCCACCGTTTGTCCGTCAGCAACTGTAAATACGACCGATTTGTCGCCTACAACTACAAATTTTGGCTGTATAGAATTCTGTGCTTCGCCGCCGGTGATCTCGATCTGAACGCTTGATGTTGTAGCATCAATATAATATGTGTCGGAATTGTTCATAGGGAAGCTGTTGACATCCCATTTGAACTCATAAAAACCTGTATCGTTATTTATCAGTCCGGTGGCTGGATCAATAATATGACCCGAATATGTAGATGTAGTATTTGTTTTACTATCGAAGATAGACAGTGTGCCGTTATAAGCTGCTCCGTACAATGACGGTGCGCTGCCGCTGACAGTAAGCTTAGCCTTTGTATCCTTATAGCTTCCGCAGACGTTGTTATTGAACATTTCGGAAGCTGAAATTACGTCATTGACACCCTTTCCGTCGGGAATAACGTCCTTATCTGCATCTTCCTGATCGTAAACATAAGGGTCATGTATATTCTCAATGGGAGAAACCGCTGTATCTCCTCTGATGGGAAGATTAATGATCATCTGTTTATCCTCATTGAGATTGTCGGTATCTAATTTCCAATTACCCTTATATCCGTATGTTGTTGCGTCATTTCTTGTAAAAGAACCGGAACCTAACTTGCCGCTGTAAGCATCTAAAATATTGCCATCATCATCATAAATTGAAAGGCCGTCGCTGCCACAGATATCTCCGCCAACATAGACATTTGCCGCTGAATTAGTGATACCACCGTTTGCGTTTCCTAAAATGTAGAGATTGCCTGTGCAGTAAACATTTCCGTAGAATGTGCAGCCGTCAGCATTGATATACATATCTCCGTCACAGTAAACATCGCCGTAGAATACATTAGGCGATCCGTTAATTACCATTGCTGCATTAGCAGGATCGGCACCAGAAACTGTCGGAACCTTTCCGCCTGCACTTAAATATCCGCCGTTGCTTACAGCAACAAAGTCGCAGGCGCTTGTAGTGCCTGAACCGATCTGAGCCTGATAGAGAGAAGCTCCCTCCGTGTAGAAGAACGGGCGAAGAGACAACTTTTGCGAATCGGTTTCGTTAATGTTTCCGTTACCCGAAACATTCAGAGCACCGTTCATATTGCTGAAATAACCGCCCTCAACAACGAAATAAGAACCTGAAGTTGTTGTATACTTTGTTTGGGTAACAGCAGCAACATTATCTGCCTCATAAATGTACTTACCTAAAAGTGTAGAGTTATTGGGCATTGTATATGTCGATCCGGGCATTGAAGCCGAAGCGCCGCCCACTGTGAAAACTTTACAATTGTTAAGAGTTGACTTCAGTGATGTCATCGCGTTATTGAAGCCCTTGGGCGAGATAACGGGTGTAGGTTCAAGGAGAACCGAAACGGTCGCCTCGTTCTCGGCGCCGGTATTGTCGCTGATAGAGGTCGAAGCAGTTACCTTAAGACGATAGTATGTGCTGTTCCAGTCGATCTGGGAGATCTTGAGCTTCGAGCTGTCATAATAGGTACCGTTGCCGTCGTCGGCGATCTTATAAACGCCGTCTGTAAGAACATTTCCGTCCTTGGCAATATATACGGCTCTTAAAAGCTCAACCTTTATCTTGACTGTATTGTCGTCAGCCATTATGCCTATATTCGTCTTGGAGGCATCTGTTGACGCGCCTGTCTGGACGTTGGTCGCAGGGAGGGTCGCGGTATATTCAATGTAGGAATTGTCATAGTCATATCCGTCCGAACCGTCCACACGCTCTTCCCAGTTGCTTGAATCCTTGGGGTCGAGCTGAGCTCCGTCCTTAGCAAGGGTAGTCGAGCTTCCGCCCGGAGTAACATCCTTTTCAGTCTTAAGTCTGTATTTAGGCTCAAGATAGCCGAAGATCTCCTGCTGATGAACAAATCCGTTTGTCATGTCCTTGCCGTCGAAGTCCTTATTTGAGCCGAGGTTTGCAGTAAATGCGTCCGCATCGGGAGAATCAAATGTAAATCCCGCAGCAGACCATGCACTTTGTACTCTTGCCCCCAGACCCGTGACCTTAGCCTCGTCCTCGAGCATTTCGTCTATGTAAACCTCAAGAGCGGATCTTGCGGTATAATATGCCTGATTTTCTTCGTATTTTGTTATTGTACGTCTGTTTGCGTTAGATACAACAGTAAGGGTTGCCAGGAGCATTACAACAAGTACAAATAACAGCGTCACGACCATTACAAGTACCGCACCTTTGAGCTTTCCGGGGCGACGTTTGCTCTCTGCCATAATAATACCACCTTTCTCTTAGTATTAAATCTTTCCTTATCCATATCCCACCATACGGCTGCACGAATACTCGTACAACCGCGGCGGAAAATTATTAATTATTTTGCCTGTTCTGTATCCATGTGCTGAATTGAGAATACGTCGATAACTACGGTGAATTCACCCGATGCCTCAATACCCTTCTCATCGTCTGCCTCGGTAACATTACCTCCGCTGAGAGACTTGAGATAGAGAGTCTTGTCGCTGAGCGAGATAGTATCAACGACTTCAAATACGGAATCCCAGTCAACGAAGCCGTCGCTTGTAAGAGGAACTCCGAATGTTACGCTGACCTCTTCTACAGCCACAATAACTCCTGGTGCAGGAGCGGGATATGATTCGTAATACTTGTCATAAACCTCCTGGGGAAGAGAATCGCCCGAAAGGTCCGAATTGATCTTGATATCGTATGCTGTGCAGTTTTTCTGATAGAAATAAGGGCTAAGCTGACCTTCTGCCTCTCCTGTGAGCGTCAGATTTCTGAACTCGATATCGCACTCGGAGAGGAGCTCATAAATATACTGGTCAGCCTGGAATGCCTCCTGTTCTTCAACGAAGTCCTCCTGCATATCGTCGACCTCTTTGATGCTGTCCTCAAGCTGCTTCTGGAGCTGGGGAAGAGTGTCGATCTTTGCCTGAACCTCAGCCTGCTCCTGCTGCTTCTCCTCAAGGCTGTTCTTGATATCCTGTGATTCGGATATTTTCGGCTTTACAATGAAGAAAAATCCGATCAGAAGCACAGCCACAACAACTACTGCAATAAATATAACCTTATCTCTATATGAAAGCTTCATATTCATCAGCCTTCACCGCCTTCCGTAATTTCTGCATTTTCAGTCTCAGCAGCCGTTTCCTCTGCATCGGGAGCGCCATAAAGTGCGTCTTCTACAGCGCTGCTCTTAAGCATTGCCGTAATGCTGAAGCTGTAAAGGCTGCTTTCCTTGATAGATGCAAAGCCCACAGAGTCCGCGGTCTCCTCATACTGCAGTGCGCCCTGGTTATATGTATATCCGGTATATACGATATTGTCAAACACTTCAAGCTCGGTCAGATACTGTATAGTAAGTGCGGGGATGGTAGGATCGTCGCAGTAACCTGTAATCTGATACTGACCCTCGTTATATGCGAACTCGATACCGTTGCATTCAGACTCAACGAATGCGTTCTCGACCTCAAGATACTGCTCGGAGGTCAGCATAGGAAGACTGCTGTAATTTTCCGTTGCGCTTGTGAGCAGATTCTTAAAGCCTGCTATCTTGTCTATCTTAGCCTGAGTAAGGTCGACCTCGGCAAGCTTTGCCTGGGTCTCCTCGCTGTTTATCTCGGCATTGATATCGTCGATCTTGCGCTGGGTATTGGTGATGCCGATGCCAATTGCCAGGCAGATGACTCCGATAACCGCTGCGGAGATACCCGCTGCGATAAGCACGCCCACAGCAAAGGAAGCTCCCGCCTCTGTCTTTCCGACAGTTGCGTCGGTCTCCAGGAGGTTGATACGTTCGCTTTCCTTGTTGCTCTTGAACATAGCGCCGATAGCGTTTGCATAAGCCTGGAATTCGAAGTTCTCATATCCGCCGATATTGTTGGGAACGCCCAGCAGGCTGGTGGAGATATCCATATTTTCCAGAGAGTTGGTAAGTCTGATATACTCGGAGGTATCGCCGTAGAACACAACGTTCTGAATGGGATTCTCGGGATCTCTGGTCTTCTGGAACTGGAACATTCTGTAGATGTTCTCGTTTACCGCCTCGTAGATGTAGTCCTCGGAGTTATCGTAGTCAACGGGGTCGATAGAAGCGAAACGGGAGAATGTAAGCTGATTGTTCTCGTAAAGGTTAAGGCTGATGAATGTGGGGTCGATCTGAACAGCCAGCATAGGCATCTTAGCGCTTGCCTTCTTATCCGAGAGGATAATTCTGGAGATAGCGTTGCAGGATACCATAACGGACTTCAGCTGGATATCCAGCATTCTGAACACGCCTCTGAAGCACTCAACGACCTCGGAAGGACACGCAGTTGCGAGGATCTTCAGCGCCTGAACTCCGTCCTCGGTAACTTCGCCCGCGATAGAGTAGGAGATGGAGTATTCATCTGCGATACCCATTGTGTGCTGCATCTGGTTGGTAACCATTGTCAGGAGCTGTGTGCCCTTAGCCTTGGGGATATGGAGCTCCTTAAAGATAACTAAGTTGGATGAGATGCTGACTACAGCCTCTTTATCCGACATTTTTGACTTTTTCAGCTCTTCGCTGATAAGTGTTGCCATTTCGGGAATTTTCTTTATATGACCATTTACGATCAGACCCTCTTCGAGATCAATGGTGGCAGCAGCCGCTACCTTTATTTTGTTATTGCTCTCGGTTCCGCGGATAATGCGGATATGTCTGTCGGTAATATCAAATGAAAGCATTCTCGTCACCTCACAAATTATTTTTTACGCCCCGTCCCCCGCAGGGTTTCCCGCGGAGGACCGGGCATATATTGCTTTCCGGCGCCCTGCCGTTTGATATTTATAGATTTCTGTTGTGTCGCACGCCGCTTCCGGCGGCATAAGCATGATATGTAAAGTATAAATGTATTGAGAATTTAACCGATGCTGCCCATCGCGTTGTAGATCGCGGGAAGGATAGCCACGAAGCAAAGACCGATGGCACCGCCCATGAATATGATAAGGATAGGTTCGATCATACCTACCAGACGGGTAATAGCCTCGTCCGATTCTTCCTGATAGAAGTTTGCGGACTTCAGGAGGATGCTGTCCAGTGCACCGGATTCCTCACCTACGTAGATGATGGATGTGAACATCGACTCGAATATTCCTGTACGCTGAATGGAAACGGAAAGCGATTCGCCCTGCTTGACCTCGTCAACTACCGTTTCGAAGCATTTTGCAACATATACGTTGCCGACAATGTTTGCGCTCTTTTCAAGAGATTCTACCATTGATACGCCCGAAGAATAAAGAGCTGCCAGCGTACTTCCGAAGCGGGCTGTATAGATCTTTACGATCAGGGGACCCACCGCGGGCATCGTTATCTTGAGCTTATCGAATTTCATCCGCACATCGGGGATCTTAAGAACGTACCTGATAACGAAGACTAGGACCGCAATAGCGATTATATATGCGTACCAGTATGTAGTAAGATTTTCGGCAAATGCAAAAAGTGCACCTGTAAGACCGTTCATATCCTCTTCGGTAAGGAGGTCCTTAAATGAAGGCATGATGAACGTGAACATTACAACGACCAGAACAAGGCAGAGAACAACGAGGATGATAGGATAAGAAAGAGAGCTCTTGATCTTTCTGTTCAGACGTTCTTCGTTTGCGTAGTGGTCCTCGAGCTTTTTCATGATAACGTCGAGGTTACCCGATACCTCACCCGCTTCTATCATCGAAACGTAGAAGTTGGGATAAGCGTCGCCCTGCATCTTAAGAGCGTCCGAGAAGGATGTACCCTTCTGAACACTTTCATATACATCTCTGTATATCGCCTTTGTTTTTTCGTTTGTCTGCTCCTTTGTCATAATGTCGAGAGACCTTACAAGGGTAAGTCCCGAGGACATCATCGCAGACATCTGACGGCAGTCATAAGACAGCTCTTTTGTCTTGAACTTATGAAGCTTTTTACCTTCGTCGCCCTTAGCCTCTTTGTAAGCCGAGCAGAAAAGACCTTTTTCGTGAATTTTATCAAGAAATTCATTCACGTTTTCAGCCTGCATCCTCTGATTTTTAAAGGTATTGCCTTTAACGTCAGTTGCAGTATAAATAAAAGTCTTCATTAAAGATTGACACCTCCGATAGTGGATTTTCTGATTGCCATGAACTAAGCCCAAGCAGAGAAAACAGCTTACTCCATGTTAATATATATATTATATCATTCAGACTAAAAATTAGCAATATGTGAATTTAACTAAATCGCAGTGTATTATTATTGCTTTTTTACCAAATTCCCGTTTGAAATCCAAGTCCTGTTGTGGAATTGCCTAAAACTAAGCAATATCCAAACATTCTGTTCACAATTTAGGCGATTTTATCTTTAATCGGAATGATAGTATATATCAGACTCATATTATTTTCTGCGGATCTTTTTATGATAGCTGTTGTAGTCAAATTTTATCTGTTCGCATATAAAGTCAAGCATTTCAGAGGTCGCGTCGATAAGACCGTCAACGGTCTCTCTGTCGATGTCAAGGAGAATATCGGCGGGGTACCTTGTCTCTATGTAATACCTGTTGAGCGAAGCGCTGATGCTCAGCCACTGAGTGAAGCTGCCGTCCATCATTGCCGCCTGTTTGCACAGCCATGTCAGATTATGTCCGTCGAAGAGCTTTCTGTTCTTGAAGAGAAGATACGCCTTAAGCGACTTTTCGATACACTGCTGACAATGGAACGCAGCCATGCTGTAAAGCCTTTTGTCCTCTGCCAGCACGAGCGAAGCGATATGGTCCTGATACGCGTAAAAGAGCCAGTCATAATAGCGCTTGCTGTCGGTGCTGTGTCCTCCCCTACTCATAAAGCAGTTCCCCCGAATTCTCTATCCTGTATGCAAAGGTAGCGTCATCATCAACGCAGTCGTTCCAGTCGGAGAGCGTGTAAACGATATAGTCGCAGGGCACAGGCGTATCTATATTGATAAGCAGTTCTGTCTCCACATCATCGGGATCCTTTTCGTCGGAAACGATAAGACAGAGCTTAAAGCCTAAAAGCGCGCCCTTTGAGCTGCGTTTTTCCGAAACGAGATAGACTCTGAACGGAGTACAAAGCCCGACCGCCTCCCTTGTCACAGTCGATACGATGGTGTCATCGGTTTTCATCATAGGCATCCCTCCGGGAATACTCCGACCCGTTACAGGCGGAATATCACACATCTTTCACAGTTTGAATCCATTATAACACAATATTAAAAATATGTCAATATATTTCGGAAATTTTTTGTAGTTTTTTTGTAACCAAATTATCCAATTCTGTAACCATTGAATAATCTTCCGAAAAAAACTGCAAATTATTCCCCTGCAAATCTATTATATCATTATTTTAAACAAAAGTCAATATTTTGTTAAAAATATATCAAATTCACAAAATCGGCTCTGTTTCCGCCTCATATTATGAACTTATCGTGATGAATCGCCGCAAAAAGGCTGACCGCCGCACAGAAATCATATCCTGTGCGGCGGTCAGTCTTAAATTTATTGAAGTAAGGTGTAACTATTATGCAGCATTAATAATAGTATATCATTCGGAGTCCTGAAGAGCGTCGTATCCGACCTCGCCTGTTCTTACGCGGACAACGTCCTCGACATTGTAAACGAAGATCTTGCCGTCTCCGATGTGACCCGAATAGAGTGCCTTGCGGGCTGTATTGACAACTGTCTCAACAGGCACCTTGCATACTACGACCTCTACCTTTACCTTAGGCAGCAGCGAGGGTTCCACGGGAGTACCGCGGTAGTATTCCGCAGCGCCTCTCTGTGTGCCGCAGCCCAGTACCTGCGTTACGGTGATACCTGTTACGCCGATATCTGCCAGAGCCTTCTTCAGAGGTTCGAACTTGTTCTGCTTGCATACGATGGATACCATTGTATACTTGGGACCTTCCGAAGCAACAGCTGCGTCGGTGGTCTTGGAGGGCTTATAGGTCTCAACGGGAACTGCCGACTCAACGGGAACAGGCTCGCCTGCCTCAGCGTATGCTTCGGTATCCACTGCCATAACGAATCCGGAGTAGGAGCTTTCGATGCCGTGCTCTTCGATATCCAGACCAACGACTTCCTCGTGAGCTGTAACTCTGAGTCCGATTACTGCCTTGATGATAAGGAATGTGATAGTGATAGTAACTGCTGTCCATGCCGCTACCGATACAGCGCCCAGAGCCTGACGTCCGAGAAGCTCGAAGCCGCCGCCGTAGCAAAGACCGTTAAGAGCTGTGAATTCCTCTGCGGAAGCGTCTGCGGGGATAGAGTATCCGGGTGCGGAGGATGTTGCGAAAAGACCGATAGCAAGTGTGCCCCAGATGCCGTTCATCATATGTACAGCAACTGCGCCGACAGGGTCGTCGATGTGGAGCTTATAATCCAGGAGCCATACGCCGAAGGGAACCAGAAGTCCCGAAACGACGCCGACCATGATCGCACCGAATGCGTCCATTACATCGCAGCCTGCGGTGATTCCTACCAGACCTGCCAGTGAAGCGTTAAGGCACATCGAAACGTCGGGCTTGCCGTATTTTACCCATGTGAAGATCATGCAGACAACTGTTGCAACTGCGGGAGCGACAGTTGTGGTAAGGAAGATTGAGCCGAGCTGCGGGCCGCTTGTTGCAGCAGCGCCGTTAAATCCATACCAGCCGAACCAGAGGATAAAGCAGCCCAGTGCGCCGATAGTGAGCGAATGTCCGGGGATAGCCTTTACCTTAACTACCTTGCCGTTCTTATCCTTTTCGAATTTACCGATACGGGGCCCGAGAAGCTTTGCGCCGATGAGTGCGGAGATACCGCCGACCATGTGGATAGCGCAGGAGCCTGCAAAATCGTGGAAGCCCATCTGAGCCAGCCAGCCGCCGCCCCAGATCCAGTGAGCCTCGATGGGATAGATGAGACCCGAGATAACTGCGGAATATACGCAGTAGGAAAGGAACTTGGTTCTTTCAGCCATAGCACCGGAAACGATGGTAGCTGTTGTTGCGCAGAATACTAAGTTGAATACAAAGCTTGAGAAATCGAAGTTCTCATAGGATGAGAAGATGTCGAAGCCGGGCTTTCCGATGAGACCCATGACATCTTCGCCGAGGAGCAGGCTGAAACCGATAAGGATGAACATTACTGTACCGATACAGAAGTCCATAAGGTTTTTCATAATGATATTGCCGGCGTTCTTAGCTCGTGTAAAGCCGGTCTCTACCATTGCGAAGCCCGCCTGCATAAAGAATACCAGAGCGGCTCCTATCAGGAACCATATCCCGAAGGCTTCGGACGTGACGTTTTCACTTATTAGTGACAAGATGCTTTCTTCAGTCATATTGATTACCTCCCTGCCCGCTTATGCGGACGAAAAAAATCAGCAGGGGCGCTTAGAATATCATGCCGCGGATACGCCCCATTGCATATCCGCTTGCGTAATTTTCTCAGCGCCCTTGCTGTTCATGTTTATATTATAATCCCATGGCTCCCGTTTGTCAAGGGGTTTTTGAAAATTTATGCAACTTTTTGTTTTATGTCCTGCATTTTTATATAGATTTATGCTTATTTTACAAATTATTCAGTTAAAATATGAAATTATCAAAAATATATAATGCATAATTAATATCCGGCGGATTGCTGAACCTCAGAAATGCCTGTCTGCGCAATATATCCGTTCTTTGTAAATAAATAGTCATAAATTATACAAAATATATTGTATAATGAACAGCGGAAAACGTGGTAAAATATACAATAGGATAATGTGCAGCTATTCGTGCTGCAGCCTGTTATACTATGCTAAGGAGATACTTTAATGTGCAGAAAGCAGCTTCCTAACGACGAAACGGAAAGCTCCCCCGAAAGAGAGAGCGCTTCTGTCCGTCATCTTGACAAGCAGTACAGCGTCAGCTACCGCAGGTGGCGTCTCAAAAACAAGGGCGGCTACGGCTTTTTCTATCACGATATACGCAACGAATATACCTACCAGGACGGCAAGGGCTTTATCCGCGATGTTCCCGAATATTCCGAGCGATGCGCCATACACAACGTAAACAGACTGATAAGCTGCATAATGCTGTTCTATCTTCTGTTCAATACGCTGTCGGTCTATGTGATACCGTCCTTTCTTTCCTCGGCGTGCGGGGTGAATATAGGCGTCGATCTTACCAGAAACGCTTACTACGGCGACGAGACTACCATTATCGTCTATAAATACATCACATCTATCCTCAAAAGACTTATCCCCATCTCTCTTCTCGGCATTTTAACAGGAATGCCCGCAAAGGTCATGATTCCCGTCAAGACCTCCAACAAGGCGCTTTTCGGGACGGCGATACCCTCTGCGCTGCTGGTGGCTGCGGCAGGCTCGGTCATGATGATACCTATGAAAAATCTCTTCTCGTATATACACGCGGGACTGAATCTGAATCTCACCATAACCTCGGATACATCGAATATGACTGCGCTCCTTATCCTTTCTCTCATTATCACGCCGATAATGTCGGAGATATTCGTTCACGGCGGCTGCCTGCAGCTCCTGCGCCAGTTCGGCGACGGCTATGCTCTTATGATAACGGGCGTTATCACCGCCATGACCGGCGACGATATCCGTCTTTTCCTCTATTACTTCATGATATCCGTCGTTATCGGATATTTCACCCTGCGCACAGGCTCTGTCATTACCGCCATCGTTATGCGGATGACTGTCAGCGGATTTTTCTATATCCAGTCCTTCCTCGGCACCCTCGAGGACCGGCGTCTCTCATCGATATACGTGACTGCGTTCGTTCTCATATGCATTATTGTGGGGCTTATCTGCGTGATCCGCTTCATGTCAGTCAACAATCACAAGATAAGCCTGCCCCTTAAGGCGACCTATCTTTCACCATACGATAAGATGATGTCCTTTTTCACAACCCCGTCGGTCATTCTCTGGCTTGCTGCCGCCTTCGCGGTTATGATATGCTCCATTCCTCTCGACCTATGATGACGGACAAGGACAGCTTCTACATGGAAAAGGCGCTCACTCTCGCACGGGACGCCGCCCAAAGGGACGAGGTGCCCGTGGGGGCTGTGATAGTCCGCAGCGACGGCTTTGTGGCGGGCACGGGGCAGAATACCCGTGAAGCGGAAAAGTCCGCCCTCGGACACGCCGAGATAAACGCCATATCATCTGCCTGCAAAGCGCTCGGAGGATACCGTCTCTCCGACTGTACACTGTACGTTACCATGGAGCCCTGCCCCATGTGCGCGGGAGCCTGCATCTCCGCAGGAGTAAAGCGGATAGTTTTCGGAGCATACGACAGCAAAAACGGCGCCGTTTCATCGGTGACGCGGCTCTGCGAATGCGGCTTCACATCATCTCCCGAGGTCACGGGGGGGATATTGTCCGGGGAATGCTCGGCGCTGCTGACGGATTTCTTCCGCAATAAGCGCAGAAACAAGCAGTCCGTCACCTTTTCGGACATTATCACCGACGACCAGTATATGCGCTGCGCAGCCATGCTTTCCTGCGCCGCAGACGATATCCACCGCAGAGAACGGGACGGATACCTGTTTAAATTCATCAGGAAAAACGGTAAGGCTGCGGGAGTAATAGTCATCTGCGGCGAAGAGCATGAAATACACATCAATAAGGAATACAAGACTTATCTTTCGGAGGACGGCGTTATGAGAGCCTTTTGCGGGGAGGGATATCCCGAGTGAGAAAAGTTATCGTCATTATGGCGCTCTGCGCGCTTCTGTGCGGGTGCAGCCTGAATAACGGCGGAAATAACGGAGAAAACAACAATGAGCCTCACACTGTCTCCGAAAAGAACGGCGCAGATATCGCCTCCGATGTATACACAGTTTCCGTATCCGACGGGACAAACAACTATCTTGCGTCCTTTTCCGAATCCTCAAGCGGCATAGCCGTTACCATCGAGGACAACCGATACAATGCGGTTCACAGCGTGATAATGCCTCCCGAGGGCTTTTCTCCCGCATACTCCGAGGGCGGAGTCTCGGCGGGTGCCTTCTGCAGCATAATCTCCAACGATATCGACAAAAGCGTCACCGTACCCGATATTATCCGAATAAGCTTTACAAACGGCACGGAAAATGTCTGCTGCTTCTATACCATAGATAACGGGGACCTGCGCAAGATAGAGATATCCGCTCCCGACGAGGAGGGCACGCCGAAGACCGTGCCCTACATCAACCGCACCGTGCTTTACCATTCGGAGCCCTTCAAGTTCATCAGCAGCATCGTGGTGGACGAAAGCGCGGGGATAGTCCCCGAGATATCCGATATGGTCAGGATACGCACCTATACCTTCGACCCCGTAAGCTTTACCCTGACGGGCGGCTTTGAGGAGCTTTCCCCCGATAATCCCCTTTATTTCGGCTATGCTTACTGGGGCGCTGCCAATAATTTCGCGGGGTATTTCACCGAAAATACCTTCAATATCTCCGATTACGACAGCTACGTCGAGGTGCCTGCCGATGACCCCGAGGATACTCCCCTGTTTTACTTCAAGGTGGACGACAGCCGCTTTGACTGCACCGATGACCTGAAAAAAAGCCTGCGGGGACTGTTCTCAGAATCGGCTGCGGAAAAGCTGTTCGATAATGCTCCTCAGCAGTACCGCGATATCGACGGGGAGCTGTATACTCTGACCGGACGGTCGCTGCGGGATTCCTCGCTGGGCATGATGACCTTCACCTCCTACTCCGTCTCGGCGGACGGCGAGATGATAACCTACCGCACCCGTCAGGAAAAATACGACGAAAACGGCGTATTTACGGGATATATTGACGGCGGCAGCTTTCAGCTGATGAAGGTTACCGACTACAGCTTCATTGAATCTGCCAACGAATACGACGAGGTCACTCACTGGGTGGTGAGCGAGTACAGGTACCCATATTCCTGACCTCATATAAAACCGAAAGGACGATAGATAATGTACGACTTCAATTTCAAGGATTTTAAATTCACTCCCGACGAAAGGACAGAGGAAATGATACGTGCGGCAGGCGAGAGCTTCGCTGTCAGCGCCATATCCTCGGCTGCATTCATGGCTCTGTCTCAGATAGTCAGAAACGGCATTCTTGCTCCGAAAACAACAAAAATTGAGATAGACGGAAACGTTCCTGCGGAGATACTCACCATTAAGGGAAACGACGGTCCGAAAGCAGTCTATATCTCCTCAAAGCGCAGCAGGGTTAATCTTCTGCCTGCCCTTGCCGTTGCTGCGGTGGGGATACTCGTCCACCTTGCCGTGAACCAAAAGGACGAAGACAAGGATGCGCCTATCAATGTCTGATAATAATTACATCAATATCGGCGGAGTGAGGATACGCAGAACTGCCGCGCTCGCTCCCATGGCTTCGGTGGCGGACAGGGCGTACCGCCTTATCTGCAAGGAGTTCGGAGCCGCTTATATGGTCTCCGAGATGATATCCGCAAAGGGACTGTGCTACTCCGACCGCAAGACCGAGGAGCTGTGCACTATCCTCCCCGAGGAGCGTCCCATGGCGCTCCAGCTTTTCGGCGAGGAGCCCGAGTTCGTGGGAAAGGCTGCGGGGCTTCTCATGAGGTTTGAGCCCGATATCATCGACATAAACATGGGCTGCCCCGTGCCGAAGATAGCAGGAAACGGCAGTGGAAGCGCTCTTATGAAGGACCCCGACAGGGCATATAACATCGTAAAAGCGGCAATAGAAAACTGCTCCGTGCCCGTCACCGTCAAGATACGAAGCGGCTGGGACGATTCCTCCATAAATGCTCCCGAATTTGCGAAATATATGGAAAGCGCAGGCGCAGCGGCGATAACCGTCCACGGCAGGACTAAGCAGCAGATGTACAGCGGAAAAGCGAATTGGAACATCATCAGGGCGGTCAAAGAGACGGTCTCTGTGCCCGTTATCGGCAACGGAGATATCGTCTCGGGACAGTCCGCAGCCGAAATGTACGAGTTCACGGGCTGCGACCTTGTCATGGCAGGACGTGGCACCTACGGCAAGCCATTCCTTTTTGCCGAGATAGAAAATCATCTGTCGGGAAAGGTCTATGCTCCCCCCGATATGCACGAGCGGCTTGACCTTATGCGCAGACAGGCGGAGCTGGCAGTGAAATTCAAGGGCGAACATACCGCTATGGCAGAATGCCGCAGAATGTGTGCGTTTTATCTGCGGGGCATTCCCTCGGCGGCGAGATTCAGGAACGCCTGCGGTCAGCTGTCGTCTCTGAACGACTTATACGCCCTTATCGGCGAGATAGAGGAAGTGCTCAGGCAGTATGAAAATAGTTGAAACAGAAAAAGAACATATCCCGCAGATAGCCCGCATAGCGACGGAAAGCTTTCCCGACCCATGGACGGAGAACGGATTTATGTCCTCCCTTGACATTTCGGGAAATATTTTTTTGTCGGCTGTGGAAAACGGCGAGACGGCAGGCTATATCATCGGCACCGCAGACGGCGACTTTGCAGGGATAGACAGCATTGCAGTATCTCCCCTCTTCCGCAGACAGGGTATCGCCGAAGGGCTTATCCGCAGATTCTGCGAAATTGCGGCGCAGTCGGACAGCTGTTCGTCGGTGTCCCTTGAAGTACGGGAAAACAATCTCCCCGCGAGGGCTTTATATAAAAAATGCGGCTTTTCCGAGATAGGACTGCGGAAGAATTTCTACTCCGCTCCACGGGAAAACGCCGTTGTTATGAATAAAATTATCAAGGAAGTTTAGGAAATATGCTGAAATATATTGATTCACACGCTCATTACGACGACTCCGCCTTTGACGGGGACAGAGATACTCTCCTGCCGCAGCTCCACGAAAACGGCGTGATGAACATCATCACCATAGGCTGCTCGGAGCGCTCAAGCAAGGCGGCGGCAGATCTTGCCGAAAAATACGATTTTATGTACTTTGCGCCCGGTATCCACCCCGAAGAGGCAAACACTGTCGGAGACGGATATAAGGAGCTTATCGTGAGCCTGTGCGGTCACAGAAAGGCTGTGGCTGTGGGCGAGATAGGACTGGACTACCACTACGAGGGCTTCGACAAGGCACGTCAGAAGGAGCTTTTCGAGACTCAGCTGGAAATTGCACGGAGACTGGACAAGCCCGTTATCATTCACATGCGTGACGCTACGGCGGACACAATGGAGATACTGAGAAAATATCGTCCGAGGGGCGTTGTTCATTGCTTCTCGGGCTCTGCGGAGACTGCGGAGGAGGTTATCGGCCTTGGAATGTACATCGGCTTCACGGGAGCACTGACCTTCAAGAATGCACGGAAAGCCATAGAATCGGCGGAGAGAATACCCCTTGACCGCATACTGGTGGAGACGGACTGTCCGTATATGGCGCCCGAGCCGTTCCGTGGCAAGCGGTGCGACAGTTCGATGATAGCGTATACGCTGACAAAGCTGGCGGAGATAAAGGGGATAACCCCCGAGCAGGCGGCGGAAGCCACAGCGGAGAACACAAGAATGCTGTTTAGCGGGATGACCCACAGCTAATGCCGCGGCGGGATGACCCGCAGCCAATGCCGCGGATGGGGTTTTAAGCATAGGCGACATCAA
>JALEMR010000096.1 GCA_022768245.1 Oscillospiraceae bacterium
AGCTGCGGGTCATCCCGCCGCTATTCACTCAGCCACGCCGCCGCAAACACCGCGGGCGAATTCCAGTATATCGTTATCTCATTCAGCGAATAGCATTCCACCTCGTCAACAAAGCATTTCATCGGAGGGGTGCCCTCGGGAATCAGCTTTATCGCTTTTTCGTCACAGGGTCTGCCGTTGGCTCCGCCCGAAACAAAGCCTTCGTGACAGCGGTCAATGCGGTCCGCGTCCGCAGGCCGATAGTGGGGATATTTTACCGAATACTCCCCCGCTCCCGTGACATAGCTGATGCCAAGAGCATTTGCTCCGTAAATGTAGTCCAGCTGCTTCTGCGCATAGGGAATGTATTCCCTCTCGCCGCACAGCTCCGCAGCTATTATAAAGGTCATAGCACTTTTCAGCACGTTCATATTACTGCCCCAGCAGAAGGCTCTCCCGGTCATTGCCGTGCCGTAGCCGCAGCTGTCGGAGAGGCTTTTCAGTTCAGCCGCCTTTTCGGAGAAATTCTTTTTCAGACGATTTTTTATGGTATCATCTCCGCCAGCGGATAAGATGTACGCCAGCGCACCCATTCCGCCGACCTCTCCAAAGCCCAGCGCAGTCTTGGGGAAGTCCTCGTCAAGGAGAGCCCGAAAGTCACGGTGATATTTTTCCTCGCCCGTAACGCCGAACAGCTCCGCAGCCGCCCAGAAGCGGTTGTCCTTGTCGCCGCGCTCACCGTATACTCCCGTGCCGCAGCCCTCGGGATTATCAAAGCCCAGAAAATCGGGATTGTTTTCCAGCCATTTGTAAGATTTTTCCGCAGCTTTCAGAAGCTTATCCGCATATTCCCCGTCAAACTCGCGGTATATGCCCGAAGCAAGAGCCATCACCGCCGCAGTATCCGCAGCCGCCATTGATGACACGGGCAGCAGATACATCTGCGCAGTATCGTCCTCGGGCATGATAAAGGGCGCATGATGAGCGGTAGTCGCCTTGTGATAAACAGCGCCGTCCTCCCGCTGCATTTTCATTATCCAGTCAAGCTCGACCTTACATTCGGCTAATATATCGGGGAGCTTTCCGCAGGGCGGGATATTGCTTTTCAGACGATAAAACCGTTCGGGGAAAAGCCTGCACCCGAGAAGCATATGCTGGAGAGCAGCAGCTCCTGCGGTGACATATCTGCCGTAATCGCCCGCGTCGTGCCAACCGCCGCAGATATCCCTTGTAACGCTGTGGTCGTACCATTCCGCAGCAGGCGCGGTGTGGCATTTTTTATGGACGAACTCACCCGCATACTCGGGCTCAAGCTCACAGCCGCAGCGCAGATAATAGAACGCATGGAGCAGCATTTCCGCATTTTTTCGATACACATCTTCGGATATCACAAACTCCGCGGAGCGTTTTCCGGCTGCGGAAATATAGTATTTTCCGCTTTTTTCAAGGGAAGAAAAGTCCGCAGTAAAGACGGTATCGCCCGAAAGGCTGTCAAATCCAAAGCGTTCGGTCCTGCCCGTCAGAACAGTCCTGCCTCCGCAGTCGCATACGGAGAACTCCTCCGCAGGAAACGCCATATAAGCGGTCTTAACGGCGTTCGGAAGATACCCTGTCTGATTGATGAAGATATGATATTTATTTATATTCATAGCTGTATTTCCTTTCAGAATGATTTTTATGAATTATAACAGAAATCATTCCGAAATGATATAACATATTCCGCAAAAAATTGTCTGTTTCTCTTGTTGTTTTTTGATTTACCGACTGTTAACTGTTTACTCTCCGAACATTTCCTTCGTAAGGCTGCCTATTATCTGAGTACCCTTCACAAGCTGCTCGTCTGTGGGCGTGGAGAAATTCAGCCTGAACGACGTGGTCTCGTCCGTCTCGCTTATCATGAACGCATTTCCCGGAACTACAGCTACCTTGTATTCCTCAACCGCACGCTTACAGAATGCGGGCATGTCACTGCCCTCGGGAAGAGTTGCCCAGATGAAAAGCCCTCCCTGCGGACGGGTGTACTTCACCTTTGGTGAAAATGTCTTCTCTATGCAGTCAAGCATAAGCCCGCACTTGTGGCGGTATATCCCTCTGATGTCCTCAAGATGAGCATTCAGGTCGTACTTGGTGATGTATTCGTGGCATATCATCTGCGCAAGAATGTTGGTATGTACGTCCGATACCTGCTTGCATACCACTATCTTCTGAATGACCTCCTTGGGCGCGCTGACAAATCCCACACGCATGCCCGGAGCAAGTATCTTCGAAAAGCTGCCCGCATAGATTACCCGTCCGTCGGTATCGAGGCTCTTTATGCTCGGGATATTCTCTCCCGCAAAGCGGATATCGCCGTAGGGATTGTCCTCCAGTATCATCACATCGTACTTCTTGGCAAGGTCATATATCGCTTTGCGCTTTTCAAAGCTCGTGCAGAGCCCCGTGGGATTCTGGAAGTTCGCTATCACATAGATAAGCTTTGCGGAGGGATTCTCTTTGAGAGCGGCTTCAAGCTTTTCAATGTTCATGCCGTCCTCTTCAAGCCCGATACCTATCAGCTTGGAATTGTAGGACTTGAACGCATTCAGACAGCCTACAAAGCTGGGAGCCTCGCAGATAAGAGCGTCGCCCGGATTCAGGAAGGTCTTGCAGGAAAGCTCGGAAGCCTGCTGTCCGCCCGATGTGATGATAAGGTCGTCGATATCGGGGTCAAAGCTGCCCTGCTCCGCAAGACGCTTTTTCAGTGCTTCTCTGAGGGGGGTATATCCCTCGGTCACGCTGTACTGCAGTGCGGCTACCGGCTCCTCGGATAGTATCCTCTGTGTTATCTCGCCTATCTCCTTAGAGGGGAAAGCCTCGGGCGCGGGATTTCCCGCAGCAAGGGAGATAACTCCCGGAAGAGATGTGAATTTAAGGATCTCTCTTATTGCGGAGGGTTTCAGCTCCGTTACCTTATCGGAAAATTTGTATTCCATTTTATTTATCCTCCTGTGTATCAATTGATTTTACCTTTTTTGAAAGTGCTTCGGGCAGGATATGCTCGTACATGCTGTGATAGTCCTCGTAGGAAATGTGACAGTTATAGGTCATTATCTCCATTCTCACGCCGAAGAGCATGACCTCGTAATCCTCGGGAGCAAGCCCTGCACGAAGATAAAAGCCTTTTCGGGATTCTCTCATTTCACGGTCGGGGCTGTCTATTTTAGTGGATTCTATCTCCAGCATGAACCGCCTGTCCTTATACTTCTCAATGACCTCATGCAGAACACGGGAACCTATCCCATGATTTCTTGCGTCCTCTGAGACTGCAAAATAGTCCAGAAGAGCAATATCATCGTAAAGCATCATTATCACAAGACCGCAGAATTTTCCGTCCTCTTCGATACAGTGCATTCCCTCGCCCTGTATCTTCATCAGCATGGAAAAGGGCTTGCGCTCTGCCTTGGGAAAGGCTCTGTTGTACAGACGGCGCATCTGCGTGAACTGTTCCTTTGTAGTGGGATCAACTATTTTAATCATTTTGTGGTGCTTCCGAAGCCTCCGTTTCTTATACCCTCTGCGCTGTCGTCTGCGGTTATGCCGTAGGGCAGGAATATTCCCTGTGCAATGCCCTGTCCCGATTTGACCTCGCAGAGCTTATCTCCCTCGTTGGTTATTTTCAGCATGATATGCCCCTCGTTGTCCGAGCCGTAGTAATCGCTGTCGATAACTCCCACGGTGTTGTTGAGACGGACGCGGAATTTAAATCCCAGACCGCTTCGCGGGAACATCATAAGCACCCAGCCTTCGTCTATCTTCGACCTTATCCCCGTGGGGATAAGCGCAGCTTCTCCGGGAGCAAGGGACAGGTCAAAGGGACAGTAAAAATCATAGCCCGCAGAGCCTGATGTAGCCCTTTCGGGGAGCTTTATATCATCATAAGCGGCAGCAAATCCGCCGAAAAGAGAATTCCCCTCCAGCGCCTTTTCAAACTGTTCACGGCTCACCTTTTCAAACTTCGCTATCCTGTTCATCGTCCTCTTCCTCTCTTTTCTCGTAGGTGTATTTTTCATAGATCTCCTGCGGCACGGGCTTGTTCTTTACCGCAATGAGGAACTTTATCTTCTTTCCCTCGGCGGTGAACATCTTCTCATGCTCGGTCTCAAGATTGTACTCATAACCGCTTGCATGAAGGTCTCTCGTCAGATAGGTCAACTCAAAGCCACACTCTTCGAAGTAGGGTATGGATTCCTCGAAGAGCTGATCGTCGTCGGTCTTGAAGTGTATCTCCCCGTTGTCCCGCAGGAATATGCGGTACTGGAGCAGCTGTCTCGGGTGAGTAAGTCTGCGCTTCTGATGCTTTCCTCTGGGCCATGGATTGCAGAAGTTGATATATATCCTGTCCACCACGTCCTCCTCGGAGAATGCGGAGCTGATAAAGGATATGTTGTCGGTGACCAGCAGCACATTATCGGGAGCCTTCCCCGCCTCGGCGAAGGCTTTTTCGATAGTGCGCCTGCCCACGGCGAGCATCTCGCTTTTTATATCAACGGCAAGCCAGTTTATATCGGGATATTTAAGAGCCGCCTGCGCCGCAAACACGCCCTTTCCGCAGCCAAGCTCCGCATATATGGGCTTGGAATTATCCTTGAATGCGGTATGCCATTTCCCGCGCATATCCTCGGCGTGAGGGATATAATAGGGACACTCCGCCAGCTCGGGCCGCGCCCATTTTTTTCTTCTCATTCTCATAGAAAAAATAACCGTCCTTTACAGTTTTTCAATATCAAATACTATTATATCACCGAAATATAAAATTGGCAAAATATTTTTATAAAAATTTCGTAAACCTGTTGATTTGCATAATTATTTGTGATATAATATAAATATATTATGTAATTTGGATAATCGGAGGACTATCAAATGAGCTACAAAAACGAATT
>JALEMR010000010.1 GCA_022768245.1 Oscillospiraceae bacterium
GGCACAAATCAAAGATTTGTGCCGTACTACCTGATTAATGTCTGCATTTGCCGCCACTGACGGGCGGCAAGGTGCAAGGATTTTTGGCTGAAACGCCAAAAATCCTTGCACCCAACAACAGAAAAAATGCTCCGAAGCAAAGCTTCTACGCACTTTTTCCGTTGTTGAGCAGACATTAATATAGGACAGAAAAGTCAGCGAAAGGATATAATTGTCATGACCGATCATGTTGATATCTACAAAAAAAGAATAAAGGAAATTTTAAAGCAGAACGACCGTAAATGCGTGCCCTATAAGGAGCTGTACGCAAAGTGCAGGGGACGTCATCCCATGCCCGATAAGTTCAGGGAGGCAGCCATTGCCTTAAAGCGTGAGGGCGTTATCTTCGAGAGAAAGGCAGGCTTTGTGCTCTGCGAATCCTACGGGATATATCCCGCCGAGGTGTCGAGGATAGCAAAGACCTTCGGCTTTCTGAAAACCGAGGACGGCACCGAGGTATTCGTTCCGGGAAAATTCTTAAAGGGTGCCATGCCCGGAGATAAGGTGCTGGCAAAGGCTCTTCCGAGAAAGGACAGACGGGGCGAATCTCCCGAGGGCGAGGTCGTCAAGGTCCTTGAGGAAGTGTTCTCCGAGTTTTCGGGCACTCTCGAAAAGGAGTACGGCAGGCTGTTTATTCGTCCCGATACGCTGTCCAAGGAGCTGCTGGAGATATCCTCCATGAAGATAGAAGCTCACGAGGGCGACAAGGTTCTTGCGAAGATAGTGAAGCGGGGAGACCGTCATGCGGACCACAGGTGCGCGGTCATCGGCATATTCGGCAGCGCAGACAAGGCGTCCAGCAGCGCGGCGGCTCTGCTCCATATCAACGGGATAGAGACCGAGTTCCCGTCGGAGGTAATGGACGAGGCAAGATACATCGGCAGAATGAAGATAACCGACGATGAGATATCCCGCCGCCTTGACCTGAGAAACGAGAACATCTTCACCATTGACGGTGCCGATACAAAGGATATCGACGACGCCGTATCGGTGGAAAAGACCGCCGCAGGCTACAGACTGGGCGTGCATATCGCGGACGTTTCTCACTATGTAAAGAGCGGCTCCAAGCTGGATTCCGACGCATTTCTCCGAGGTACGTCCATATACTATGCTGACAGAGTCATCCCCATGCTGCCCAAGGAGCTTTCCAACGGCATATGCTCATTAAATCCCAACGAGGACAGACTGGCGTTTTCCTGCCTTATGGAGCTTGACAACGACGGCAAGGTGGAAAGCTATAAATTCTCGAAAACAGTTATCCGTTCGCGGGTAAAGGGTGTGTATTCGGAGATAAATGCGATACTTGACGCTTATGAAAAGGAAGAGGATATCCCCGCAGAGCTTGCGGAAAAGTACAACGGTCTCATCGACGAGATATGCCTTATGGAGGAGCTGGCGGAGATACTCACCGCAAACAAGCTGAAAAGAGGCGCTCCCCAGATAGATGCTCCCGAGGCGAAGCTTATAATGAACGATAACGACATCTGCGTCGATGTTAAGAAGCGGGAGCGGGGCAAGTCGGAGCTTATCATCGAGGAATTCATGCTCATGGCGAATTCCTGCGCCGCAAAGCTTGCAAAGGAGAAGAATATCCCCTTCGTGTACCGCGTCCATGAGAATCCCTCCCCCGAAAAGATAAACGACCTGAAAGAGGTCATTACCCGACTGGGGCTGCCCGTGCCGAAGTTCACATCGGTGAAGCCGAAGCATCTTTCGGATATCCTTGAAAGCGCCAAGGGAAAGCCCTGCGCTCTGCTGGTGAACAATATGGTGCTGCGTTCCATGGCGAAGGCGAAATACTCCGACGAGCCGCTGGGACATTTCGGACTGGTGCTGTCGGATTATTCCCACTTCACCTCGCCTATCAGAAGATACCCCGACCTTGCGATACACCGCATACTGACCGACCTGTGCTACAATAAGGCGACGGAAAAATCACTGAACAAGCGATATGCGGCATTTGCGAAGGCTGCTGCGGAGCAGTCCAGCATGTGCGAGATCACTGCGATGACCCTTGAAAGAGACTGCGAGGATTGTTATATCGCAGAGTATATGTCGGCGCATCTGGGAGAAAAATTCACGGGAATTATTTCCTCGGTGACGGAATACGGCTTCTACGTGGAGCTTGACAACACCGTGGAGGGCTTTGTGAAGATAGAGACACTTCCCGAGGGCAGCTACGATTACGACGGATATTTCACCCTGTCGAGAAACGGCGAGAAGCTCTACTCGGTGGGAGACACCATTGATGTTATCTGTGCAAAGGCGAATGTTTCCTCCGGCAAGGTGGATTTTACGGTTGCCGAAAACGAGTGACCGTGTACTGATATGATGTAAAAAACGGCTTTCCGTTAAGTTCATAAGGAGCTTAACGGAAAGCCGTTTCTTATCCTATATAGTGCGTACTCAATAACTGCCCGAAGGGCAGTTATTGGCTGAAAATCCTGTAAAACAGGATTTTCAGCGGC
>JALEMR010000075.1 GCA_022768245.1 Oscillospiraceae bacterium
TATAATAGAATTACAGAAAAAATATTGGAGGAAAACGCAAATGAAATATAAGGCGCTTTTGGCACTTGCAATAGTGCCGTTCATATTGACAGGCTGCATCGGTCACAGCAAGGAACTGGAGCTTACTCCCGAGGAGTTGGAGCATAACGCACTTGTGGAGTGGTTTGAAACGGGTATGGGGAATGAGGATAAATTTCCCGACCTTCCCGACTATCGTTACTATGCAAGAACCATCGGACTTGACAAGGACGGACTTATCCAGCCCGAAATGTGGGAGATGCGTTTAAAATATGAAACAAGAATTTATAAGGATACAACTACAAAAGTAAAATTATCTGAATGTTCTGCGGTGATTGAACTTACAGGCAAATTGTTAAATGATTGCTTTGATGTAGACATTAATGTTGAAGCCGTTTGCAGACTGTTTGGAGAGCTAAATCTTTCTGAGATAAAAGCAATGTCCATTAAGCCTGATGATATCATAAAAAAGATCGGTCCTATAATGAAAATAGGTTATGTTTATGATCTTATATACCAAGACGGTAGGGTTGCATTTGAGTATAATAATGTAGCGGCTGCAATAAAGAAAGAGTTTACGGGAATAAGCCACATTACAATATTGAGAAATTTGGTTTCAGCTGGATATATCTGTTGCGGCACTCGTAAACGTGACGACGGGATAATAAGAGTTGAAAAGTATAAGGCAGGACATAAGGTTATAGAATTTTGGAGGGATAAGATTGAGGAAATGTTTGAAGATAACATCGTATCTGGGAGCGAAGCAGAAGCTGCTTGATACATACTTGGATTATATGTCTGAGGTTAAGCATAATATCTATATTGAAACCTGTGTAGGAATGGGTAACATCTGCCTTAATTTCCCTACAACAGCCAAAAGAATTGTTAATGACATTAATATAGAGAATGCTTTGCTTTTTAAGGCATTATCATCTGAATATGCTGTTACAATCAGATTTTTGAGTAATCTTGAAACAGCTCATTATTGTGAACGTACATTTTATCAGGCGTTAAATTATTATAATACACAAGATTTTTCCTTGTTTTCAAGTTCGGATTCAAGCTTCTGTTCAGATTCATGCTTCAGGGTTTCCATTACAGCATTGTGGGCAGCGTAATCATCAATAAGCTGCTGACGGAGATCCTTTATTGTACTGTCCCTGTCAGCTATATCCATTCTCAGGAGCTTGTTTGATGCTTCATTAGCTTCAAGCTCAGAGGATAAATCCTGCAGCCGCTGTTCGTAGTATTCCTGAGGGCTGTCCTTCATGCTTTTGAATTCACGAACCTTTTCATCAAGCTCCTTGGCGGCGGAATTAAGCTCGGCTGCGAGCTTATTGTTGCTTTTCGCTTTATCATCATTGCGCAGCTGTTCCTTGCGAAGGCGCTCTGCTCTGCGATTCTGCTGTCTGTCACGTTCATCAAGCTCAGCCTGCTGCAATGACTTCTGCTGTTCCCATGTTGCTTTGTCTGCGGAAATGGCGGCAGATATGCTTTCGGCGTTTTTCTGTGCATCGGATATGATAGTGTCTGCCTGCTGATGTGCCTTTGAAAGATACTCCTCGGATTTTTTATAGTTATTATCGGTTTTTGCAGCCTTTTCGGCTAACTGTGCATTAACTGCTTCGGCATTTGACATTATGACAGCAGCATCTTCGGCAGCTTGGTTTACACGGTCAAGCTCCTTGCGGCTGATAATGACCTTATCTTCTTTCAGAAACCTTTTGACGACCGGGGGGATTTCGGTCACGGGAACAGGCTCAGCCTTGAATTTTTCTATATTTTTGGTTTTCTGTCGGAGCTGTTTTATAGTCTGGTTGCCTAAAGCGGTGGCGTCGTTCTGAATCCCTATATCCCTGCCGAATACGGCTCTCATGTGTTTTGTCAGGTCGGGGTGAAAGGTGTTCAGATCCTTACGGGTGATACGCTCCTTTGCGGAGAGCTTCGGTATTCCTTTTTTCTTGTCAATTACCACAGGAACAAATGCATAGTGTATGTGCGGTGTGGTTTCGTCCATGTGGACGTATGCGGAGATCACATTTTCTTTTCCGTAGCGGTCATTCAGAAATTTGTAGGTTTCGTTAAAGAACAGCGGCAGCTCTTCGGGTGTGAGTTCCTTCGGTGCGGTGACGATCCAGTCACACATTACATTTACATCGGCTCTTTTCATAACCTTTATTTCGCCTAACTTCTTGTGGAGGAAATCAAGCTGGGGCAGCGGCTGATCAATTTCGGCAAGGTTATGGTTGAGGGCAGTGCGGCTTACGTCGATCAGGCTGGTGCTGCTTGAATGTGTTCTGTCATAATGTGCGAGCATATGTCCTGTTGCGGCGGCGGTATATTTTTCAACGTGAGCCATAGCAGGTCTCCTTTCTTTCGGGTGGTCGGATAATTCAGAGAGAACGGGGAGCAGGCACGTCCAGCCAGATTGCATCTGGTGGAGCAAGTTATACCAGAATACCGGGCGTACCCTTCGCAACCTCAGGCTACTGTATTCTGGTAACTTGCTCTCCGAGGGAATTTATCACCTTTCAGGTGAAACTCCCTTGCGGGAGAAAGCTCCTGACGGAGAAATAAACTTCAGCGGCTGTATGCCGTATAGCTTAATATAGATTATCGAGCTGTGTAACGGCAGATTCCTTCTGTTCATCAACAACATGATGATAGACCTTAAGAGTTGTTGAAACATCTTCGTGTCCGAGAATTTCAGAAACGACCTTTATATCGGTTCCGTTTCTGATAAGGGTGGTAGCAAAGGTGTGGCGGAGAGCGTGGACGAGATTTGTCTTGCCGGTGATACCGCACCTGTCAAGAATGGATTCCATAGTCTTATATACCTTACGGGGAGAAACATGAGTGTGGTTCTTTGTGGCGATCACATGATGATTGTCACGGATAATGCTGCGAAGATGTTCAAGTGCATCAATGGCATTATCGTTGAGAGGAATGTACCTTGTGGACTTGTCTGTCTTGGGAGTTTCCTGTTCAATAATAACATACTTTGAAGCTGCGTTCTTTTCACGATTCTTGACTTCGACCACATTTCCGTGAACATAGAGCCTGCGCTTTTCAAGGTCAATGTCCTCCCACTTGAGATAAAGGGGTTCGCCCTCTCTCATGCCTGTATTGAGCAGCAGAATGATAAGATAGCCGTACCTGTAAACAGGAGCACCGTTGCTGTAGGTGCGCTTTGCTTCTTCAACGATTGCGGCAATTTCCCCGGGAGTGTAGGCGGTCACGTTCTTCTTCTCCTTGTTCTTTGCGGAAGGGAGCCTTACACCCTTGACGGGATTCTTTACGATCTCGCCCCTGATCACAGCCAGCTCCATACAGGCATTCAGGTTGTTATATGCTTTCTTCACTGTGGAATAAGAAAGCTTTACGAGAAGTTCATTTATCATATTCTGGATATCATTGGCATTGAGTGCGGATATCTGGATATCACCTATGTAGGGGAGTATCTGATAATTGACCGACTGCTCCACCCGGTCGTATGAACCGGGCTTGAGGTCGGGCTTCTTGACTGTCAGGAGCCAGTTGGTCATGTACGTCCTGACAGTCATCTTTGAAATATTGGATAAATTGAACTTTGCTGCTTCTTCAAGGAGCTGCCTTGCCTTCTTCCTTACTTCTGTTTCGGTCTTGCCGTAAACGGATCTGCGCTTGTTTCTGCCGACTGTGACCTTGATCTCATATCGACCGTCTTCACGCTGCTTGATCTCAGGCAGTCTCTTTCCCATGCCGGGTCCTCCTTACATTACATTGTATAAGTTCTGCCGGAGTAGGTGTTGAGCCACTTCTCGAACTTGCTCTTCTCCACGCGGAGGATACCGCCCATCTTGATAGAGGGGAAACCGTCCGAACTGAACAGCTTGTAAACGGAG
>JALEMR010000021.1 GCA_022768245.1 Oscillospiraceae bacterium
CACCTTGCCGCCCGTTAGCGGCGGCAAAAGCAGACGTCAATCAGGGAGTACGGCACAAATCTTTGATTTGTGCCGCTGAAAATCCTGTTTTACAGGATTTTCAGCCAATAACTGCCCTTCGGGCAGTTATTGAGTACGCACTATATTATCGCATCGGTAAACATTTGTCGATATACAAGTTGATTTTTTTGATCATTAACGCGATGTGTTCTGATTTTTGGCTTTCTTTGACAGTAATAATGATTATTTTTGTATTATTTGTCATAATTCACGAATTATATTGACAATTGTCGAAATTTGTGATATAATGTGTACAAATAATCAGACGCAGCAAAACTTTTTTTGCGAGGTGTATAAAAATGATACATGTTATCGAAGATAAATGCATCGGCTGCAACGCCTGTATAAGGACCTGTCCCGTTCCCAATGCGAACCACTATGACGGGAAGGTCGTCAGAGTAAATCCCGACGAGTGCATCCAATGCGGCGAATGTATCAAGAACTGCAGGCACGGAGCCCGCTATTACGACGATGATCTCGATACCTTCATGGAAATGATAAAGAAAAAGAAGGTCTCCCTTATCGTGGCGCCCGCTATCAAGACCGCTCTCGACGGAAGATGGCGGCATATACTGAAATGGCTCAAGGATATGGGAGTCCATGAGGTCTACGACGGCTCCTTCGGCGCTGATATCTGTACATATATGCACATCGAATATATGAAGCGCCACCCCGACGCAAAGATAATTTCCCAGCCCTGCGCGGCTATCGTGAATTATGCGGAAAAGCATAAGCCCGAGCTTATCCCGTGGCTGTCGCCGGTACAGTCTCCGCTTTTGTGCTGTGCGGTGTTCGTCCGCAAATATCTGAAAAACAACGATATCCTTGCGGCGCTTACTCCCTGCGTCGCAAAAAGCGACGAGTTCCGCAATACGGGGCTTATCAGCTTCAATATAACCTTCAAGAGCATCGACGAGTATATAAAGTCCCACAACGTCAGTCTGCAGACGGGACGAAGCGAGTTCGAATTCTCCGCAGTCCGCGGCTTTGACGGTGCATTCTATCCTATCCCCGGCGGACTTAAGGAGTGTCTGCATGTATATGCGCCCGACCTTTCGGTGACTACCTCCGAGGGCGTGCAGAAGGTCTACGAGGATCTTGATGTCTATCTGGAGACCTCCAAGTCAAAGCTTCCGTCGGTATACGATGTGCTCTCCTGCGAGTTCGGCTGCAACTCGGGAGTGGGCGCAAGGAGCGAATTCAACACCTTCAACGCTTACGATATCATGATAAATGCCAAGAGCTGGGCTAACAACCGCAGAAAATCCGAGAGATTCCATAAAAAAGTGTTTGCTTCCCTGAAGCTGGAGGATTTTCTCAGAAAATACACCGACAGGCGGGTATCCCACCTGCCCGATGAGCAGCAGCTGGATGAGGTGTTCAGAAGCATGGGCAAATATACCGAGGCGGACAGACATGTGGACTGTCATGCCTGCGGCTTCAAGAGCTGCCGTCATATGGCAATGACTATCTTTGCGGGAAACAATACTCCCTCAAACTGCATCATGTTCGAAAAGACCCAGATGCAGGAGATGAAGGACAAGCTGGAAAAGCAGCATCATTCTCTGCAGGACGCCGTTTCGGAGATAAACAGCTCGCTTGGCGCCCTTACCGAAAAGCTTCGTCCGATAGTGGAGCATACCGTAAACAATTCGGAAAAGAACGAGGTCATCAAAAACGATATGCTCATACTGAACAGGGAGATATCCGCTATCCACGAGGGCGCCGACGGCATTGCGTGCTCGGTCTCGGAGATAGGCGTCAGCATCGACGAGTATACCAGGATACTTGAAAAGATACAGAGCATTTCCGAGCAGACCAATATGCTCGCCATAAATGCGTCCATAGAAGCGGCGCGTGCGGGCGAGTTCGGCAGAGGCTTTGCCGTGGTGGCAGACGAGGTGCGGGGTCTTGCGGTCAAGTCCGCGGAGACCCTTAAGGAGGCGGAGGAGCATACCGATATGATACTGAAAAATGTCAGCGGTATAAAGAAGGCCTCCGACGGCATCAACGGACAGGTGACAAAGACTCAGGAGAGCGTGGTAAGCACCGAAGGAGCCGTTGACGATCTGAATGAAAGCTCCCGCTTTATCCGCAGCAGCATATCCGAGATAACCGAGGTCATCAGGGAGCTCAATGATATTGCCGCCGGTCTTGTGAATTAACAGGATCACGGCAAAAGGGGGAAACAATATGAAATACAGATTACTTATGAGCGGCGGAAGCTCTGCGATAGTATCTGAGTTTTTCCGCTTTACCGACACAAAGTTCAAGTGCCTGACAACGTCTTCGTGCATAACGGACATACTGAATCATTTTGAGATCCTTCAGCCCGACGCGTATATCTGCTTTATAGATGTCAAGTATGACGAAGCTTTGTCTCAGATAGAAGATATCAAGGAAAACAGCGTTTATAACGGTGCGCCTGTGATAGTCGTGGGTTCCGTGGAGGTGTGCAATGCTATTGAGAGCCGTCCCGAAAGGATCCCCGATCTGCTGATAAAGAGACCTATCTCAACGGATAATCTGGCGCTGAGTATCGTCCGTTTTCTTGAAAAAAGAGCAGAAACGGCTAAGAGCTCCCCTGCTGAAATACCCGCATCAGCGGAGGTATCGCCTGTACATTCGGCTCCTGCCGAAGCTCCCGCAAAGAAGCATATCCTTGTGGTGGACGACGACCGCAGCATATTAAAGCTGCTTAAGTCTGCGCTCAGCGATGAATACGAGGTCACTGCAATGCTTAACGGCGTGCTGGTGGATAAATTCCTGGACAGCAGGTCTGTCGACCTTATCATACTTGATTATGAAATGCCTATTGAAACGGGAGCGGATGTTTTCAGAAGGATCAAAAATAATAAAAAAGCGGAAAATATCCCCGTGTGCTTCCTGACGGGAGTTTCCGAACGGGAAAAGATTCTGGAGATAATGCGGCTCAAGCCCCACAGCTATCTGCTCAAGCCAATAGAAATGGATATGCTCCGTTCGGTAATAAGCAATCTGACCACGTAAAAAACGGGTGATTGATATAGGCAGCACCCCACAAAGCCGTCGGGCAGTTATTGAGTACGCAGTAGTATAAAACGGTTAAGGTCCATGAACAAACAGAAAACAAAGCGCCGAACTGTCCGTGAAGACAGTTCGGCGCTTTGTTCAGTAAAAATTATAGGAAGAAATTGTTATTTCCGATCTGCTTTTCTTCTTGCAGCGAAAATGGCTGCGGCTGCGGATAATGCCGCTGTTGAAGCGCATATTATCGCAATTGCGGACGAGCTGCTCTCGGCGGGCTCTTCGTCCTCGCAAAGTCCTGCGCCCGCGGAAACGTCCTCTCTGTCTCCTGTGTGATAGATAAGGTAGGGCGGGATATTATATATGGGATCGTAGGACGGAGCCGTATTGCCGGGATCTGTATTACTCGGGGGAGGGGTCACGGGGTCGGCAAATACAGTGGAGTCTTATGTCGCGGAAGAATAAGAGCCTGAGTAGGAACCAAGCAGCTCTGCGCTTGTTATCTCAAAGCCGGGGGTGAAGGTGTCGCCTATCTTAGCGGAGCTCTTTGCAACGGGACCTACATAGATGTTGTTGATGGTCTTGTTCTGATACTTGGACAGGTCTATAATAATAGTACCTTCCTTTTCAGCCGCATAGTATTTTTCCTCCCAGCCAACGCCGTCCGAAGCCCAGCCGTGGAGAACTACAACAACGCCGCCTGCGTTCTTGGGATTTTTCATAGTGTAGGTGATCTTAAGCGCTTTATAGCCCTTAAGGCTCATTCCGGAGGGGTTTTCCATGATATTGATGATCTGATTCAGATCGGGCTTTCCTGTGGGGATATCTCCGCTGGGGGACCAGTCCATAGCTTCCTGTATCTTGCCGGAGCTGAAGCTGCCCGTTTCGAGGGTAAGGTTCGGCTTTGTTTTGGAGCCCTTGATGCTTACTATTTCGCAGTCCCAGTTTTCAAAGTAGATGTTTTTGAGCTTTTTGGTGCCCAGAGCCTTGTATATGTCGCTTACGGCGACTGTCACCGTGCAGACGGACTTGTCGGAGGTCATAGTCCTCACTTCATACATTTTGTTCTTTTTTCCGGTATCAGTGCCCGAAGTGGTTATGCCGCCGACAGCAACTGCCGCCCAGGGGCAATACTTTTCATCCGCGCTGTGGCTTCCGGGGTGAGTGCACTTCTTGGCGAGGTAGGGCTTGTAGGTTATGGTAAGGTACTTATATCCTTTAAGCTCGCTGTAATCCATGGAGGGGGTGCCCTTTTCGTAGGACACGCTGAGCGTTACGCTGTTGACCTTAAAGGTAAGGGAATCATTTTTGTTATCGCTCCATGTGCCCGCGTTCAAGGAGAAATAGCCGTAGTTGGATATCTTTTTGCCGGAAATAGATGCGACCTTCTTGCTTGTGATGCTGCCGCTGTAGGTACAGGAACCCTTTGTCTCGTCATACTTATCGGTCTTGTCGGTGAGGGTATTATTTTCGGGGACGTCAGCGTCCACCCATTTTCCTTTGGAGTCGGTGCCGCCCGTAAATGGGAACGTATTTACCTCGGCATCCGTTCTCTCGGTCTTGAATTCCCATGTATAATCCACCCGGATATTTTTTACTTTTATGGAATACACATCGGCATAGTCGCCCGTCTTTTCGAGGATAGCCGCTGCGACATCATCAGTGCGGTCATTGCTGTCCCCGGGGCTGCCTACGCTTATTTTGAAATCGGTGGGGAGGGTCTTGTACGCACCGTCGGAGCCCACATCGGAGAAGGTTATCTTCTTAGCGTAGTTTCCCGGAATGGTGACTACGGCAGTCTTTGCTGCCGATGCCGCGGAGACATCGGGAGCGGGTAGCGCTGCCGTGCAGCTCAATGCCACTGCCGCAGCTGTCAGCAGAGCATATGCCTTTAATTTTACAGATGTTGTCATAATTATACCTCCTGTTATGATATTTTGGGGATAATTGCCTTTTGCAAGGATATTATATCATATATTTTCAGAGCTTTGGTATGCATTCTTGCATTATTTTTATAATTTATCAAAAAATATTTTTTGATAAATTGTCTGATTTGTACAAAAGAGAAAATAATGCAAATCTGCATACCAAAATATTGTATTTTAGTGATATAATATGATATAATATTAATAGTTTGATAATATGATAATAATATCATTCATAATAGAGGTGAGGATATGTCGTCAAAGCGAAAGCTGTGCGGGAACTGCTTTTCTCCCGTGAAGGGGAAAAAATGCAGCACCTGCGGATATACGGAGGAGAATGCCCTTTCCGAACACGACGCTCTTCCTGTGGGCACGGAGCTCAACGACCGATATGTTATCGGAAGGCTGCTGGGTAGGGGCGGATTCGGCATGACCTATCTTGCCTACGACTGCGAGGATAACAGAGCTGTTGCCATAAAGGAATACTATCCCGACAAAACGGCTGTCCGTTCCTCGGACGACCTTACCGTCGAACCGATGACCACCTTCCATACAGAGGATTTTTCCGACGGACTGGAGCGGTTTTTCAGCGAAGCGGGCATAATCATGAAATTCCGCGAAAGCTCGGATATAATGGGCTTGTACGATGTTTTCCGCGAAAACGGAACGGCTTACTATGCAATGGAGTTCTTCAACGGCATCTCGCTGAAATCCTATGTTGAAAAAAAGGGACGCCTGTCGGAGGCGCAGGCGGTATATATCGCCGAAAAGCTGCTCACTGCGCTTTCCGTTATCCATAACGGCGGCGTGCTTCATCGGGATATCTCTCCCGATAATATCATACTCTGCTCCAACGGCAGGGTGAAGCTGGTTGATTTCGGCTCGGCAAGACCTCTGTCGGGCGACGGAAAACAGAGCATGTCGGTCATACTCAAGGAGGGCTTCGCGCCGCTGGAGCAGTATCAGCGCAAGGGCAATCAGAGCTGCCGCACCGATATCTATTCGCTGGCGATGTCCCTTTATTTCGGACTTACGGGGATAACCCCCGAAAATCCCATAATCCGTCTGGACGACGACAGCGACTTTAAAAAGGGACTTGAAAAAATATCCCCGGGGCTTGGGAAGATAATCGAAAAAGCAGCCGCCGTCAAGGAGAACGACCGTTACGCTTCCGATGAGGAAATGCTGTCGGATATCGGGGGCTGCGGCATATCCTCGGAAGCTCCCGATATCGGAGAATTATCCGAGTCTGTGATAAATGCTCCGAAAATAAAAAAGAAGAGAATGTCCGTCAGGAAAAAGCTTGTTATCGCTGTTTCCGCCGCAGCAGTTATGATCGCCGCGGCGCTCGGTATCTGTCTCGGGACATCTCCCGACGATATCGAAGTGAAGATCGGCGGGGAGATGTATCCGCTGAGCACCACGCGCATAGTTATGCAGAACATGGAGCTGACTAATGCTCAGATAGCAAATCTCAAGCATATGAAAAAGCTGCAGTATCTTAACCTGTCCGATAACTACATCACCGACCTGTCCTGTCTTGACGGGCTGACGGAGCTTGAATATCTGTTTTTCAATAACAACAACGTTTCCGATATAAGCTTTGCCCGCTCCATGAACAAGCTGAAAAAGATAAGCGGCGAAAACAACAGCGTTTCGGATATCTCCGTTCTTGAAGGAAAAAATGACCTTGAAGAGGTCTTCTTCGGGGATAATTTCGTGACCGATATTTCTCCGCTGGCAGGGTGCGATAAGCTGAAGCGTGCAGGCTTCAACGAGGCGCAGATAGGCACTGTGGACGCTCTTGCGGGAAAGCCCGAACTGGAGATGGTATGTCTTGCGGGCTGTGATCTTGAAAGCATTGAGCCATTTCGTGACTGCGACAAGCTTCGGTACGTATATCTGGGAAGAAATTCTCTGACGGACCTGTCGCCGCTGGCAGGCTGCAATATCGAGGAATTCTATATTGACAACAATCGTCTTTCGGGTCATACCGACACCTTCAAGGGCATCACTCTCAACGGCTTTGTCTGCATGGAGGGCAACGGCTTTTCCGAGGAGGAGATACAGAATATCATTGACAATATGGACGGAGATTTCACGGTATACTACTAATACAATGAGGTGATCGGCATCAAGACATCGGATATTGAAAGGATGATAAGGCGAACAAAGCGCCTTAATATGAAGGTCATCGAGGATAATGCTCCGCCGACTCTGAGCGAATATATTGAGGAATGCTTGAAGGAAAAGGGAGTAAAGCGCAGCGAGCTTATCCGTGCGCTGGATATAGACAGGAATTACGGCTATCAGATACTCAACGGCACCCGTATCCCTACCAGAAGGCAGATAATCCACATCGGGCTTTTTCTCGGATCGGACGTCTCACAGGTGCAGCGAATGCTGACATTGGGTGAGCGGGACGTGCTGTATGTGCGCCGTCCCGAGGACGCGAAGATAGTGCACTGCCTTGAACACCATATGGAGTATGAAAAGGCGTGCGAGTTTATCTGGGGGGGAACCTGACCAAAATGAAAATTTTCCGACAGCTCTTGACACAGAATAGTTTTCGTGGTAAAATATATTTTATATACTACAAGAACTGTGTGAAAAAGCGGAGATGTTGGAAATGCAGGATATACTGACAAAGATACTGGTCTGTCTCATTGCGGGAGCGGGGGCAGGCTTCGGAACGGGACTTGCGGGACTGTCCGCCGCGTCGGTCATTGCGCCTATGCTGATGACCTTTCTGGGAACTGACGCCTATGAAGCGGTGGGTATCGCACTGGCTTCCGATGTGCTGGCTTCGGCGATGTCGGCATGGACCTATAAGAAAAACGGGAATATCGACGTAAAAAACGGCATAGTCATGCTGATATCGGTGCTGGTGTTCACTGTGGTGGGAAGTCTGGCGGCGTCGCTTCTGCCGACAAAGACCATGGGCAGCTTTTCGGTGTGCATGACCTTCTTTGTGGGACTGAAATTCATATTCAAGCCCGTCATGACCGCAAAGGAAAGCAATCAGTCCGGAACCGGGAAAACAGCCGTTATCCGTTCCATAGTCAGCGGAATGGCGGTAGGCTTCATCTGCGGATTTGTGGGCGCAGGCGGCGGTATGATGATGCTTCTGGTGCTGGTGAGCGTGCTGGGCTACGAGCTTAAAACTGCCGTTGGGACAAGCGTGTTCATCATGACCTTTACGGCGCTGACGGGAGCGGTATCCCACTTTGCGGTGGGCGGGGGGATAACCGACTATTCCATACTTATCATGTGCATGATATTCACTCTCATAGGAGCGGCGATAACGTCAAAGCTCGCAAACAAGGCTTCCGAGGAGAACATGAACCGCGCGCTGGGCTTCGGACTTGCAGCCCTCGGCATTGCGATGATAATTATAAATATGATAAAATAATTTGAGCCGTCCTATGGGCGGTTTTATTTTGTATTAATATTGACTTTTAAGTCTAAAAGTTATATAATATAAAATAGACTAAAAAGTCTATAAGAGGTGAGTGTATGAGATCGGCAGAAAAGACAAGACTTACAAGAGAAAGGATAATAAATGCGGGGATAAAGGAATTCGGCTCGAAAGGGTATGCGGCTTCGTCTATCAACAACGTCAGCGATCAGGGGATAGCAAAGGGACTTATCTACCACAATTTCAGCGGAAAGGACGATCTGTACATGGAATGTCTGCGGGTCTGCTTCGAGGAGATGACCGCCGATTTGTCCTGTCGTGAGGAATGCGCCGACTACAGGAAGTATTTCGATATGAGAATGAAGCTTTTCCGTGAGAAGCGGGAAAAGGCGGCAATGGTGCTGGAAGCGCTGATAGCGCCCCCCGAAAAGCATTATGAGGATATACTCCGCCTGCGTGAGCCCTACGACAGGATGAACGCCGAATGGATACGGAATATCCTGTCTGCGGGAAAGCTGCGGGACAGCGTGGATATCGACAGCGCCATGAAATATCTGTCGGTGATGCAGGATATGTTCAATAGCTATTGCTGCGGTCTGCGGTCGGAGAGCAAGTCCTTTGAGAGCCTGATAAGCCTCCATGAGGAACAGCTGCCGAAGGCGTTCGAATATATGCTTTACGGCGTGATGAAAGGAGAATGAGTATCATGATCATCGTAAAATGGCTGATAGCCATTGTTTTCGCATTTTTTGTGGGAAAGCTTGTGTCGAAGCTGCGGCTGCCGTCCATATTGGGCTGGCTCATCACGGGCATAGTACTGGGGCCCTATGCATTTTCGCTTGTTACCCGTGAGCTTATGGACGCGCCCCCTACGGCACGCTTATCCATGTACTTGAATGTGCGGCGGGACTTATGATAGGCACCGAGCTTGTACGGAAGAAGATAAAAAACTGCGGAAAAACGCTGATAGTGACCACGCTCACCCAGTCGCCGGGGACCTTTGCGGTGGTTACGCCGGCATTTTCGATAGTATTTCATTTTGCGGGGATACCATTGTATCTTGCGTTCATTTTCGGAGGGATAGCCCTTGCAACGGCTCCTGCGCCCGCACTGTCGATAGTGAGCGGATTTAATACCGAGGGACCCGTTACGAAAACTCTTAGAACCTGTCTTCACAAGAAATGTGTGCGGATTTTCGAGCATATAGCTAACCGAAAAGCAGTTTATGATACACTGGTCCTTGAAATAGAGAAAAACGGCGGTAAATCAGAAGCATTTCTTTTGAAACTCAAGAAAAAGTACGAATCAAAGGACTCCAAAGGGAAACGCATTCCGTTCTCCGGCATTGCATTGTATTACATAATGTCTGCTCAACAACGGAAAAAGTGCGTAGAAGATTTGCTTCGGAGCATTTTTTCTGTTGTTGGGTGCAAGGATTTTTGGCGTTTCAGCCAAAAATCCTTGCACCTTGCCGCCCGTCAGTGGCGGCAAATGCAGACATTGATCAGGTAGTACGGCACAAATCTTTGATTTGTGCCGCTGAAAATCCTGTTTTACAGGATTTTCAGCCAATAACTGCCCTTCGGGCAGTTATTGAGTACGCACTTATTATTCCTCGGTCTTGTAATAATCGGAATAGTTTACAAGCTCGTCCAGGAGCTTAGGTATCTTCTCGGCCATTTCCTCATCGGAGAACTGGCAGGTACCTACCGCCTTGTGTCCGCCGCCGCCGTATTTCAGCATAAGGCTTCCCACGTTGACATTCGATGTCCTGTTCAGCACAGAATATCCCACAGCACAGCTGCAGCCCTTGCCGCCCTTGCCCGAAACTATCCATGCGGAGATGTTCTGCTCGGGGTACAGGCTGTAGATAAGGAAGCGGTTGCCCGAATAAATGGGGTCAACTCCCCGCAGATCGGAGATGATAACGTCCTTTTCCACATGAGTATGAGCTCTGACCATTTCCTTGAATTTTTCGGTCTGCTCGTAGTATACCTCGATACGCTCCTTTACATCGGGGAGGGAGAGTATCTCATCGGTGGTCATGGTGCGGCAGCAGTCGATGAGCTTTTCCATGAGCTGATAGTTTGAGATAGTGAAATTCCTCCATCTTCCGAGACCCGTTCTGGGGTCCATAAGGAAGCCGATAAGTATCCAGCCTGTGGGGTTAAGTATTTCGTCGATAGTAAGATTTCCGGAATCCACCTTGTCAACGGCTATCATCATATCGTCGTAATGAGCGAAGCGCTCCTCGCCGCCGTAGTAGTCGTAGATTATCCTTGCGCAGGAGGGAGTTATCCTGCTTTCGCCCTTATATTTGCCCTTCAGCTGATTTCTTTCAAACTCGCTGGAGTGGTGGTCGAACCAAAGACCGCAGCCCTCCACAAAGGGGACGTTTGCAAGGCAGTCGTCCTCGGTTATTTCGATAAGACCGTCCTGCAGATCCTTAGGGTGTGCAAATTTCCAGTGGTCGATTATCCCTACGTCCTTAAGAAGGGCAGCGCAGGCAAGTCCGTCAAAATCGGAACGGGTTACAAGTCTCATTTTATACAGCTCCTCAAAAAATATATTAATCCGCCGTCAGGCACGTCGAAGAATAAACGTTTTCGTCAACTTATAACTATTATACAATATATCTTCGGAAATTTCAAGTGCATTTTACAATTTTTCTGAATTTTTTGTTTTGGAGAAATTAGTACCCGGTACTTAGTACTGGGTACTTAATACTTTCTTGCATATTATATACAATATTACCCGAATTTAATGTGAAAAATCAGTAAAAAAGCATTTGAAAAAAAATCGGGATTATGCTATAATGGTATAAGTATAACAAAAAGAGGAGATATTTTCCGCCAGAGTCATTATTTGGCGGCTCTCCGCAAATCAAAAGGAAGATAATTAAAATGAACAGGAATTATGATGTTATTATTGCAGGTACGGGTGTTGCGGGTCTTTATACCGCACTGTCTCTGCCTTCGGATATGAATATCCTTATTGTATCCAAAAGAGAGCTTATCCTCTGCAACAGCGCTCTTGCGCAGGGCGGTATCGCCGCTGTCTACAAGCCCGTTGACGATAACGTTCAGCTTCATACAAACGATACCCTTATCGCGGGCGGCTTCAAGAACAACCCCGATTCCGTTAATATACTTGTAACTAAGGCTGCCGACGAGATACAGCAGCTCCTCGACATAGGCGTGGACTTCGACCGCGACGAAAACGGCGAGCTTGACCGTACCTTAGAGGGCGGTCACAGCCGCAGGAGGATTTTCCACCACAAGGACTCAACGGGCTTTGAGGTCACAAGCAAGCTTCAGCAGGCGGTCCTCGCTCGGGACAATATCACCGTGCTGGACAATACCCAGCTTTGCAGACTGAAAAAGTCGGATAAGGGCTTTTCCGCAGATCTGCTCGTAAAGGACGAACATCTTACCTTCCACAGCCGCTTCTTCGTTATGGCGACAGGCGGCATCGGACGCATCTACGACTATACCACCAACTCCGCCATTGCAACGGGCGACGGCATCGCTCTTGCTTACGAAATGGGCGCTCAGATAAAGAATCTGTCCTATATCCAGTTCCACCCAACCGCTTTCGCCGACCACAAGACAAGAGAATGCTTCCTTATCTCCGAGTCGGTCCGCGGAGAAGGGGCATATCTGCTCAACGCCAAGGGCGAGCGCTTTATGGGGGACTACGACCAGCGCATGGAGCTGGCTCCCCGTGACGTGGTATCTCATGCGATAATCATGGAGAGCCGCAAGCAGGACAGCAACGAGTTCTATCTGGATATTACCTACGAGTCTGCGGACTTCGTCAGAAATCGTTTCCCAATGATATACAGTAACCTCATGGAGCACGGCATCGACATGACCAAGGACAGGATACCTATCTATCCCTGTCAGCACTATCTCATGGGCGGCATAAACGTCAACACCAACGCAGAGACTACCATAAAGGGGCTGTACGCCGTGGGAGAATGCTCTCACACAGGAGTGCACGGAAACAACCGACTTGCTTCGAATTCGCTGCTTGAAGCCCTTGTGTTCGGTCACAGAGCGGCTCAGGATATCACAGAGAAGATAGACAGAGAGTCCGACTTCGACGACTTTGAGTTCGATATCCCCGAAAATGCGGAGCATATCCCCGCAGGCATAAGAACAGAAGTCCGCCATATCATGCAGAAATCATATTTTGTCATTCCCAACATGCAGGAGGCGGTCAACGGCTTCCAGAGAGTCTCCGAGCTGAAACATATGCTTGAAACGGGCAATTACATCATCGACCGCGACTATGTGGAGGCAAGGGCTATCACGACCTGCGCTTATCTTATACTTAAGGAAGTTATCTGATCAATTGATAATTATTCAAGCTGTCAGGGGACGGTCAACCTACTCTCTGACAGCTTTTTTGCGCAAAAAAACGGACAGTCTGCACTGCCCGTTTTTTATGATCTGATGATGTGTTTTATCTGTCGGTCAACAATGAATCAAAGACCTGCTCTTTCGGCTTCTTCCTCAGCCTGCATCTGCTCTAAGTGTCTCTGATATGCGTCGAGGATCTGGCTCTCGATCATCTGACGAGCTTCGGGAGAAATGGGATGTACGATATCTCTGAAAATACCGTTTTCGTCCTTTCTGCTGGGCATTGCCACGAAGAGTCTCTCATCGCCCTGTACGACCTTGATGTCGTGTACGGCGAGCATATTATCAAGAGTAATGGATATCACAGCACGAAGCCTTCCCTCTGTGATGATCTTCCTGATTTTGATATCTGTGATTGTCATAACAATTGTCCTCCTGTTTTTACCGTTGGATAATACTAAAGATAAAGATTTTCCGTGTCTGCACAGAATAATGCCGTTTCTGCACAAATACTATTGTCTTATTATAAGGCTTTTAGCTTAAAATTGCCTTAAGTGTTTATCACTTAATTGTTAATATATTGTAAACATTCAAAAATTTCAGCCGAGGGGCAAAATCTGTTGACAAAGTTTAAACGTTTGTGCTATAATATATAATATAATGTGTGAACTGTAATTATTCGGATAGGTCCGCAGACCTATGATTTTTTTAAGGAGGTCTTCGTCATGAAGAGCGATATTCTGTCGGGTAAAAAACATATCCATTTTATCGGAGTGGGCGGCTCGGGCATGTACCCTCTGGCGCAGATACTCCGCTCAAAGGGATATTATGTCACAGGCTCGGACAATAACGAGACCGAGACCTTAAAGGCTGTCCGCGACGCGGGCGTTATCGTATATCCTCTCGGTCAGCGCGCCGAAAATATCGAGGGCGCTGACCTTATCGTATACACCTCCGCAGTTATGGAGACCAATCCCGAGCTTGCCGCCGCAAGAAAAAGCGGAGTGGAGCTTCTCGAAAGAGCGGAGCTTCTCGGACTTATCACGGGAGATTATCCCAACGCAGTCTGCGTCAGCGGCACTCACGGGAAAACTACCGTGACCTCCATGATAACTCAGATACTCGTTGAGAGCGGCAGCGACATAACCGCCTACATCGGCGGAAAGCTGCCCATTATCCACGGCAGCGGCAGAGTGGGCTCGGGCGATACCATGGTCTGCGAATCCTGCGAGTTCCGCGACCATTTCCTTAAGCTTTTCCCCGATATCGCAGTGATACTCAATATCGACGAGGATCATCTGGACTACTTTAAAAATCTTGACAATATAATCGCTTCCTTCCGCAGATTTGCGGGAAATGCTTCAAAGGCGGTCATCGTCTGCGGCGACGACGAAAACTCCATGAAGGCTGTAAGCGGGCTTGACAAGGATATCGTCACCTTCGGAAAGGGAGCGGATAATCTGTGGCGTCCCGAAAATATCCGCTATATCAGCGGAATGAATACCGAGTTCGATATCATGCACGGCAGTGAGCTTTTCGTCCATGCGAGCCTTAATATCCCCGGCAGGCATAATGTGCTCAATGCTGTGGCTGCTGCGGCGGCGGCTTATATGTCGGGGGCTTCTCCCGAGGATATCGCAGAGGGGCTTGCCGATTTCCGCGGCGCAGGCAGGCGCTTCGAAAAATACGGCGAGGAAAAGGGCGTTACAGTCGTGGACGATTATGCGCATCATCCTGCGGAAATTGCCGCTTGTCTTACCGCCGCAAAGGAACTGGACTTCAAGCGGGTCTGGGCAGTGTTCCAGCCCTTCACCTTCTCGCGGACTGCTCTGCTTATGGAGGATTTCGCAAAGGCTCTGCAGATAGCAGATGTGCGCGTTATCACCGCTATTATGGGCGGACGGGAAAACAATGACTATGATGTCCATACCTCCCAGCTGGCGGCAATAACTCCCGACGCCGTGTTCTTCGAGGAGGAGGACCACGACAAGAACTTTGAACTGGTGACCGACTACGTTGCAGAGAACGCCGAGGCGGGAGATCTGGTGATAACTCTCGGCTGCGGCGATGTAAATAAGGCGGCGAGACTGCTGCTGAAAAAATTGTCCGAAAGGAGTATCTGAAATGTCCGAAAGAGCTAAAACCAAGGAAAACGAGAAAAAGGTCTACGAATATATAGTCGAGCGGACAGTGGACGGCATACCTCCGTCAATACGCGAGATATGCGCCGCGCTGGGACTCAAATCCACGTCTACCGCCGCAAGGTATGTCAATTCCTTAGTTGAAAAGGGTCTGCTTGAAAAGGCGGACGGCAGGAACCGCGGTATCCGTCCCGCAGGCGATAACGGCGTGAGGGTCCCCCTCGTGGGCACCATTACCGCAGGGCAGCCTATCACCGCTATCGAGGAGGTCACCGACTATATCACCTTCCGTCCCGTCAACAAGGTATGCGGCAAGCTTTTCGCTCTGAATGTCAAGGGCGACAGCATGGTAAACGCGGGCATTCTCAACGGTGATATTGTTATCATCGAACAGTGCAGCACGGTCAGAAACGGTACTATCGCAGCTGTCCTCGTGGACGGCGAGGAGGCTACCGTCAAGAGATTTTACAAGGAAAACGGAGGCTATCGCTTACAGCCCGAGAATGACTTCATGGAGCCTATAATGGTACAGGATTGCAGTATTCTCGGCAGAGTGGCGGCAGTGATCAGATATTTATGATGAACGATTACAACAGTTACAACAGAGGCGTTACATACGGCAGCTATGACAGAACGCTTTACCCTCTCCCCGCCGAGAAAAAGAGCATACGCAAGACCTTTTCCAATACTGCGTGGGCGCTTATCGTCAGCGAGGTATTTACCTATATCTTTTATACTGCATTTATGATATTTCTGTCCGCCGCAGGCTTTCAGACCTATTACGACGGGGACGGGAATCTTATCCAGAGCGCGCCCGTCATATTTCTGAGCTGCACATCGGTCACCTTCGGACTGATATGCACCTCTCTCATATTCGGCAGCGGATTTCATTTCAAGGTCTCCGACCTTTTCGGAACGGAAAAGGTCACGGCGAAAAAGCTGATGCTTACGGCGCTTGTCTCGCTGGGGGCAGCGAACGCCGTCTATGTGATAAATGTGTTTATTTCCATGGCGGTGTACTCCTTAGGCTTTGAGCTGGATTATGCCATAACCGACCCCGTGACAAAGATTGACCGGGCTGCGGAAATTATCACCACGGTGGTGCTGGCACCCGTCTTTGAGGAGATATTCTACAGAGGAGTCATAATGCGGAGTCTCAGCAGGGTAAGCAAATACTTTGCCATATTTGTTTCCTCTGCGGCATTCGGGCTGGCTCACGGAAATATCTATCAGTTTATTCTCGGCTTTACTGTGGGCATCGTCTTCGCATACGCGGATATGAAGATGGATTCGATACTTCCGTCTGTTATAGCTCATGTGGCGGTGAATGCTCATTCGTATATCTACTATGCCTTTTCGGGCAAATACGAGGACTTCGCATACTTTATCTGCGTGGGGATATTCATTATCATCGGAACGGCAGCTCTTCTGTATGTGCTGAAGCACTATGGGATAGATTTCCCAGAATATACCGAGCACCACAAAAAGCGCTGCATGCCCGTGCTGTTATGCTCGGTCCCCGCATGGCTCTTTTTTATCTATGCGGTGTACAGTATGTTCAGTTCATTCACGGCGGTAGATTAGCGATCAGCAATTAGCGATTAGCGATTAGCTAATTACTATAGCTATTGGCTAATTGCTAATAGCTATTAGCTAATGACCAAGGAGGTGTTTTTCTGTGGCAAGCTCAAATTTTGCGGATCCCGAAATGACTTCGGTGCATTCGGTGAAGATACTGCTGTGCTATCTGCTGGATAAGCTTGACCGTCCCGTTGCCGAGGAACAGCTTCTCGAAATTGCTGGGGACAGCGGCGTTATCAATTATTTCTATCTCTCCGAGGCGGTGGAGGATCTGCTCCGAACAGGCGCCGTAAGCGCGGAAAACACCGAAAACGGCAGGGTTTTCCGCATCGAGGAAAAGGGACGCATGGGCTCCGATTATTTTAACAGGTATATTCCCATCACCTTCCGCAGGAGCATTCTTTCCTCGGCGTATTCCTACTTCGCAAGGCTTCGCCGCGAGAATGAGTGCCGCTGCGAGATACTCCCCTCGGGCAACGGCTGCTGCGTCAGCTTTTCTATCGGAGACGCGTCGCTGGAGCTGATGAAGCTCTCTCTGTACGCTCCCGACGAGGAACAGGCGGAGCATATCGCCGAAAAGATAAAAAGGAATCCGACGGGGTTCTATCAGAGCGTTATTAAGCTCATGCTGGAAAATCCCGAGGAGGAAACCGAGGTCGATTTGTGAATTTTACTGTTGCTTTTTGCGGCGGGGTGTGATATAATAGCAGATAGTTGGTTTTTCACCTATCAGAAGGAAGTGCTGTTCATGGATATTTACAGACTCACCGAGACTGCCGCAGAAAGTGCCGACAGCGCCGCAAGCGTTTCCAATATGGCAAGGCTGCTTTTCGGGCTTGTGGGGATACTGCTGCTTGTGTATCTTCTGGCGGAGCTTACCCCTAAGCTGTCTCGCTTTATAGACAAGCACCTCGGCAGGGAGGACGATACCCCTCCCGAGCCTGTCGAACCCAAGGATTACGTCGTTCACGACCCCTACGAGGGCGAGATAAGGGATAATGTTCCCGATAAAAATAATGATGAAAATAACGGCTCCCACAAAGCCGATACGCCGTAAAACCGGCGGAATGGAGGACTTATGGCAAAGGATAATAAAAAAATGGTGGACGCTATCGCGTCTATGGACGAGGATTTCGCTCAGTGGTATACCGACATCTGCTTAAAGGCAGAGCTTGTCTCCTATACCAGCGTAAAGGGCTGCATGGTGATCCGCCCTTATGCTTACGCTATCTGGGAGAATATCCAGAGGATACTCGACGGTATGTTCAAGGATACCGGACATGAGAATGTCTGCATGCCTATGTTTATCCCCGAGAGCCTGCTCCAGAAGGAAAAGGACCACGTTGAGGGCTTCGCTCCCGAGGTGGCGTGGGTAACTATGGGCGGAAACGAAAAGCTTGACGAAAAGCTCTGCGTTCGTCCTACCTCCGAGACCCTTTTCTGCGACCACTATGCAAATATCGTACATTCCTACCGCGACCTGCCCAAGCTGTACAATCAGTGGGTGTCCGTCGTTCGCTGGGAAAAGACTACGAGACCCTTCCTCCGCTCCAGAGAGTTCCTCTGGCAGGAGGGTCATACTATCCACGAGACCGCCGCAGAGGCTGTGGAAGAGACAGAGCGCATGCTGAACGTCTATGCGGATTTCTGCCGCGACGCACTCGCTATGCCCGTTGTCAAGGGCATGAAGACCGAAAGCGACAAGTTTGCGGGTGCGGTGTCCACTTATGCTATCGAGGCGCTTATGCACGACGGAAAGGCTCTTCAGGCGGGAACCTCTCACTATTTCGGCGACGGCTTCGCTAAGGCGTTCAATATTCAGTTCACCGACAGGAACAACACATTGCAGTATCCGCATCAGACCTCCTGGGGTGTTACCACACGTCTTATCGGCGCTGTCATCATGACCCACGGCGACAATAACGGACTGGCTCTTCCTCCCGCAGTAGCTCCCGTGCAGGTAGTTATCGTGCCTGTTCAGCAGCACAAGGAAGGCGTTATCGACGCGGCTGCAAAGCTTCGTGATATCCTCAAGGCGGCAGGAGTGAGAGTTAAGCTGGACGACTCCGACAACTCTCCCGGCTGGAAGTTCGCCGAGTATGAGATGAAGGGCGTTCCCGTCCGCATCGAGATAGGTCCCAAGGACATGGAAAGCAAGCAGTGCGTTGCCGTTACACGTCACAACAGAGAAAAGGTGTTCATCTCCACAGACTGCGCAGACGAGGTATTTGTGAATGCAGTCAGGGAGAGACTGACAGCCGTTCATGACGGGCTCTACCGGAACGCGCTGGACAATCTGGAAAGACGCACCTACAAGTGCACCTCCACCGATGAGATAATCAAGGCGCTTGAGGAGAACGGCGACGGCTTCGTCAAGGCAATGTGGTGCGGCGAAGAAGAGTGCGAGGACAAGGTCAAGGAGCTTACCGGCGTAGGTTCGAGATGCATTCCCTTCGAGCAGGAGCAGATATCCGACGTATGCGTATGCTGCGGAAAGCCTGCCAAGAAGATGGTTTACTGGGGCAAGGCTTATTGATCATATGATATCACAGGGACAGGACGATGTGTTCTGTCCCTTTTTTGCGGTTTTTCGCGCTTTTTCCTCAACGATTTTTTACATGCTGTATAATCCCTGCACATTATAACACCTGACAAAAAAAGTTTCGGAAAATATTCAAGAATTTAAAGTTTGTGCCGATATATATTATAGAGGAAAAGTAGGGTGGGTTTTGCCCTGCGTATTTTATCATCTATATCAATGGGAGGTGCAGATCCATATGAAAATAAACGGTAATTCTATCAACGCTGTAAATGCTTATATCCATACCGCAAACGAGACGCTGTCTAAGAGATCCTCCGAAAGGATGGGGAAAAGAAACGTCGATACCGTCGAATTCTCAAAGGCGGGCAAGGCGGCTCTCAGCATGACCGCTTCCACAAGCAATAAGCGGAACGAGGCTGTCCGCGCTGCAAGAGATACCGCTTCTCCCGAAAGGATCGCGGCTCTTAAGGCTTCGGTCGATTCGGGAAGCTATCACGTTTCAAGCGACAAGATCGCTTCGGCAATTTTAAACGGCTAAGTCACGGAGGTCAATGTCATGCTGGATTATCAGGAATTTTTAAATTTTTCCATGGAGTGCAATGCTCATTACCGCGCTCTGCTCAGCTTTGAAATGAAGAAAATGAAGATGATCCACGACGACGATATAGACAGTCTCGGAAAGGCTCTTCCCGAGGAACAGGCTCTCGTGATGAAATCCAATTCCCTCGAAAAAAGAAGGGCGGATATCCTCGGTGCGGAAAACGCTTCCAAGACCTTTAAGGATATCGTTGACGAGGCTCCTCTTCTCTATAAGCGCAGACTCGATAATCAGTACAAGGAGCTCTGCGAGCTTATCGGAAAGATAAAAGAAATAAACGATATGGCGGCTGTGATTATAAACTCCCGTCTTGCCAAAATGGGCGGAAAGCATGAGCTCGATACCTACGACGGCAGGGGCGGCGTATCAAAGACAAACGGCGCCGAAAAGCATACCACCTTTAACGCATAATCGAAAGGAAGATATACTATGGCTTCAAGCTTTATGGGACTTTATGTGCAGAGAGACGGTCTCAATCTCGCACAGAAGGCACTTGATGTGACGGGCAACAACCTCACAAATTCGAAAACTCCCGGATATTCCAGACAGCGGCTCGATCTGGTGTCCGTTATGAATAACAACAATACTCTCGGCTACAAGAATCAGATATTCCTCGCGGGAGCGGGCGTCGACGGAAAGGGCGTTACTCAGATACGCGACGATATCCTCGACGACAAGTACCGCGATTATTCCGGCGTTTATACCGAGAACAACGTAAAGAGCAGCATCCTCTCCGATATCGAGGACGCTATCGACGATATCGAGATATCCGACAACGAAAGCAACAAGACAGGTCTTGCTTATACCCTGGAACGCTTTAAGGAGGCATGGCAGTCCTTCTCGTCCATGGGTACCGACCAGACAGACCTTGCCAATATCGCTCAGAGCTCCGCTCAGAACGTTATCAACGTTCTCCGCGATTTCAATAACAGAATTGAGACCATCTCGGAAAATACCCTCTCCGATGTGACCGCTTCCGTTGACAGAGTGAACGCTATCCTCACCGAGTGCGCTTCCCTCAACAGGCAGATAAAGGCGGGCTACGTTTCAATGGACAATTACTACGAAACGGGCTACTATGACGCCGACGGAAACGATTATGTGGCTGATGTCACCTACGGTCCCCTTGAGATAAAGGACAAGATGAACAGCCTTCTCGACGAGCTCTCCACCTACTGCGATATCTCCTCGCAGATCGAGACCGACGGTACCTATACCATCGCTATGTCGGGCAAGGACGTGGTAAAGGGCGATACCTACGCAAAGCTCACCTACAGACAGGATTCCGCACTCAACGCCGAGGGCAAGCTGGAGCTGGACGATATCAAGCCCAGAGAGCTTGTTTTCGATATCTCCGTGCTCCGCTCCGAAAAGAAATGGAAGAGCAGCAAGGTCCAGTTTGAGGATCCCAACGCTTTTGCGGGAGTGGATCCCGATATCGTTGAACAGATGTACAAGGCGCTCCACGAGGGCAAATTCAACGAGGCGGAAAACCTTGAAAGACAGTATTTCCTCAACGCCGACGGGAGCCCTGTCAGCGCAAATTATGTTCCCGTGTTCGCTTCAAAGGAGATATCCTCCGATATCGCGGGCGGCGCGCTCAAGGGTCAGCTTGACCTGTTCAACGGCGCAGGCTCCTACGCGGGTACAGGCGACAATACCTATCAGGGTATCGAATACTACAGAAAGACCTTCGACGCTCTTGCACAGTCTATCCATGACGCTTTCAACAGCATCTACACCAAGGACGGCATCAATGGCGAAAACGGCAACGGCGTCGCAGATTACGATTTCAAGCTCTTCGACTTCGAGCCCGGCAAGGAGGGCACCGTTCAGGGTCTTGTCATTTCCGACCAGTGGAAGGAAAATCCTCTTAAGGCGGTCCACCCCGCAGGCACCGAGGACGAGGACTATAACTACGACCAGATATCCAACGAGTGGATAAACCGCATCACCAGCGTATTTGAGTCCAAGCATCACGTTGGCACCGAGCTCCTCGATTATACCTTCGAGGATTATGTGGCTCACTACGGCAATACTATAGGCAATCAGATAGAAAGCATCAACCGCACCAACGACGCAGAGGAGATCATGCTCAACACCGTCAGCGACGCAAGAGCGGAGGTCATGGGCGTTTCCACCGACGAGGAGGGCGTTAATATGCTCTCGTATCAGAAATGGTACAATGCGATGGGACGTATGGTGACCGCACTGGATCAGCTGCTCGACAAGCTTATCAACGGCACAGGCGTTGTGGGACTGTGATAAAGGAGGAGATTTCCAATGAGAGTAACAGACAGCGCTTCAATAAATCAGTATATCTCAAACAATCATTCCACCCTTTCGGCTTACCTCGACAAGTTCAACAAGGTGCTTACTCAGCAGAAATTCAACCGCGCTTCCGAGGATTCCGTCAGCGCCAACAGCGCAATGCGTATCAGAAAGCAGCTTGAAAATCTGAATATGTACGACACCAATCTTCAGAATGCCAGCGATATCTTCACCGCTGCCGAGACAAGTCTCTACTATGTCAGCGGCACCCTTTACAATAATGTGAACCAGAAGCTGGTCTCTATCCAGAGCACTAAGGGCGATGTTGAATTCGAGGCTATCGGCAACGAGATAATGCAGCAGGCAGAGGCTATGGTAAAGGCTCTTAACGTCGACAGCGGAGGACGTCAGCTCCTCGCAGGCACCAGCAACAACAAGGAGCCCTTCACATACAAGTACTATCTTACCGATGAGAACGGCAATTTCACCTACTACGAGACCGAGAACGTCCAGAAGACCGATGCAAGCGGCAACCTCATCTTTACCGATGTTAACGGCGATACCGTCCTCGGTCACGACGACGGCGCAGGCAATATGCTCTATGAGTACGAGGACGGCACCGCTCTTACCGATGCGGCTATGATAGCTAATCTTACCGCCGTTACCGAGGATGTCTACAAGACCTATGCCGATGATGTGGTCGATGCTGAAGGAAACGTTATCCATAAGAAGGGCGACTACATCGAGACCACCGAGGGCGCTGCGGGCGCAAAGCTCATGGAGGCAGGCGAGAACGATACTCTGAAAAATATGAGGGCTATCGTGTATTATAACGATCAGGATGTGACCCGGTATTCCGATAAGGCTTCCGAGTACAACGGCGCAGGCGGTATATTCATCGACGTGGGCTACGGCATCAAGTACGACAGCAACGGCAACGTCGTTCCCACTACCGCAATGGATATCGCACTCAACGGCGCGGAGTATACGGGCTGCGGCGTTGACGACAGCGACGACAAGGAAGACAGCAACAATATGGTGCAGCTTGCCTTCGACGCTGCAAGGGCTGCCTACAACGGCGACCTTGAGACCTGCAACCGCCTTATCGACAAGCTTTCCGCTGCACAGAAGACTATGCTCGAGGGCATCACAGGGCTGGGCGTAAAGCAGAACAATATCGAGTTCCACCTCAGCAAGGATACCGATTACCGCATGAATCTTCAGGAAAAGCAGAACGAGGTCGAGTGCGTCGATCTTACCGAGGCCATCACACAGCTGGAGGCTGCTCAGGCTTCCTATAATGCAGCCCTTCGTCTGGGCTCGCAGGCTGTTCCTCAGAGTATTTTCAACTTTATTTGATGATATGATCCCAAAAAATTACGAAAGGGAGAGATGAATATGGAACCGCTTTTGAAGATCACTACGATCCCCATAGATGTTGAAGTGAAGATCAACAAGGCTACCATGGAACCTTTGGACAACGAGCTTCCCAAGGTCAGGATATCAAGGGATAAGGGCGAGTTCAACATAGATGCGGAGCCTGCTAAGATCCAGATAGACAATACCCGCATGTATAACAGCATCGGACTGAAAAAGCCTCTTCCCAGAGGCATCGAATACGGCGAAAAGGGGCTTTCCGTATGCTATCAGGGAGTTGCAAAGATCGTCGATAACGGCGTTGCCGTTGCCGACGGCAGGACCAACGCTTCCGAAATAGCAAAAAATGAAATGGTCAGCGACGCACTTTCTGCGTTTGACCATGTTACGGCGTTTATCCCCGAGGACGGTCCCGATATTTCATGGAAGGACGGCAAGCTCAGCATAAACTATACCGCCGACAAGCTCAATATCGACTTTGATGTCCACAAGACCCGATTCAAGTTTACTCCCGGAAGCGTGGAGCTTATCGTAAATCAGCTTCCCAGAGTCGAGATCGAATATACGGGAGACCCTATTTATTTCCCGGCTTCGGCAAATCCCAACTATCAAGGATGATAAACCGCTGCCGTATGAGCCTTTGCGGCTCTGAACGGCACTTACCGAATTTAAGCGAGGGCTTATATGAGCAGTTATATTAAGGTTAAAACCAGAGATTTTGATGAGATAGAAATATCCGAAAGAGAGATCCTTACATTCGTTAAGGGCATATTTGCTTTTGAAGATTATACGTCCTATGTGCTTCTGGCACCTATCGGGGAGAATAAGTTCCCTATGTGGCTCCAGAGTACCCAGGACGAGAATATCTGCTTCATCATCTTTGACCCTCTGGAATCCTGCCCCGATTACAGCGTTACTATCTCCGAGGAGGAGAAAAGGCTGCTGGGAGCTGCGGGCTGCGAGGATAAGATAGAATATCTCGTTATCGCGGTAGTTCCCGAAAAGTACGAGGATACCACCGTTAATCTGAAAAGCCCTATCGCTGTAAATACCGCGAACAACAAGGCTCTTCAGATAATCGCTCCCGAAAATTATCCCATTAAGTTTCCTTTGTTCAAAAAGGAGGAAAAATAATGCTGGTGATAACACGAAAGGCCGACGAGGGCGTTACTATCGGAGAGAATATCCGTGTGACCGTCGCCGAGATCGGCAAGGACAGGGTCAAGCTCGGGATAGAAGCCCCCGGTGATATCAAAATTATCCGAAACGAGCTTTATTATACAGAAAAATTCAATATGCAGGCGGCAATGCGAAAGCTCCCCGCCGAGCTGGTAAGCCGTATAGTCAACGGCGAAAATGGAAATGAAGAAAGGAAGTAGGTATTATGTCTGATTCTTCAAGCGGACTTTCAAGCACGACCTCCGGCGGAAGGACTATGTTCTCGGGACTTATGTCCGGTCTCGATACCGAGAGTCTCGTAAAGGCGGCTACCGCCAACCTTAAAACATCTATAAATACCAAAAAGCAGAGCCTTCAGAAGCTTACCTGGAAACAGGACGCTTACCGCGATGTTATAAGCAAGCTCTCCGATTTTCAGAGCAAGTATCTGGATATCCTGTCCACAACGTCTATCAGAGCCAATGCGGTAATGAACAAGTACGTCGCTGAGTCTACCAACGACAAGCTGCAGGTCACCGCTAAATCGGGTGCGACTCCCGCGACCTATGATATCACCTATTCTCAGAAGGCTACCGCTGCCGAGCTTAAGGGGACAAAGGCTTCCGAGGGCAGCATCTATCTCGACTTCTCCGCGGCGGACGCGGGCAGCCATACCGTTGAGATAACCCTCGACGGAAGCACCAAAAAGGTCACCTTCAATGGCGGAGACAACGCTAAGCAGAATTTCCTCGACGCGGTAAACAGTACCTTCAAGGATTTTACCTCCACACGCTTCGCTTTTAAGGACGATGAGTCCAATACCGATACAACGGGAAAGCTTATCCTCAACACCGTTCCCGGCGATAAGGTGTCCCATAGTTTTGAGGCGGGCTACAGCTCCGCTATCGGTCTGAAAAACAACGGTTACAGCAGGATATCCACCAATGCTGTTCTCGGCGATATCGACTTCTCCACCGCTCTGGACGGAGATAAGTTCGAGTTCACCATCAACGGCGTGGATTTCAGCTTCAGCAGCGAATCAAAGATAAGCGATATCATCAATACCGTCAACAAGAGCAGCGCAGGCGTGACAATGTCCTTCAGCACACTGTCACAGTCCTTCGCGCTGTCATCAAGCAGCACAGGCGCAGGTCAGTCCGTTGAGATACTGCAGACAAAGGGCAACCTGATAAACTCGCTGTTCAACGTATCCGACGGCTCGGAAACGGGCGGAATCTCATGGGGCAGCAGCGTTTCGAAGGCGTTCACCGAGCAGATACCAAACGGTATGGGCTTCTCCTCCGTATTTGCGGGCGAGGACGGCTTCTCCGCGGATAAGACCATGTACATGACCGTTAACGGTTATGACCTTAAGCTGGACCTTTCCGCTCTTACCGCAAGACAGGAGACCGAAAAGATAACCGTCAATATCGGCGGCGAGGATAAGACCATTGATGCTAAGGTCTCCAAGACTGCCGATACCAAGGAAAAGATATACTCCTATACCGATGAGAACGGCGACACATATTTCATCGGCAAGGATAAAAAGGTTGCGTTCAGCGTCGATTCCGACGGCAAGACCGTAAGGGACGCAGGCGGGAACGTTATCGACGATGAAACACAGTACAAGGATATCATGGCGGATTCGGGCTTTACCAATTCTACAAAGGTGATGCACGAATTTACCGCCGATGAATATGCCGACGCTTATAACGAGGCTCTCAACAAGGCTGTCGCTTCCAACGAGAAGCTCAACAGCGAGGTCACTCTCGAAATAGCCGTGAAAAACGGCTATAACGCCGAGACTGACGGCACCGTCGATGAATATCTGGCGAATATGAGCGATGTCGACAGGGAAGTCTTTCAGCTTCAAAAGGCACAGCGTCTCGATGAGACCGCTCTCGACAGGTGGGGTCTGAAATTCATCAGTAAAGAGGTCACCGACGCTGAAAACAATACCAATGCATATGTGGATCTCAATACCGGTGCCAATGCGTCGGTTTATATCAAGCGCGCCTCCGATTTCGGATTTACTCCCGAGAAGAACTACACCGAGAAGGCTGTGGACGATTCCTACGTTATCTCCGACAAGGCGCTCACCTTCCTTAATGCGGACGGAAGAAAGCTCACCGTTACAGGCACCGGCGCCAACGGCGAGGTCACTGTCGCTGACCTTACCTCCGTTACCGACGCAAACGGAAATGCGGTATTCAAATTCGACGAAAACGACGGCACCATCACCATTGCCGAGGGCAATACCCTTACCTTTGCCGATTCCGATACAAGAACGTTCTTAAACGACGTTTTCGGAAAGACTACCGTTAAGGGCGTTTCAAGCGATTCCGCTCTGACCGTTTACGGCACCAATGCACAGGTGACCATCAACGGAGTTACCCTCGAAAGCGCAGACAGTACCTTCACCGTGGACGGAACGACCTTTACCTTCAATAACGTTGCCGACTTCGATGCGGAGCTTGAACCCGATTCCGCTATCACTGTTACCACCAAGAAGGATAACAGTGCTATCATGGAGACTGTAAAGAGCTTCATCAATGATTACAATACCCTTATCAAGGACCTCTACAAGCAGGTACAGACTGCCCGTCCCAAGGACGGTTCCTCCTACTACGATCCTCTTACCGAGGAGCAGGAGGAGGAAATGTCCGATACCGAGATCGAAAAGTGGAACGAAAAGGCTAAGGAGGGCTGGCTCTACAACGATGTCACCGTCAATAGGCTTATCAATAAGGTAAGAGGAGCAATGTCTACCTCCTTTAACGGAATGTCCCTTTACGATCTGGGCATCACTCTGAAAAAGGGCGATTATACCGATCCTACCTACGAGATCGACGACAGCAAGCTTGAAGCGGCTATCAACCGCTACGGCGACGATGTGACCAAGTTCTTCACAGACAGCGAAAACGGTCTGGCTAATAATCTCAACAATGCCATTGACGCTGCTATCAGCACAAAGTCTACCGACGGCGCGGGCAATAAGAAGGGCTACGGCTATCTGACAGCTCTTGTGGGCGTTAAGGATACAGTCTCCGAGACCAGGAACCAGTATTACACCCAGATGCAGTCTGTTCAGAAGGTCATCGACACTCTGCAGGAAAGATATGAGGACGAACAGGAAAGATACTGGAGCAGGTTTACCACGCTTGAAACGTATATTTCTAAAATGAGTATGCAGATGTCTTACTTTACTTCATATTGATGAGCTTACGAAAGGATAACTTATAATGCAGAATCCTTATCAGAACTACATGCAGAAGGCGGGGGAGACTATGACTCCCGCCGAGCGCACGGCGGCGGTCTACGACAGATGCATTACCGAGCTCCAGAAGGCCGTGTATTACATAGATAACAATTCCATTCCCGAGGCTCATAAGTCTATTACAAAGGTGCAGGATATCATTGACTTTCTTGAAGGTCATCTTGTGGAGAAATATGAGATATCCAACAGCTTTGCGGAGCTTTACAGCTTCTTGAGACAGGAGCTTCTCACCGCAAACATTAAAAAGGATACGGAAAAACTCAAGGAAATTATCCCGTATTTTCAAAATCTGAAAGATTCCTTTACCGAAATGAGTAAGAAAGGAATGTGAGCTTATGGATAATAAGCTGTTAAGTCTTGCCGACAAGAAGATCGAGCAGATGGAACATTTTAACGACATAACCTCAAAGATAATCTATGAGGACATCGACGGCGTGGGCGAGCTTATCGAAAACCGTCAGGAGATAATCACTGCGCTTGACGGCATATCCGCCGAGATGCGGCAGTATGTCAGCGAACAGAGCATCGAGCGGCAGACCGCTATTAATAAGGTGCTCCAGTCCGAGGATATCAATAATCTTACCGACGAGCTTATCGAGCTTCAGGGCAAGATAAAGATAATGACGGGTCTCCGCGAGGAGATAAAACGCAATGACAAGGCGGCTGTGGACAGGCTGAAAATGCTCCGGGACGAGGCGTATGAGGGTCTGAAAAAATCCATGAAGAATAAGCAGACCATCAACTACTATGCTCCCAATTCGGGAGGAAATCTGTCCAACGGCAGCAAGCTGAATATCTCTAAATAATTTGCGGGATATCGGAAATAATAAAAGCAATTATAAACGGCGGAAGGATTTTCAGCCTAAGGCGTGAAAATTCTCCCGCTTTTTCATTAATGATAAAATCGGAGAATCACTCAATGACTAATAAGGAAAAAATCGAAAGCCTGCTGTTAAAGGTGAAAAATCCGTCGAGGTATATCGGCGGAGAGCTTAACAGCGTCGTTAAGGACAAATCAAAGGTGGACGTGCGGTTCGCGTTCTGCTTTCCCGATACCTATGATATCGGCATGTCTCACCTGGGCATGAAGATACTCTACTCCCTCAAAAACAGCCGCGATAATTACTGGTGCGAGAGGGTATTTTCACCCTCACCCGATTTTGAGGCGCTCATGCGGGAAAACGGTTTGCTGCTGTACGGTCTGGAAAGTCTTGACCCTATAAATGAGTTCGACTTCGTGGGATTTACGCTCCAGTATGAGATGTGCTACACCACCGTGCTGAATATGCTTGATCTGGGCGGCATTCCCGTGTATTCCCGTGACAGGGACGAGAAATATCCGCTTGTCATGGCAGGAGGTCCCTGCGTCTGCAACCCCGAGCCTATGGCGGATATCTTCGACTTCGTTGTCCTCGGCGAGGGCGAGGAGGTCAACCTCGAAATAATGGACATCTACTGCGAGATGAAAAAGAACGGAAGCTACTCCAAAAAGGCGTATCTTGAAAGGATAGCCCATGTGGAGGGCATATATGTGCCGTCCTTTTACGATGTCAGCTACAACGAGGACGGCACCGTTAAGGAATATACTATAATAAACGAAAACGCTCCCGCAAAGGTGAAAAAGCGCATCGTTGCCGATATGGACAGGGCGTTCTATCCCGAGAAATTCGTGGTGCCTTTTTCCGAGATAGTCCATGACCGCGCCGTGGTGGAGGTCCTGCGTGGATGCATCCGTGGATGCAGATTCTGTCAGGCGGGATTTATCTATCGTCCGTTCAGGGAAAAATCTGCGGAGAATATCTGTCACAGCACGAAATGTTTATGCGAATCCACGGGCTATGAGGAAGTCTCGTTATCCTCGCTGTCCACAAGCGACCACGCCGATATCGACAATATCCTTGAAAAGCTCACCGAGTACACCGAGGGGGAGCATATCAACCTTGCGCTGCCCTCAATGAGAATAGACAAGTTCAGCGGCGATATCATGGAGCAGCTTCAAAAGGTACGCAAAAGCGGGCTGACCTTTGCTCCCGAGGCAGGCACTCAGCGGCTGCGGGACGTTATCAACAAGAACATCACCGAGGAAAACGTCTTAAGCGCCTGCAAGCTGGCTTTCAGCGGCGGATATACTCAGGTGAAGCTGTACTTCATGCTGGGGCTCCCCGAGGAGACCGACGAGGATATCATCGGCATTGTAAAGCTTGCGGACAAGATAGCAGACTTATTCTATGCCAATCCCGACCGTCCCAAGGGCAAAAACGGACGGCTGACCATTTCCGTCAGCTGTGCAACGTTTATCCCCAAGCCCTTCACTCCCTTTGAGTTTGAGCCGAGGATAAGCGACGACGAGATTCGCCGCAGACAGGGTATCCTCATGGGAGCGGCTAAGGGGAAGAAATATCTGAACATAAGCTGTCATCACAGCAATGTCAGCACTCTTGAAGCTGTCCTCGCAAGGGGCGACAGACGGCTCTGCGATGTGATATACAGTGCATGGAAGAAGGGCTGCAGGCTGGACGGCTGGGACGAGTATTTCCGCTATGACCTGTGGCAGGAGGCATTCCTTGAAAACGGCGCGGATATGGACTTCTACGCCTGCCGCACCCGTCCCTATGACGAGGTGATGCCATGGGATCATCTGGATTATCTTGTGTCGAAGAGGTTCCTTATCAGGGAAAACCAAAAGGCGCACAATGCGCAGACTACCAAAAGCTGCCGCGAGCAGTGCGCGGGCTGCGGAGTGAATGTGGAAACGGGGCGTGAGTGTTTTGGATAAAAAGCAGGTAAGAGCGTCCTTTGTCAAGACGGGCAGGACGATATATATATCCCATCTGGACCTGCTGCGGACAATGCAGAGAGCGCTGAAAAGGGCGCATATCCCCGCATGGTACAGCGAGGGATATAATCCGAGGATATATTTAAGCTTTCCGCTGGCGCTGTCGGTGGGTATCGTCGGGAAGCACGAATTCATGGACTTTTACATCACCGAAGAGATATCCTTTGAGGAAATAAAAGACCGCATGAACGGGGTGCTCCCCGAGGGACTGCATATCATTGAGGTGCACTCTCCCGTCAACGAGGCTAAGGACATATTCGGGGCGGAGTATGTGATAAAAATGAGCGGAAGGGACATAGCTGCGCATTTTGAGCAGTTTGTCTCCGCGGACAGGATAGACGTGAAAAAACACAGCAGGAAAAAGGGCGAGGTCATTCTCGACATCAAGCCGTACACCGAAATACTGTCAAAGGCTGTGAACGGCGATGAACTTACTGCGGAGATACGCCTTCCTGCGGGGAATGAGCTGAATATCAATCCGTCCCTTTTCCTTGACGCATTCGCAGAAAGGTACGGCGAGCCCGAAAAAGTATATGTAGAACGCACAAAAATACTCTGCGATATGGGTGTGGAATTTGTGTAAATAGGAGATATTTTTTGCACGAAAATAAAAACTGCAAAAACTCTTGAAATTTTGGGATAAATATGTTATAATGATTTAGCATTTAAGTTTCGTGGGGTGAAATCTGCCCTGCGGGTTTAATGCCTTTCCGAAGAGGAATGACATTAAAACAGACAGTCCGCTGCTCTGCCGTGACCGCTGTGAATCACAGGCTTAAAGGAGTAAGAATGTCTTAAAATTATGGAGGAAAACAGAATGGACGCATTAAAACTCATCAGCGACAGCAGCCTGAAGGCTAACGCACCCGAATTTGAGGTCGGCGATACCGTTAAGGTAAACGTAAGGATCAAGGAAGGCGAAAAGTACAGAATTCAGGCTTTCGAAGGCACCGTTATCGCTAAGAAGCACGGCGGCATCAGCGAGACATTTACCGTAAGAAGAGTTGCTCACGGCTGCGGAATCGAAAGAGTATTCCCTCTTCACTCTCCCGTTGTTGACAGCGTTGAGGTCATCAGACACGGTAAGGTTCGCCGCAGCAAGCTGTACTATGTAAGAAACAGAGTCGGCAAGGCTGCTAAGGTCAAGGAGCAGATCAAGTAATTTACCGCTTATCGGCGGGCGCTTGATCGGAGTCTGCGTATCACCATATGCAGACATTAAGTGAAGCCCTTTAAGACTACAAATCTAAACAGGCTTTAAAGGGACGTCTATCGTCCCTTTTTTGCTATAACGAGAAAACATGGTCGGTATGACAATAATAAATTTTCTTTATGAAAGGGAGTATAGCCATGGCAAAGTATGAGATCAACTACGAGGCACTGGACGAGGACGTCGAAAAGGAAAAGGGCAACCCCTATGCCGAACTCCTTGAATGGACCGAAACTATCGTATTTGCGTTTTTCGTGGTCATTCTGCTGTTTACCTTCATCTTAAGGGAGGCGTTCGTTGACGGCGATTCCATGAACGATACTCTCTTCGACGGAGATAAGCTTATCGTGTCCCACCTCTTCTACGAGCCCGCACAGGGTGATATCGTTATCATCAACAGCGGCAGCGGTTACATCTACGGCGAAAATAACGAGCTGGAGGCTATCCCCGGTCTTAACAAGCCTATCGTAAAGAGGATCGTCGCTATGGGCGGTCAGGAAGTCGATATCAACTTCGATACGGGCGAGGTATCCGTTGACGGCACTGTTCTTGACGAGCCCTACATAAAGGAACTTACGCAGATAGACGAGGGCGGACACACCTATCCCGTGACCGTTCCCGAGGGCTATGTGTTCGTAATGGGCGACAACCGCAACAACTCCACCGACAGCCGCAGCGCTCTCGTTGGATTTGTTCCCGAGGACGAGATACTCGGCAAGGTAGTGTTCAGATTCCTGCCTTTCTCGGGCTTCGGCAAGGTCGAATAATTTTTACGGAGAATAATATCTATGATAGAAGCGCCTTCAATTCAGTGGTTTCCCGGTCATATGACCAAGACAAAGCGGATGATAAAGGCTTCGCTGCCTTTGGTGGACGCGGTGGTCGAGGTCATCGACGCGAGGATCCCTGCGGCAAGCAGAAATCCTGACCTGTCCTCTCTTATCGAGGATAAGCCGCGGATAGTCCTGCTGAACAAGTCCGATTCCGCAGACGAAAAAGCCACCGAAAAATGGCTGAGATACTACAAAAATAACGGCATTCCCGCTCTTTCTGCGGACTGCCGCACAGGCAAGGGACTTAACAGATTTGAGCCCCTTGTCAACGAGGTCCTCGCTGACCTTATCAAGCGCAGCAACGAGCGCGGCATGACGGGAAGAGTTCTCCACCTTATGGTGGTGGGCATACCTAACGCAGGCAAGTCCTCATTCATCAACCGCATGGCAGGCTCCAAAAAGGCCAAGGTCGAGGACAGACCCGGCGTCACCCGCGAAAAGCAGTGGGTGAAAATTGCGAAAAATATCGAGCTGCTGGATATGCCCGGCGTGCTCTGGCCTAAGTTCGAGGATAAGCTGGTGGGCGAAAAGCTGGCATTCACGGGCGCCGTCAAGGACGACGTGGTGGATATCGAAACTCTTGCCTGCCGTCTGCTTATGAACCTTAACGTAAACTATCACGACAACTTAAAGGAACGCTACAAGAAGCTTTCCGATGACTTAAACGAGGACGGCTACGAGCTTCTCAAACAGGTGGGAATGAGCCGCGGCATGCTCATATCGGGCGGCGAGATAAACACCGAAAGAGCGGCGATAACCGTTCTGGACGAATTTCGAAGCGGCAAGCTCGGACGGATAACTCTGGAGCTTCCCGAGTAAAACGGAGGGCTTACTATGGCGGCAAAAAATTCCGAGGAGAAGCTGGCTGCCGAAAAGGCACGCTTTTCCTTTGACAGCGAGATTCGCTCAAAATACGGCGTTTTCTGCGGTATCGACGAGGCGGGACGTGGTCCTCTTGCAGGGGATGTTTACGCTGCGGCGGTGATTCTTCCCGAGGGCGTATTTATCGAGGGTATCAACGACAGCAAAAAGCTTTCCGAGAAAAAACGGGAACAGCTTTTTGACGAGATAACCGCAAAGGCTGCTGCATGGAGCGTGGGCATCGCCACTGTACAGGAAATAGATGAGCTGAATATCCTCAACGCTGCGTTTCTTGCTATGAAGCGGGCTGTGGAGGGGCTTTCTGTAAAGCCCGAGTATTCCCTCGTGGACGGCAATAAAATGCCCGACGTGGGCGTGAAGGGCGAGTGTATCATCGGCGGCGACGGTGTATCCGCAAGCGTGGGCGCGGCTTCCATTATCGCCAAGGTCAGCCGTGACAGATACATGAAAAAAATCGCAGAGGAATACCCCGAGTACGGCTTCGACAAGCACAAGGGCTACGGCACCAAGCTCCACTATGAAAAAATAAAGGAACTGGGAGTGCTCCCCGTGCACAGGGTGACCTTCCTTAAGAAAATGCACTGATGAGTACCCGTGAGATAGGTGACGGCGGCGAGATACTGACCGCGTATTACCTCGAAAAGGCGGGCTACAGGATACTGCGCAGGAACTACACCGTCCGCGGCGGAGAAATTGACATCATCGCCGAAAAGGACGGAGTTATCGCCTTTGTGGAGGTCAAGAGCCGCGATATCTCCGCATTTGAATCGGGAGTGTACGCCGTTACCAAAAGGAAACGGCGGCTTATTATCCGCGCATCGCAGGAGTATCTTTTCCGCATAGGCAGCGACTGTCAGCCACGCTATGACGTGGCAGATGTGGCTTTATCCGACGGAAAGCCCGTGAAGCTTCGCTACTACGACAACGCTTTTTCCGCAGACGGCATAGACACCGTTCTGTGATAATACATATACTTCATAACCATGAGCATGGTTTGGAAAGGAATTGAATAAAAATGAACTACAAAAGCACACGTGACAGCAGCGTGAAGATATCCGCTGCACAGGCTATCGTACAGGGAATTTCCGCAGACGGCGGTCTTTTTGTCCCCGAGGAGATACCTCAGATAACTATGGACGAGATCGTCGCTCTGGGCGATATGTCCTACTCCGAGAGAGCGGCTTTCGTTTTCTCCAAGTACCTCACCGACTTCACCGAGGCAGAAATAAGATACTGCACCGATAACGCTTACAGCACCAAGAATTTTGCTACAGAGAACATCGCCGAGATATCTCACCTGTTCGACGGCGCTTATGTTCTCGAGCTCTGGCACGGCCCTACCTGCGCTTTCAAGGATATGGCGCTCCAGATACTGCCTTATCTGCTGACCACCTCCGTTAAGAAGATAAATCTCAACAAGAAGGTCATCATTCTCGTGGCTACATCGGGCGATACGGGCAAGGCTGCTCTTGAGGGCTTTGCTGATGTTCCCGATACCGAGATAATGGTATTTTATCCCCGCGACGGCGTAAGCGCTATGCAGAAGCGTCAGATGATAACTCAGGACGGCGCTAACGTTAACGTATGCTCTATCAAGGGCAACTTCGACGACTGCCAGAACGGCGTTAAGAAGATATTCACCGACGAGGACGTCAAGAAGAAGCTCTCCGACAACGGCATGATGTTCTCCAGCGCTAACTCTATCAACTGGGGACGTCTTGCTCCGCAGATAATATACTATCTTTCCACCTACGCTCAGCTGGTAAAGGACGGCGAGATAAAGGCGGGCGACAAGATAAACGTTGTTGTTCCTACGGGCAATTTCGGCAACATTCTTGCGGCTTACTATGCCAAGAACATGGGTATGCCCGTGAACAAGCTCATCTGCGCTTCCAACTCCAACAAGGTGCTCACCGACTTCATCAACACGGGCATCTATGACCGCAACAGAGATTTTATCACCACAATTTCTCCTTCCATGGATATCCTTATTTCTTCCAATCTGGAGAGACTGCTCTACATTCTCACCGACGGCAATGATGCTCAGATAAGGGAATGGTTTGGTGCACTGGCTTCAAGCGGCAGATATGAGGTCTCCGAAGATGTGAAGGCTAAGCTGCAGGCTGATTTTGTTGGCGGCTTCTGCACCGACGAGGAGACCAAGGCTACCATTAAGGAAATTTTCGACAAGTATTCCTACACTCTGGACACTCACTCCGCAGTTGCTGTGAAGGTATACGAGGATTACAAGGCTAAGACAGGCGACAATACAAGAACCGTTATCGCCTCCACTGCAAGCCCATACAAGTTCAGCGCAAGCGTACTTGAAGCTATTGACGGCAAGGCTGACCAGGCTGACGAGTATGAAATGGTTGAGCGTCTGCACGAGGTTTCGGGATATCCCATTCCGAAGTCGCTGGCAGAGCTCAAAAATAAGGCTGCAAGATTTACCGATTCCATTGATAAGTCGGAGCAGGAAGCGTACGTTCTTCAGAAGCTGGGACTGTAAGCCGGGAACGCCCCGGCAGGCGATTGCCGCGCTGTGAGTTTTCAGCTTAGGGGACATCAAGCCGCGGAAGTTAGCAAATACAAAAGGTAAGGATGAGGTTGAGAGTATCCGCCGCTAAGAAGTAAGCCAGCCATAAAAAGTTCGCCGGCCTTTCAAGGCCGCAGGTTTCCAAAGGGCAGCGCCCTTTGGTCGCCGCTCGCAAGCGGCGAAACACCCCCACCGGCACGTAACACAGTGATGCTCCCCACCAAAGCCGAAGCATGAACGACAAAAGGGAAACAACGCAGTGATAACCGAAAGCCGAACAGCCGAACAGCCGAACAGCTGATAACGCCGCCCGTTAAAAAACACGGAAGGCAAAAACGAACAGAAAATAAAAGCTAACAGTAAGCTATATCCACGGGCGGCGTGCATTTGACAGCGAAGCGTCTCAAATGCGTGAAGTCGGAGACTTCACAGAGGGCCGAACTGCAAATCGTATGTAACCGTAAATCGTTTCGCTTTACACTCTGGAATTTTATCAAGCTTTGCATAAAAACACCAATCACAGACATTATCAAGCAATAAGAAATAATAATATAGTATGCTCCGTGCGCTTGTTTGCTATTAAACAGGCGCATTTCGGACGATAAGGAGATAATCACCAAGATCACGGGAGAAAGGACATTGTATGTCGCTGTATGTTATCGGAGATCTTCACCTGTCACTGGGCGAGGATAAGCCTATGGATATTTTCTGCGGCTGGGACAACTACATTGAACGCCTTAAGATCGGCTGGACTGAAACTGTATCGAATGACGATACCGTCGTTATTCCCGGCGATATCTGCTGGGCGATGAAGCTCGATGAGGCGTATACCGACTTTAAATTTATCAATGATCTGCCGGGGAAGAAGATAATCTCAAAGGGCAACCACGACTACTGGTGGAGCACTATGGGCAAAATGACGAGGTTTCTCTCCGAAAACGGCTTCGATACCATAAGCATTCTCCACAACAATCACTACCGTTACGGTGAATACGGCATCTGCGGCACAAGGGGCTGGATAGCCGAAAACGGCGAGCCTGCCGACGCTAAGGTCCTCGCCCGTGAGGCGGGCAGACTGGAGACATCTATCTCCTCCGCCGAAAAGGAGGGGCTTATCCCGCTAGTGTTTCTCCATTATCCGCCTATCTTCGGAAACAGCGTTAATTACAGCATTCTCGAAGTCCTGCACAGACATAATATCAAACAATGCCGATATGGTCATATTCATGGAAGATCCTGTGAAAATGCTTTCATCGGCGAACGGGACGGCATTTTTTATCAGCTCGTTTCAAGTGATTACATACAATTTGTACCGCAGAAAATCTTTTAAATTGTGCAAAGTGCAGAAAATGTGGTTTTGCTATAGCTTTATCAAATCGTTTATGATATAATTAACATATGTGCTTTATGCCGTTTAAACAGCGGATATACAGGCTTTGCAGAGATATTTGCACTGTGAATAAAGCCTTAAAACATAAATAAAAAATTATTGAGAGGATGTTACCCGAATGTTAAAATCAACAAATAAGATCGAAACCAACAAATATGAGCTCGAAGTAGAGGTAGACGCAGCACAGTTCGAAAATGCTGTACAGTCCACCTACCGCAGAAAGGCTAAGAGCATCTCTATCCCCGGCTTCAGAAAGGGCAAGGCTCCCAGAAAGATGATCGAAAAGCTTTACGGCGAGGGCTTCTTCTATGAGGACGCTGTTAACGCTCTCGTTCCCGCTGCTGTATATCCCGCAGTTGCTGAAGCAGGTCTTACTCCCGTTGTCAGACCCGAGGTAGAGGTAACCTCCCTCGACAAGAATACAGGCGTTGTTTTCAAGATGACCGTTATCTCCAAGCCCGAGGTTGAAATTTCTGATTATATGGGTATAGAGATCGCTAAAAATGTCAAGGATATTACCGATGAGGATGTTGACAACGAGGTAAACAAGCTCCGCGAGAGACAGGGCAGACTCGTTACCGTTGAGGGCAGAGCTGCTGAAAACGGCGATACTACAGTTATCGACTTCGAGGGCTTCATCGACGGCAAGGCTTTCGACGGCGGCAAGGAAGATATGTATGAGCTTAAGCTCGGCACAGGCTACTTTATCCCCGGCTTTGAGGATCAGATCGTTGGCCATAACCCCGGCGATGAGTTCACCGTGAATGTTACCTTCCCCGAGAACTATCAGATGACAGACGTTGCAGGCAAGCCCGCTGAATTCAAGGTAAAGCTCCACGAGATAAAGGCTCTTGAGCTTCCCGAGGTGGACGACGAGTTCGTTAAGGACGTTTCCGAGTTCGATACTCTCGACGAGCTTAAGAACGATATCAAGACCAAGCTCACCGAAAGAGCTGCCAAGAACGCAGATATCGAGGCTGAGAACAAGCTCTACGATACAGTAATCGAGAAGATGACCGCAGAGATCCCCAACGAGATGATCGAAGCTAAGATCGACGAGATGGTAAGAGATTTTGAGTATCGTCTCTCCACACAGGGTCTTAACCTTGAAACATACCTCTCCTACACAGGCATGGACGCAGAGGGCTTCAGAAAGACCTTCCGCGACAACGCAGAGAAGCAGGTCAAGCTTCGCCTTGCTTTCGAGAAGATCGCTCAGCTTGAAAATGTTGAGGTCTCCGACGAGGCTATTGAGGCTGAGGTACAGAAGATCGCTGACGCTTACAAGATCACTCCCGCTCAGGTAAAGCAGATCGTTACCAAGGATAACATCATGGATGACCTTAAGGTCGAGGCTGCGGCTAAGCTCGTAAAGGACAGCGCTAAGATCGCGTAAACAATTGACAATTGATAGTTGACAATTTTATCTGCACTTCGGATAATGATCAAATATCATCTACACACAAGAAGCAAGGGGCAAGGTGCATTTTATCTTGCTTCTTGCCTCTAATTATCTTGTTTCTAAATAGGAGGTTATTGAGATGGGCAGTTACATTCCTTATGTTGTTGAACAGACAAGCAGAGGAGAAAGACAGTTCGACATTTTTTCCAGACTTTTAAACGACAGAATAGTTATGCTCTCCGACGAGGTAAACGATACTTCGGCAAGTCTGGTAGTTGCACAGCTTCTGTTCCTTGAAGGTCAGGATCCCGAAAAGGATATCAGCCTTTATATCAACAGCCCCGGAGGCAGCATTACCGCAGGTATGGCTATCTATGATACCATGAACTACATCAAGTGCGATGTTTCCACTATCTGCATCGGTATGGCGGCTTCTATGGGAGCGTTCCTGCTCTCCTCGGGCGCTAAGGGCAAGAGAATAGCTCTCCCCAATTCCGAGATACTCATTCATCAGCCCCTTATTTCGGGAGGACTTTCCGGTCAGTGCACCGATATCAAGATACACTCCGACCATATGGTCCGCACCCGTGAGAAGATGAACCGTATCCTCGCCGAGAATACCGGAAAGGATATCGAGACCATCAACCGCGATACCGAGCGCGATAACTATATGACCGCAGAGGAAGCCTGCGCGTATGGTCTGGTCGATAAGGTCATCACCAAAAGATAAAAACGGAGGACGACACAATGCCCGTTGGAGATAAAACCGTGAAAAGATGCGATTTCTGCGGAAAACCCGAAAATAAAATACAGAGCATGTTCTCCGCAGGTCCGCACAATATATGCGACGAGTGCGTTATGTACTGCTATGAGATGCTCATGAGCAACGACGCGCTGGGCTTCATTCCTAACAAGAAGTCGGTGGAAATGCCCGATAAGAACTCTAAGTCATCTTTCAAGCTCGTTAAGCCCATGGATATCAAAAAGGTGCTGGACGAGTATGTTATCGGTCAGGACCACGCTAAGGTCGCACTTTCCGTCGCTGTGTACAACCACTACAAGCGCATCATGACCGCCGACAGCAAGAACGACAAGGATAACGACGTTGAGCTCCAGAAGAGCAACGTTATCCTTCTCGGACCTACGGGAGTCGGAAAGACTCTGCTTGCGCAGACCCTTGCCAAGATACTGCAGGTGCCTTTCGCTATCGCCGACGCTACTACCCTCACCGAGGCAGGCTACGTGGGCGACGACGTTGAGAACGTGCTCCTCCGTCTGATACAGGCGGCGGATTACGACATCGAAGCGGCGCAGAGAGGTATCATCTACATCGACGAGATAGACAAGATAGGAAGAAAGTCCGAGAACACCTCCATTACCCGCGATGTCAGCGGCGAAGGCGTTCAGCAGGCGCTTCTTAAGATAATCGAGGGCACCGATTCCGCCGTGCCTCCCCAGGGCGGCAGAAAACACCCCAATCAGGAGCTTATCCACATCAATACCAAGAATATCCTCTTCATCTGCGGAGGAGCCTTTGACGGTCTGGAACAGACTATCAAAAAGCGCAAGGATTCCTCGTCCATAGGCTTCGGCGCGGACGTTAAGTCCAAGAGCGAAAAGGAAAAGAATATCTTCAAGGACGTTATCCCCCAGGACCTTGTGAAGTTCGGCATGGTGCCCGAGCTGGTGGGACGTCTCCCCGTTATCACCGTGCTTGAGGAGCTTGACGAGCCCGCTCTCGTGAGAATACTCACCGAGCCGAAGAACGCTCTTGTGAAGCAGTATCAGAAGCTGTTCGGCATGGATAACGTTGACCTCGTTTTTGACGAGGACGCGCTCACAGCCATTGCAAAAAAGGCGATCGCTCAGAAGACGGGCGCCCGCGGACTGCGTGCCATTGTGGAGGGGATACTGACCGATATCATGTTCAAGGCTCCCTCACAGGAGGACCTTGTTAAGGTCACCGTTACCGCCGACTGTGTAAACAACGGCACTCCGCCGCTTATCGCCACAGGCAGGAAAAAATCTGCTAAATAATTGACATTTTTTTAGCTGCTGCGAGTTTTCGCGGCAGCTTTTTTATATAAGGTCACCTCTAAAAACCAGCGTCTGTCGCCTTAGCACCTCATCTGCTTGCAGATTTTCCGCCATATTGCACAGAAATTTCTTGCCGGGCGTCAGCCCGCCTGCGAAATTTCTATACAATCTGACGAAAAATCCGACTGCGCATCTGAGGCACTATGGTTTTTAGAGGCGACCATAAAAAAGTAAGCCGCCTATAAAGACGACTTACTTTTTCTATCATAATGATATTAGGCTTGTAGCTGTTAACTTACTTGCAGCCGCACTTGCACTCGAAGGACATGCAGTCTGTGCATTCGGGTACTGTGGGGTTCTGCTCGTGAGTGCCTACTCTGATGGAATCCAGTGTGCAGTAGTGCTCGGAATCCATGTTGTACTTGCAGCTTGTTACATCGCAGTGAATTGAACTGTTCTTTGCCATGATGAATATCTTCCTTTCGGACATTTTTTTCGTCGGTTTTCCGACAGAATTATTATATGTCCGTCCGAACGGTTGATTCAAGGAAGTTTTCGGAAAATTATCGTCTTCCGCCGCCGCCCGAGTGACCGCCGCCCGAATGATGTCCGCCGCCTGAATGACCGCCGCCCGAGCTGCTGTTGGTGTGGCGGATGTTGTATTCCCTGACGAATATGTCCTGTCTTACGGGAAAGCGGATTGCTCTTTTGTCAACGTAATTCAGCACGGTGGGCTTTGAGTGGAACTTATATGACGAAACCACCACTCCCGTGAATATGCCTCCTGCGATGAGCGCCAACACAATGCATAATGGCATCAGTCCGGGATGCTGCGCGAATACGTTATTTGCGTCCGCGCCCTCGGTGTACTCGCTATATACTCCGTCCAGCACAAGCTTTATGCTTGCAGCGCGGTCGGAGGTGTAGATACTGTCGCCCCGTCTCGAAACGTTTTCCGCTTCAGGACCGCTTATGTACTTATGCGCTGCGCCCGAGGTGATGAGATATGTATAATGGTCGGCGCAGAAAAAATATACACCGTCTGCGTCAGCTCCGAAATAGCTTTCGAAGCTGTTGATGCAGTAGCTCTGCGCGCTTGATGTGGAGCTGAAATCTCCGTATTGGTCGAATTCCACTGCCACGTTCCAGCCTGTTTTATCGGCGATGGACTGCGCATATTCCTCGATCTCGGCATATTCGCTGTCGGAAAGGGCGTTTTCCTCGTCGAAGAGCACACCCTCCGCTGCGCTTGCGGACACTGCTGACGGCAGCAGAACTACTGCGGCAATGACTATGAGAAGCGCCGCTGCTGCTTTTTTGAGGGGCTCTGTGATCTTATAAGCATACAAGAGCAATAGCACCTCCTATCAGAGCGGTTACGACAGCTGTAATAACTGCACCCAGCGCCACCTTTAATTTGGATACGGGCATTATTCCCGTGAATTTTCCCGTCTGACCGTTCATGGCGTAGAAGTATTTCTTGCCGTTGTAGTCGTAGCTTAGGAACCACACGGGCAGCATGGTGTAATGCCATTTGACGTTTCTGATATCCGCTTCGGAGCTGACGGGAGTGACGGTGGTATAGCCCATCACATCTGCCATCATAAGCTCCTTTGTGCCCTCGGAGACTCTCGCCTGTATGCGGGGCATGACCTCTTCCTTGGAAACGTCGTACTTATCGGCATAGAAGCCCTGGAGATAGCTCATGGAGAACTCCTTCATCTCGGAGTAGTCGAAGGGCTCTACCGAATCCATGAGAGCGTCGTCCAGCTTCTTGGAGCCGTCGGCGGGAACGCCGTCGAATTCGGCGTTGACCTCACGGTTGACAAGGAACACCTTATGATGCTCCACGGTGGTATCTCCGTGCCTTGTGGTATGTATTATCTCGGCGTTGGCGGTCAGGCTTCCGTGGACGCGGCAGTCTGCCAGCCAGTAGGGGACGTACAGTCCCGTTATCTTTTCAATAGTACCCTGTGATTTGAAATCCGACGGCAGGAACCATTTCTTGCCGCACCATTCCTTGAATCCCGATTCCGCTTCGATCTTTGCCTTTTTGAAGGGGATTATCTTCTCGGGGCAATATTCTCCCGAAAGACGTCCTTTAAGGGAAACGGGGCTGTGGCAGTAGTAGCAGAAGGTCGCCGCAGTATTTTCCTCGGCGATTATCTCCGCGCCGCAGCTGTCGCAGATGTACAGATTTGTCCCGTTTTCGAATGCCGCAGCTTCTTCGGGGCTGAGCTGCGTCTCTGCCTCGGCAGCAGGAGCCATATTCTTAAGCTCCGCTTCGGTGAAATCGGATGCACACCATTCACAGGAGAAGGTCTGCTTCTGCGGGTCGAACTGCAGCTTTCCGCCGCAGTTGGGACAGGAGTAGTTGACTGTTGCATTACTCATAGAGCTTATCCTTTCTGCGTGTTAGCTTCTCTTTGCGCCGCAGTTATTGCAGAAATTGCCCGTGTTCACAGCGCCGCAGGAGCACTGCCACTGACTGTTGTCGGGTCTCTTTGCGCCGCAGTTGTTGCAGAAATTGCCCGTATTCACAGCGCCGCAGGAGCATTTCCACTCGTTTGAAGCGGGCTTCTTCGCGCCGCAGTTATTGCAGAAATTGCCCGTATTCACAGCGCCGCAGGAACACTTCCACTGATTTGCCGCAGCCTGCTGTGCATTATTATTCATCTGACTCTGCATCTGCATTGCGTTAGTCTGGGAAGCGGCGTTCATAAAGCCGCCCGCAGCGTTCATGCCCATGCCCATAGCCATGAAAGCCTGACCTGCGCCTGCGGTATTGGAGCCTGCGCTCTGTATTCCCTGTGCCACGGAGGACTGTACAAAGCCCTCTCTTACGGTGGGGTCGGACATCATTGCGCCCTGATTGCGCATATTGATGAGCTTCTTGGATTCCTCGTCGTAGGATATGCTTGCGATTCCCACGGAGCATATCTCCATTCCGCGGAGATTGCGCCATTCATCGTCGAGGGCGGTCGCCATGTACTTGGAGAGCTCTCTGCTCTTGGAGGTTATCATGGAGATGCGCACGCCGTCAACGGACATCTGATTGATAGCCGACTGGAGCGCATCTAAGAACTCGTCTAAGAGCTGACCGTTTACGTCCTGCATGGTAAGTCTGCCGTTGGTTACGGAGAACTCCGAGAAGAACTTCAAGGGGTCTGTTATCTTGATGGAGTAGGAGCCGTGTGCCCGCAGGAACAGCTCGGAATTATAGAAATTATCGAAATAGTTTACGGGATTTTTGGTGCCGAACTTGAAGCCCTTCATCTCGGCGAGGTTGATGTAGTACACCTTCTGGGTGGAGGTGGGCACGCCGCCGAATTTGAAGCGCTGCCATGTGTCCTTGACGGACTCGCTGAGCTCGCCGTTAAACAGCGAGGGCGCGGAGGAAGCGGATACCTCGTAATAGCCCTCCGCTGCGGAATAGTCCACGATCTTGCCGCTGTCCACCAGTATCATCATGGTGTTGGGGTAAACGTGGATTATCGAGCCGTTGGAGATAAGGTCGGAAGAGCCTTTCTTGTTGGCTCCCTTGCCCTGTCTGACCTGAACGCCTCTGCAGATGAGGGTCTCCGAGTTCATGTTGTCGGGTTCGATGACCTCCAGCCACGAATCAGCCAGAACGCCGCTTACAGAAGATACTGCTGCTTTGATAAGTCCCATAGTGAATACTTCCTTTCAAAAAAAGATTTATGATTTTACTTTTTGTTTTTCTTTCCGATTATTCCCGCTGCGACTGTGATGATCATTACCACTGCCGCAATTATCCCTATAATAATGTATACGTTCGCGGAAATATTGCCTGTCGCGGGGCCTGCCGCCGAAATAATAGTACCCATTGCTCTATCCTTTCCTATGTCCTGCGGGGTATTTCCCGCAGGAGAATATCATCTGCCGCAGATCATTTCTTTTCTTCGGCTTTTTTCTTTTCAAGCTTCTTGACATACTCTTCGAGAGCCTCTGCGTCCGCGGAGTCAACAGTGCCATCCTCGTTGATGTCAAGGAGTGCATAGGTCAGAAGATCGGCATCCTTTACCTCATTTGCTGCGCCCATGGCGATGTACAGCTTGAGCGTACTGATATCGGAAGCGTCGGGACCCTCGGTGTCCATATTAACATCGCCGAAGGTATAATAATTCATGGTAAATTCGATCACATAGCTTCCTGCCGTCATATCGGTGATAAGGGTGCTGCCCGAGTTATAGCTTATGATATCCTCGTCTGTTTTTGTGATGTTAAGGATTCCCTTATCGTCGTACTCGAACAGTCTGCTTCTAATAATTAAGCCTTCCTTGAAGTTCCAGAGCTTTTGGATATTGATAGTCAAATCGGCGGTGATATCAAAGGAGGAGTCGATATAAAACGGGATATCATACATTGTTGTCCGGGTGTAATCGTACAGAATGCTGTCGTTTGTGAAGGGCAGATCGTTTCCGTCATAGATATTGGTATCTATATCATGGATATTCTTAATGTCGGCGCAGTTTATCTTCCAGGAATACTTTCCGCTGCGGGCTTCAAAGTTAATTACAGCCTTTGTTCCTGCGATCTCCTTTACAAAGTCCTCGGGGATAATGCCGTCGTCGCCCAATGTTATCGTAAGCTCGCCGCCGTTCTTCTCCGCGTCCTTAAGAGCCTTGGAGGAAGCAATATCCTCCCAGCCCGAAACTCCGTCCATAACGGGAATAAGAGCGTCCTCGCCCAGAGCGGGTATGGTTCCCGAAACAGTCAGCGTTCTGGTCTGTCCGTTATAGCAGATATCCACGGTCATGCTGTAGCCGCCTTCGCCGCAGGCGGTAGGCTCCAGGTAGGTGTTGGAAACCATTTCAGCCACAGCCTTGCTGCTGAATTTTTTCACATATTCCTCGATATCGTCAGCAAGGTCGTTCATATCATTTCTGACGGATATCTTTGCGGAGGAGAGCTTGGCGGAGACCCTCTCTGCGATGATATCTGCCTTGCCTGCGTCGGTATAGTTCAGCACGGGGACTGTTTCGGAGGAGGATGTGCCGTTTGCGTAGGTGAGCTTTATCTCGGCGGTATCTCCCTCTTTGAGATGTGAAAGCTGTGCACGGTCAACGGTAACGCTGTCCATAGTCTGTGTGAAGTTCACCTTTTTGCCGCCTATCTCAACGGATACGACCTTTCTCGGATTTTCTCCGAATAAGCCATAAAGATAGTATATCTCAAGGTCGCCGTGGTCCTTAAGACCTATCTCCATATTGATATCCTCCACGGAGGGGCAGTACTTCATATTCTTATAGGGGAGCTTAACGTCCTTATCCTTTACGGTTATATTTCCCGTAAGGGTCTCGAAGCCCATCATGCTTATCTCATAGCGGTAGGTGCCGTTTTCCACGTCAAAGCTTCCGTCGGGGTTCTTGTATACCTCGGTATCGCCCTTATACAGCTTTGCGGTGGCGTACTGATATTTTGAGGGCAGAGAAACGTTATGAGTCTCGTTGTTGTTGACTGTGTATGCGCGGACGAATACCAGCGAATCATTATGCTTGACGGTATCCTGCCATGTCTGTCCGTCGTGGGAGATAAAGCTTGTTCCGATGTAATCCTCGCCCGTATAATAGCCTGTGGCGTAGTAGTTATCCTGAACGGGGATAAGGGACATTGAAGTATCCCAGGAGTGATATTTTATGCAGACAGCGAAGGTATCGCCTGTTATCTCAACGGGGTCGAATTCAACGGTCTTGTAGCAGTCGTTTTCGGCATAGCCTGCCGCCACCTTTTTGCCGAAGTTATCGCCTCCGTTCTTGTAGTCGGCGATAACGTATATCTCGTAATCCGAACCGCCTCTGAGTGCGGCAGTTACCTCGGTGACCGACTGACTGCCCGCAGTCTTTTTGAAGAGATTGAGGGAATAATCGGTATTATCCTCGTTATCCACAGATGAAGTGATATATTTTGTGGCAGCGAGGGGAGAGGAAAGATATATCTGATCGTAATTGGTCTTGGCGGCTCTTTCAATATAGAAATAGGGCTCACGGTAAAGACTGGGCTCCTCATAGGACATATAGAAATAGCCGTCCTCGCCAAAATCGGTGCCCCATGAGTTTTTGACTATCCATGCGCCGTCCTTTGAGGGAGTGGTCCCAAAAGAGGTCACAAAATTATCCTTTGAATAATTATCGTCCCAGCCCACTATGATTATCTGATGATTGGGAGCGCCATAGGTAGCGTCAATGTAGTTTGTGTCAGAGCTGTCATTGGCGTAGTAGCTGGCTGTGATGGCACCGTGTTCGGATATTGCCGTTTTCATTTCGCTGATGATATCGTTGATCTTGTCAATAGAAACAAGGGTGAGATCGCCTACACAGCTGCCTATTCCCACGTCCTTGACGGAGATGCCCGCAGTTTTGCATTCCGCGCCTCTGCGGTCCTGAGGATACATTCCCTGATAGGTGGCGATATACTCATAGTCCTTTTCAAGCACGGGACCGCGGCCGCTGAAGTAATAGGTCATGGCGTCAAAGTGATATCCTCCGTCACAGTAGGGACGTAAAGCCGAGCCGTTCTCTGTATTGAAGCTGTCGGCATAAGCCATGGCGGTGACGGTGTCCATATGGCGCACGGAAAAGTTATAGTTTCCCATATCGTTGGCGCGGAGCCAGGTCTCCAGTATGCCGATGGAGCCGAACGCCCAGCAGGAGCCTACACTTCCCTGATTTTCCACCTCGCCAAGGACGTTCTCGGTGCGAAGGTCATATTTTTCGGGAAGCTCCTCCGCATAAGCGCCGAAGCTCATCATTGACGCGGTCACTGCAGCGCATACCGCAACGGTCAGTATCCTTTTTGCGATCTTCATGTTAATAAGTCCTTTCGTTTAAAGTTTGGTTATTATGATGCTGTATGTACAGCATTGTTATCCACGGCATTATCATCTGCGGGATTCACATGTATCATTATATGCTTGATATCGGAGAAGCTTTCTTCAACGGCGCTGTGGACGTTTTCGGCTATCTCGTGGGCGTCGCGGAGAGAGATATCTCCGTTCACGGCTATTTCTGCGTCGATATAGACCTTACTGCCGAATTTCCTGGTGCGGATGAGGTCAACGCGGACAACTCCGGGCTGTGAAGCCACAAAGTCGGTGAGCTGAGATTCATATTCCGAGCTGCATGAGGTGTCCAGCATCTTGCTCAAAGCGTCGCGGAAGATATCGACGGCGGCTTTCGCTATGAATATGCAGATAACGACCTCGGCTATGGGCTCCATAACGGGAAAGCCCAGCATAGCTCCGCCTATGCCGATAAGCGCTCCCACAGAGGAAAGTGCGTCGGAGCGGTGATGCCAGGCGTCCGCCATGAACGCGGAGGAGCCTATCATCTGCGCATAATGCTTTGTGTAGTGGAACATCCATTCCTTTGTGAGAATGGAAACTATCGCGGCGATAAGGGCAACCATTCCGGGGACCTCGATGGAATCGTAATTTCCGCCGATGATGGTATTGATACCGCCCCAGCCTATGCCCACTCCTGCGGCGAGAAGTATGCCGCAGAGAATGATAGAAGCTACGCATTCGAAGCGGTCATGACCATATGGGTGGTCCTTGTCAGCCTTGCGGGCGGCGAGCTTTACGCCTATCATTGCGATAAATGTGGAGAAAACGTCCGACATGGAATGTACGGCGTCGGATATCATGGCGGGAGAATTTCCCAGAGCGCCTGCGGCAAGCTTGAACGCCGAAAGAACGGTATTTCCGATAAGACTTACGGCGGACATCTTCCTTACGGCGATCTCCTCTGTAACGGTATTGTTTTCGGATTTTTTCATACAAAAGACCTGCCTTTGCACTGATATTAGATTTACCTTAAAAAATGGTATTCTTTACATTGTATCATATACATAATGGCTTGTCAAGGTTTTTTGCTCCGAAAAAAATAATATTTTCGTGCCGAAGAAGTCCCGCACCTTAAATATAGTATACCAAAATATTATTAAACTGTCAACATATTTTATCGCATTTTTAAATTATAATCGTTTTTTAATTTTTTCCTTTGTGCGGTGCTGCCTTAACAAAAAATACATACGATTTTTTTATTTAAAGTCATTGACTTGTATTTTGTTATGTGATATAATGTATCTGTAAGCGAAAAGCTCCCGCTTTGGAGCGGGGATTTTCTTTGTTATATCCGTGAACGTATGCGGAGGACGGCGTGTGTTTGGAATATTGATATGCTGTATATCGCCGAGTTAGCATATGATAACTAAAATTTGCATGTTTTATTTACGGATAATGGGACCTCATTTTTCTGTAAAATTGTGAAAAGCAGAGATATGGGGAGGAAATTTTCAGGAGGTAGAAGTAATGAACAATTTTGAACAGTGGAACGGCTTTAAAGGCGTCAGATGGCGCGATGAAGTGGATACCAGAGATTTTATCCAGAACAACTATACTCCCTACGAGGGAAACGAGTCCTTCCTCGAAGGACCTACCGAGGCTACCAACAAGCTCTGGGGCAGACTTAAGGAGCTCCAGAAGGAGGAACGCGCAAAGGGCGGCGTTCTCGATATGGATACTCATATCGTGTCGGGGCTGACTTCCCACAAGCCCGGCTATATCGACGAGAACATGAAGGACCTCGAAAGAGTAGTCGGTCTCCAGACGGACAAGCCCTTAAAGCGTGCATTCATGCCCTTCGGCGGGATCAAAATGGCGGAGGAGGCTTGCCGCAACTACGGCTACGAGCCCGACCCCGAGCTCCACAGGATATTCACCGAATTTCACAAGACCCATAATCAGGCGGTCTATGACGCATATACTCCCGAGATGAGGGCTGCAAGAAAGAACAAGATAATCACAGGTCTCCCCGATACATACGGAAGAGGACGTATCGTCGGCGATTACCGCCGCGTGGCGCTCTACGGGATCGACTACCTCGTTGCCAAGAAGACCGAGGATCTCAACTTCTGCGGAAACGGCAAGATGAGAGATGATATCATCCGCCGCCGCGAGGAGATAGCTGACCAGATCAAGGCTCTTAAGGCAATGAAGGTAATGGCAGAGTCCTACGGCTACGACATCTCACAGCCCGCAAAGGACGCAAGAGAGGCATGCCAGTGGCTCTACTTCGGCTATCTTGCGGCTATCAAGACCCAGAACGGCGCAGCTATGTCTGTGGGAAGAATTTCTACCTTCCTCGATATCTATATCCAGAGAGACCTTGACAACGGCACTCTCACCGAAAAGGAAGCTCAGGAGCTTATCGACCACATGGTCATGAAGTTCAGAATGGTCAAGTTCGCGAGAATTCCCTCCTACAACGAGCTTTTCTCGGGCGACCCCGTATGGGCTACCCTCTCCGTTGCGGGACTGGGCATAGACGGCCGCTCCATGGTCACCAAGAATGACTTCCGCTTCCTCCACACTCTCGAAAACATGGGACCCTCTCCCGAGCCCAATCTGACCGTGCTCTACTCGGAAAGACTTCCCGAGGCGTTCAAGAAATACGCTGCGATGATATCCGTCACCACAAGCTCTATCCAGTACGAGAACGACGACGTTATGCGCGTTGAATGGGGCGACGACTATGCTATCTGCTGCTGCGTTTCCGCAACTCAGACGGGCAAGGAGATGCAGTTCTTCGGCGCAAGAGCAAACCTTGCAAAGTGCCTGCTCTATGCGATAAACGGCGGCGTGGACGAAAAGACCCGCGCACAGGTGGGACCCAAGCTCGTGCCTATCAGGTCGGAATACCTCGATTATGTTGAGGTAATGCAGAAATATGACGAGATGATGAGCTGGCTGGCAAGCATCTACGTTCACACACTGAACCTTATCCACTACATGCACGACAAATACTACTATGAAGCTGCCGAAATGGCGCTCATCGATTCCAACGTAAGACGCACCTTTGCAACGGGAATTGCAGGCTTCTCCCATGTGGTGGATTCCCTTTCCGCTATCAAGTACGCAAAGGTAAGGACTGTCCGCGACGATTCGGGACTCTGCATCGACTACGAGGTGGAGGGCGACTTCCCCCGCTACGGCAACGACGACGACCGTGCGGACGACATCGCAGTATGGCTCCTTAAGACATTCCTCCACAAGATAAAGCAGTGCCATACATATCGCGATTCCGAGCCTACAACGTCCATTCTTACCATCACATCGAACGTCGTTTACGGCAAGGCTACGGGCTCTCTTCCCGACGGCAGACGTGCGGGTGAGCCTCTGTCTCCCGGTGCGAACCCCTCCTACGGCGCGGAGAAGAACGGACTGCTTGCTTCCCTTAACTCTGTTGCGAAGCTCCCCTACGAGTGGGCACTGGACGGTATTTCCAACACGCAGACCATCTCCCCCGACGCACTGGGTCACTCCGACGAAGAGCGTGCGGAGAATCTGGTGAACGTTCTGGACGGATATTTTGAGAAGGGCGCGCATCATCTGAACGTGAACGTATTCGGCACAGAGAAGCTCATTGACGCAATGGAGCACCCCGAGAAGGAAGAGTATGCGAACTTCACCATAAGAGTATCGGGATATGCGGTAAAGTTCATCGACCTGACAAGAGAGCAGCAGCTGGACGTTATCGCACGTACCTGCCATAAGAGTATGTGAGCCGGGGACGCCCCGGCGGGCGATTGCCGCGTTGTTAGTGTTCAGCTTAGGTTACATTAAGCCGCGGAAGTAAGAAACGAGCGAAGGAAGGTGCGAGGCTGAGAGTAACAGCAGCTGAGCAGTAAGCCCGAATTAAAAAGTTTCGCCGGCCTTTTCCAAAGGCCGCGAGTTTCCAAAGGGCGGAGTCCTTTGGTCGCTGTCCGCAGACAGCGAAATCCCCCACCGGCACGTAACACAGCGATGCTCTGAATCTAAGCCGAAGCGCCGAACAGCAATAAAGCGCCGCCCGTGTAAAAACACGAAAGGCAGCAAACGAACAGCAAATATTCACGATAAGTAAGATAAATCCGGGCGGCGCAGCATTTGACAGCGGAGCGTCTCAAATGCGCGGAGCGGAGCTCCGCCGAAAACGAACGATTACTCTCATGTGACCGCAAAGCCCGAATCAGAACAGTGCTCCGTCGAAACCAAAGAACAAATCACAAAATAAACCGCAAAAGTCCTCAAAGCAATTGGGGGCTTTTGCTTTACAGCGAATAATCAGACATGCATAACAAATACTAAATAGCGAAAGGCTGTGAGATAAATGGAAAACACATCCGCTGTGGGACGGATACACTCCACGGAAAGCTTCGGCGCTGCGGACGGTCCCGGGGTGAGGTATATCATCTTTATGCAGGGCTGCGATATGCGGTGCAGATACTGTCATAATCCCGATACGTGGGATAAGTCCCGCGGTACCGAAATAACTGCCGAACAGGCACTGAAACAGGCGCTTCGATACAGGTCATACTGGAAAAAGGGCGGCGGTATCACCGTCAGCGGCGGCGAGCCGCTATTGCAGACAGATTTCCTTACCGAGCTTTTCAGGCTCGCTAAGGCGGAAAATGTCAGCACCTGCATCGACACCGCAGGTCAGCCCTTTACCCGTGAGGAGCCCTTCTTCTCCAAGTTCAACGAGCTGATGAAGTATACCGACCTGCTGCTGCTGGATATCAAGGAGATATCCTCCGAACGGCACAGGAACGTTACGGGTCATGACAATGCAAATATTCTTGATATGGCGAGGTATTTAAGCGACATCGGCAAGCCTGTGTGGATAAGACACGTTCTCGTGCCGACCCTCTCCGATTTTGACGAGGATATCGACGGACTGCGGAAATTCCTCGATACGCTGAAAAACGTTGAACGGGTGGAGATACTGCCTTATCATACTCTCGGAAGATTCAAGTGGGATGAGCTGGGAATAAAATATCCCCTGGAGGGCGTGGAGCCTCCGTCGGAGGAAAGAATTTTCAATGCGAAAAAGCGGCTGGGGATACTCTGACCCGAAAATAATAATCGGCTCTCAGTGCCCGACAAGGCTTCTGAGGGCTTTTTTGCACAATAAAAAATATTACGACATTTTAAACGTTTTATATCAATTTTTGCTTTAATAAGATAAAATATTATTAGTCAATATGTATCATTTTTTAATTTGAAAATAAACAAAATACCAATTGACACGGCGGGTGTTTTTTGTTATAATTTATATACTGAAAAAGCTGAATAATTCGAAAATGTTTTATATAAACAGTATTTCGGACAGCCTTTTTCGCCGACATTATATGTATCTTCATAAATATACATAATGGGAGGAAAACAAGATGGGTAAAAAAGCAAGAGTGGAAATAGGGATAACCTTGGTTGTCGGAGGGATCATTGCCATAAGTATCGCGGCAACTCTTGTAATATCTCTGGTGCTGAGCACCAGGCATAATAATCAGAATTTCAACGATATGGCTGATATCGGCGTTCATGTCTTCGAGGAGAAGATATCTGACCACGCTGCGCATCTGGAGGATGTGTATTCCTTCTGGTCAGTGCAGGGTGCGGCTCAGGCTGTGGCTTCGGGAGACAGTGCCGCTCTGGCGGAGCTTTTCAAAAATGCTCCCGTTGACGAGTACACCTTCTGTCTGTTCACCGACTCGGACGGAAATAAGATATGGAGCAGCGATAATTATAAGCTCAACGCCTTCAAAGCGTCGGAGGTCCTTGACGGGAAGAATACTCTGCGCGGCATATTTACCGACAGCGAGGACGGTCTGCCTATCAGCTGTATCTATGCGGTGCCCGTGCTGAACGGCGACGGCTCCCTTGCAGGCGCATGTCTGCTGGGCTATGACCTTTCCGCCGACGATTATCTTACCGAGATAAAGGAACAGACAGGCAACGATGTCACCATCTTCGCAGGAGATACCCGCTATGCCACCACAGTCGTAAACCACGACGGCACCAAGGCAGTGGGCACTCAGATGAGCGATAAGGTCAGGAAGGCTGTCCTTGAGGATAATGAGACCTACAGAGGTCAGGCGGATATCCTCGGAGACAAGTACTTCGTGACCTATGAGCCTATCAAGGATATCTACGGCAATACCATAGGCGCCCTCTTCGCAGGACAGCCTACCGCAGAGAGCGACAAGGCATTCGTAAGCGTCATAATCATCGCAGTCATTGCGGCTATAGTGATAATGGGCGCATCCAGCTTCCTTATCAGCAAAATTATGAAGGTGATAATCGTCAAGCCCATTATGGATTCCCGCTCCCTCAGCGAAAGCATGAACGCAGGCATACTGAACGTTCCCGATTTCGAGGGCAAGGCTGTCGAAAACGAGGTGGGCGATCTGACCCTTGTCCTTCAGGAGACCAAGCACACCCTTTCAAACTACATAGAGGATATCTCAAAAGTGCTTGAAGCTATGGCGTGCGGCGATTTCACCGTCAAGCCCTCAATTGAATATCACGGCGATTTTGAGAAGATAGAACGCTCCTTCGGCGTGATAAGACAACAGCTTTCGGGACTTGTCCGCGGGATTAATATTTCCTCCGAGCAGGTAATGGCAGGCTCCGCGCAGATGGCGGACGGTTCTCAGATACTCGCTAACGGCACCACCACCCAGGCGAACGCCATAGAAGAGCTTAACGCGACTATCGGCGCTATCTCCGAAAAGGTCGAGGCAAATGCCCGTAATGCCGTTCATGCAAAGGAGCTTTCCGCAGATATGGAAGCGAGCGCCGTCACCGAAAACGAGGAAATGAGCGGCGTGATAACAGCCATGAAGGAAATCGAAGAAAAATCCGCGGAGATAAACGGTATCATAAATACTATCAGCGATATCGCCTTCCAGACCAATATCCTTGCACTTAACGCGGCAGTCGAAGCGGCAAGAGCGGGCGAAGCGGGCAAGGGCTTTGCGGTCGTTGCGGACGAGGTAAGAAATCTTGCGTCCAAGAGCGCGGAAGCGGTAAATCTGACGTCCGGGCTTATCACGTCCACGGTAGACGCCATAAACGACGGCTCCGCAAAGGTGAACTCCGCAGCTGTTTCCATGAAGAGCATCACCGAAAAGGCAAAGGAGACCAGCCGTCTTATCGACGAGATATCCACGGCCTCCGAGGAGCAGGCAGAGTCCATAAAGCAGGTAACACAAGGACTTTCTCAGATATCTGTTGTAGTTCAGCAGAACAGCGCCACAGCCGAGGAGACCGCGGCTTCCTGCGAAGAGCTCAACGGTCAGTCCCGTCTCTTAAGACAGCAGATCGAAAAGCTGAAGGCGTAAAAAGTTATGATATAATAACACCGGCGGCTGCCTTTTATCGGGCAGCCGCTGTTTTATCAACTGATATTATACTTTACAGGAGAATTTTCCGTCCGCTTCGATAAGCTTCATTCTGAGAGGACAGGTGTCGCATTTCGGCGACCTTGCGGTGCAGTATTCACGTCCGAACAGCACCAGTCTGTGACAGAAATCCGAGGACTTGTCCGCGGGGAGCAGCTTCCGCAGGTCATCTTCAACGGCGGCGGGAGCTTTGTTGTCGGTAAGTCTCAGCCGTCCCGTAATGCGAATGAAGTGGGTGTCGGTGACTACCGCAGGCTTGTGATATATGTCCCCCAGCAGAAGATTTGCGGTCTTGCGGCCTATCCCGGGGAGGGTGAGCAGCTCGTCGAGAGTGTCGGGGAGGACTCCGCCGTACACGTCCCGCAGACGGGCGCACATCTCAACTATGCTTTTAGCCTTTGTGTTGGCAAGTCCGCAGGGACGTATTATCTCGGCGATATCGGAGACCTCCGCGTCGGCAAGGCTGTCAAGGGTGGGGTATTTCTCAAAGAGAACGGGGGTGACGATATTCACCCGCGCGTCGGTGCACTGTGCGGAGAGCCGCGCGGCTATCATAAGCTGATAGGGCTCCTCATAGGTCAGGGAGCATATAGCTTCGGGATATATTTCTTCCAGCCCCGCCACAGCTGCGGCGGCTATTTTTTTCTTGTTCATGGCGTACTCCTTTCAGATAAGGACAAATCCGATAACTCCGCATACAGCGGAAAATATTATCCCTGCAATAGTATCACGGGGAAAATGGACTCCCATTACGGGGCGTATCACCGCAGTTATCAGCGTGACAGCGCAGAGAGCCAGTCCTGCGGGGATATTCACATAAAGCCACGCCGCAGCGATTATGGCGATACAGACCGTGTGTCTGCTGGGGAAGGACTTTCCCTTGGTGGATTTGGGGATAAGTGGCGTGATATCAAGCTTTTCGTAGGGACGGGGAGCGTTTATCCCGTTGCGGACAACGGTCGCCAGCAGGAATGTGACTGCGGGCACTGCAATACATCTGATAATACGGATATCCATAGTGACCGCAAGGAATATGAGCAGTGCGGCATATGCGCCGTAGCCTATGTAAACGGTGAGCTTATTAAGTATTTTCAGCACGGTGAGCCGATAGGGCTTTTCGCCGAACCGATCGGATATTTTACGGTATTTTTCTTCGTTCATGATATTGTTCCTTTTAGTAAAAAAATAAACTGCAAACGAAAAAATGTTTGCAGTTTATCTGGCGGAGATGGAGAGACTCGAACTCTCGCGCCGGTTACCCGACCTACGCCCTTAGCAGGGGCGCCTCGTCACCACTTGAGTACATCTCCGTAAATGGCAGCCGTATAAAAAGTATTGATTTTTATATGGCGGAGAGGGTGGGATTCGAACCCACGGTCCCTTGCGGGATCACCGGTTTTCAAGACCGGCTCCTTAAACCACTCGGACACCTCTCCGTATAAGCCGCATAGCCTTATCGGCTAACGACTTATTTATTATATCATACAATTTCTGTTTTGTCAAGGGATTTTCGAAAAAATATTTTTTGCGGGGGATATTGCCTGTTCTGCGCGGTTTTCAGTCGGTCCTGCCGTTTATTATGACCATGGATTTGAGAATGGCTATCTGAGATTTTGCGTCGGGTATCTCGTTGTTCATCACCATTTCCACAGCCTTTTCGAAGGGCATGCGGATAACGTCTAAGAACTCGTCCTCGTCAAGATGACGGTCCTCGAAATGAAGCCCCTCGCAGAGATACATGTGGATCTTCTCGGTATCGTAAGCCACGGTGGGGTAGCACACGCCTAAATCGGTGACCTTATCGCAGACTGCGCCCGTTTCCTCCTTGAGCTCGCGGAGAGCGGTCTCATAGGGGTCCTCGCCGTAGTTGAGCTTTCCCGCGGGCACCTCGATAAGCTGTGTCCCGAAGGGATAGCGGAACTGCTTCACCATGATGATATCGCCGTTATCGTCCAGCGGAACGACGCAGGCTCCGCCGGGGTGGGAGATGACTTCTCTTGTGGCAGAAGAGCCGTCCTCCAGCTCCACGGTGTCAACGCGCAGGTCAACGACCTTTCCGCTGAAAACGGGTTTGCTGTCCGTAGTTTTTTCTTCAAGATGCATATTATTACCGCCTTTATTATAGTATAGTTTATTAGCTTTATTATATTGCTCCCCCAATTAACTGTTGAATTTTCTGCTTGCCCCGCTGCCAAAATCCTTCGTCAGAAAACCTTGAAATATCGCATATTCCTGCGGTTTTCTTCCTAGTCTTTTGACAGCGGTTCTGCGCATAAATCTTCATCAGTTAATTTGTGGAGCAATAGCATTTTTTGTTTGGTTTGGCAATAGGGGAGTGGGTCAATATCACATTACATTCTTTTTCTCTTCATAAGCTTCGATCATAGCAGCCGTATATTTCGACATGCTGTTTTTATGTACCTGTACTATCTCGTCGCGGATATTCAGGAATGCGTCTGCCAGCAGGGGGTCAAAGTCCCTGCCCCTGCCCTCCTCGATGATGCCGAAGCACTTATCAAGGGGCATTGCCTCGCGGTAGCACCGCTTTTCCGAAACGGCGTCGAACACATCCGCCACTGCCATTATCCTTGCGGGGAGCGGGATATCTTCCTCTGCGAGCCCCTCGGGATAGCCTTTGCCGTTCCATTTTTCATGGTGATATCTTGCGACATTATATGCCATTTCTACGTATTTTTCGTCATCGAAATGAGCGAAGGTCTCGCGGATTATCTTTCCGCCCTTGGCAGAGTGGGTCTTCATTACATCAAATTCCTCGTCGGTAAGTCTGCCGGGCTTCTGAAGAATGCTGTCGGGAATGGATATCTTCCCGATATCGTGAAGAGGCGCTACCGTTGAGATATTGCTGATAAAATCGTCGGTAACTATATCTTCGTAAAGCTTTTCCTTTTTAAGCTCCTGTGCAAGCAGCCTGACATAGATGCTTGTCCTTTTGATATGACCGCCCGTGCTTTCGTCCCTGTTTTCCACGAGGGTGGCAAAGTCGTATATCATCTCGCGGTTGTACATGGCGAGCTTTTCGTAATTTTCCGCGTCCTCTTCAAGGAGCTTGGAGGTCCGCTTGGTGAGCACGCCCAGCAGCGCCGCAAAGCTTATCAGCGTCAGCAGACGCGGCAGTATGCTGTATAATATCAAGCCGCGCAGCGTGGTGAAATTGTAATCGGGGCGCCAGTTCAGATAAAAGCCGCAAATCTGTCCGATGACAGTGATGATGATAGTCATTACGGTGGAGAGATTCGTCAGCTTTTTTGAGAAATATATCCCCGCGATGGCGATGGGGTATGCATATACAAGCACAACATGATATGTAAGTGTAGTGGCCGTGACGAGCAGGAACAGTCCCGCAAAGAGCACATACAGATATTTCTGCCAGCCCGCCTTTTTGTCCGTAAATCTGTTGATGACCGTGGGAGAAAGCAGCAGCACCGCGCTGATAATATAGGCTGTGGTCATCACGGTCTGGTCTATTATGAAGATGTTCAGCAGATTCAGTATGAAAATGCAGGTGAAAATCACAAAGGTTATTGCCATTACCTTTGCAGTCATGATATTTGCGTCTTTTTCGTTGCGGACCAATATCTTGTTAAGTGCAGAACTGCTCAATTTTATTCCCCCGTTATGCTTTTTCTTTATTGTATCACATTATGCGGGATAATGTCAATGATTTTGCATTTAGTTTTGTTCTTTGGGGATAATATAATTGAGGCAACACCGCACAAAGCTTTGATTTTCAGCCAATAACTGCCCTTCGGGCAGTTATTGAGTACGCACTAAGTATAGACCATAGTTCGGCTCATGTCGTCCAATTGTGTATAAAATGTAAAATTTAATAAACCCCTTGAAATTTTGTTGTAAATGTTGTACAATAAAATCAATAACACGAAGGAATAATTTTGGCGATCGATTTGTTCTCGTATCTGCACTGTTTTCGCCGGGGTTTCTTTCGGTTTATAAATTTTATGGCTGTAAACGATTACAAATTCAACCTTAAGGAGGAGAACCCAATGAAATTTGCAGACGGATTCTGGCTCAATCAGAAGGGCTACGATGTAAGCTATGCTTCTCAGGCTTACGAGGTCACACCTATCGAAAACGGACTCAATATCCTCGCAACAACACAGTATATCCAGAACAGAGGCATGACCCTCGGCGGTCCCGTGCTGGATATCAATATCACTTCCACACAGAAAAACGTGTTCAAGGTGTCTATCGACCACTACAAGGGCACTCTCGACAATATGCCCAAGTTCGAGCTTACCGAGGACTGGGGCTGCAAGCCGCAGGTAAAGGAGACCGAACAGACCTGGGAGATCATCTCCGGCGATACAAAGGCTGTTATCGGCAAGTATAACTGGGGCATCAACTATTTCTACAAGGATAAGAAGCTCACGGGCGGCGGCTGGAGAGCTCAGACTATCGTACATGAGAGCGAATTCAAGAAGTCCGCAAGAGTAAGCGCCGCTCAGGACGATACCTTCTGGAGCTATCCTCAGAACCCTGAAACTACATATCTCCGTGAACAGCTCACCCTGTCCGTAGGCGAGTGCATCTACGGCTTCGGCGAGAAGTTCACTCCCCTTGTAAAGAACGGTCAGAACGTTGAGATATGGAACTCCGACGGCGGTACCTGCTCCGACCAGTCCTACAAGAGCATTCCCTTCTGCGTATCCTCCAGAGGGTACGGTATTTTCGTAAACTCCTCCGACAAGGTATCCTATGAGGTGGCTTCCGATACCGTTTCAAAGATGTCCTTCACCGTTCCCGGCGAGCATCTTGAATACTTCGTTATCGGCGGCGGGAACATCACCGAGGTGCTCTCCAACTATACCGACCTTACCGGCAAGCCCGCCCTTCCTCCCGCATATACCTTCGGACTCTGGCTCACTACCTCCTTCACCACAAAGTACGACGAGGAAACTGTTACCTCCTTCATCGACGGCATGGCTGAAAGAGATATCCCTCTGCAGGTGTTCCACTTCGACTGCTTCTGGATGAAGGAGTTCCGGTGGTGCGACTTCGAGTGGGACAAGCGTCAGTTCCCCGACCCTGCGGCTATGCTTAACCGTCTCAAGACCGAAAAGGGTCTGGAGATATGCGTCTGGATAAATCCCTACATCGCACAGAGAAGCTCTCTCTTCGACGAGGGCGTGAAGAACGGCTACTTCATCAAGAATCTTGACGGCAGCGTCTTCCAGTGCGATATGTGGCAGCCCGGCATGGCTATCGTTGACTTTACCAATCCCGACGCCTGCAAGTGGTATCAGGAGAAGCTCCGCAGACTCTGCGAGATGGGCGTGAACTGCTTCAAGACCGACTTCGGCGAGAGAATACCCACAAAGGTCAAGTATTTCGACGGCTCCGACCCCTATGCTATGCATAACTATTATACCTACCTCTACAACAAGACGGTGTTCGATGTTCTGGAGGAATATAACGGCAAGAACAAGGCATGCCTGTTCGCACGCTCCGCAACTGTGGGCGGACAGAAATTCCCCGTACACTGGGGCGGCGACTGCTCCGCAGAGTATACCTCCATGGCGGAAACTCTCCGCGGCGGACTCTCACTCTGCATGAGCGGCTTCGGCTTCTTCTCACACGACATGAGCGGCTTCGAGGCTACCGCTACTCCCGATATCTACAAGCGCTGGGCAGCCTTCGGACTTCTTTCCTCTCATTCCCGTCTCCACGGAAACTCTTCCTACAGAGTGCCCTGGCTCTTTGACGAGGAATCCGTTGATGTGCTCCGCTTCTTCACGAAGCTCAAGGGCAAGCTTATGCCTTACATCTGGGCACAGGCAATAAAGACCCACGAGGTCGGCGTTCCCATGATGAGAGCTATGGTCATCGACTTTGCGGACGACCCCGTATGCCGTCAGCTGGATACACAGTATATGTTCGGCGATAACCTCCTTGTTGCGCCTGTCTTCAACGAAGAGGGCACAGCGGAATTCTACGTTCCCGAGGGAAAATGGACCGACATCATCAGCGGCAGACAGTACGAGGGCGGCAAGTTCTATAACGAGAAGTTCGACTATATGTCTCTTCCCTGCCTTGCAAAGCCCGACAGCATCATCGCATACGGCAATTTTGTACGCGACTTTGAGTACGATTATCTGGACGGCGCAGAGTTTGTTATCTACGAGCCCTCCGACGGCTGTGAGATAACTGCTTCCGTATATGATACCGAGGCGGAGAATGTATTCACTCTTACCGCAAAGCGCACAGGAAACATCGTCGAGGTGGCATACACCGAGACCGACAAGCATTTCAGCGTAAGCGTATTCGGCAAGGAGCCCATCAAGGTAAGCCCCACCACAAACGGCAAGGTAATTATTCAGCTGTAATTACGCAGTGATATAAACACGGACAGGATAACAGGCGGTGTGCTTGTTATCCTGTCCGTGTTTTTTATTGTTTCATTCACTGCCGATGACCCATTCCGAGCGGATATTCTCACTCGGTATAGTAATATATATTTTCGGTGAAGTGTACATTGTTGAATATATCGGTTATCCTGTAATAGATGACCGTCATTCCCAGATAGGACACGTCCTCGTAGGTCACGCGGGTCTTTCCGACGGTGTATACGTAATCGTCTGCCAGTATGCTGTCCTGATATTCGATATTTTCGTCGTAGACATCGTAGTATATCTTGAAGGTGTCGCCCTTTTCCGCGGAGATAAGTCTTGAAGCACGTCCCTGATCGTCAAGAGGGCTCCATGCCATGATCGTGCCGTTATCGGGATAGGTGTACCGGTCGTTGTCCCACATGAGATATATCCGTGCATATAAACCGTTATACTCGCCGTAGGTACAGCTGATATGCGTCGTGTAGCCGTCATCGGTGGTCGTTTCTATATAATAGCAGGGTATAGGCGTGCCGTTCAGGGATACCCACGTTTCGTCGTACTCTACGATAAGGCGTCCCTTGCTGTCGAAGTCATATATATTATCCGTGCCGAAATCAACGGCGTAGCCCGCGTCTTCATTATAATAGTACATACAGAGCTCATATCTGCTGATCGTTGCGCTCTGGTCGTCGGTGATGGGGCATACCCAGCGGCCGTTTATCTTTTTGACCTCCAAATCGTCGTCGTCGAGGTAGAATTTTTTGTAATAGCTGTCGGAGTAGAACTTCGATTCGTCGTACCAGCCGCAGTCGGAATAGTCACGCGCTTTGGAGGCGCCCAGATAATACTGCTGACCGCCTGCCATTATATTGGCGAAATAGTTCAGAAATTTGGTGTAGGACGTTTTGACGCCCGCTGTATCGTATATATTGATCACGGTGTCGAGATTTTCCAGGTCATCAAAGGGGAAGGCAATGGAAAGTCCTCCGCTGCCTACCGGCGAGCCCGTGGACTTATGGTAAATGACAGCCTTTTTTACCGCTGTTTTCAGTGATGCAGCCGATTTTGATAAAGTGCTGTTATCCGAGAAGCAGGAAGCATAGTCGGCAATATCCACCAGCTCGGTATAGCTGTCGTATATGGAAAGCCCCGATCTGCTCTTGGCGATGATGTGATATTTCTTTGACTTCAGAAGGGATAATGATTTCTGTGAAAATGTGTTCAGTGCAGGGATCACATATTGTTTTATGCGTGACAGATCTATCACGGAAATGTCGGAGTTGTTGTACGAGCCTTGTAAAGCTGACTCCTTCACCGTGGAATCTACTATCTTTTTGCCGAGCTTCGTTGTGGAAAGCTTCGGGTTATTGCAGAGGGACTTTATCCAGTCGGTATAGTACCAGCCGATGCCGCTTACGGAATCCTCCGAGGCGATAAGATGATCTGCGTATCCCGAGGTCATGAGAGCGGTCTCCAGAGTTGCCATAAGACAAGCGTCAAAGCCCACGAAATCGAAATGTACGCCGCCTTTTTTCAGTGCGGCATTGTAATCCTCGAGGCTCATGGATTCATAGCTGTATACCTGATCCATGCCGAAGCCGCCGATCGTTCCGCCGCCGTGGTCCCAGAGCACGAGTCCATAACGTGAAGCGGGATAGTTTTTCTTACAGTATCTGATAAAATTGCCGAGAGTGTTCTTGCTGCTCATATTCTGCATGCCGACGGAATTGTCGACCAGTTCAAGCCCGTATGACTCGACCTTGAAGCGCTGGCATTTTTTCGAGCTGATGCCGTCGTAATACCATCTTACCGTTCCTCCCGTCTGGATGATGATGTTAACGTTCTTTCCGCTGTAGCCATTGCATATCTCTTCGATATCATCGGTGGCGAGACCGCCGTCCGATTCAAGATTTGAGCCTACCATGTAGACCATCAGTGTGAATCCCGCCTTGGAGGAAGAAGCGTACATATCTGCAAGCTCCGACTCTGCGGAATATTCCTGCGTTATGCCCGCAGAAGTATATTCCTCGGCAGAAACCGAGGGCGTGTATACCGATGTCAGCGCTGTGACCGCCAGAACGGCAGCCGATACTGCCGATACTAATTTTTTAAATATGTTCATTTTTAAGATACCCCATTCCAATGATGATGTATGAGCTGTGTTACTGCGCCATAAGCCTGTGCATATCGGCGATGAGCTGTTCGATGTCGCTGTCATTGTATCTGCTGCCGTCCCAGTATTCGTGAGCTACCACAGCCTGCCATACCAGCATAGCCATGCCGCCTGCGGTCTTTATGCCGTGATTTTTGGCGGTCTGTATAAGCTTTGTCACCTCGGGATTGTAGATGATATCGAACACGAAGCCGCACCTTTTAACGACGTCCTCGGTGACGGGACAGTCGTCGACCTTGGGGAACATTCCCACGGGAGAAGCGTTTACCAGCAGATCGAAGCTGCCGCTTATCTCCTCGGGGTGAACTACGGTGATACTGCCCTTTGCACCGTTCTTTTCGGCGTATTCCTTAACGGGATCGACGGTGTTCTCAAAGCCGGGCAGCACGGAGATAGTCAGCTCCGCTCCGTGACGTACAGCCTCGATAGCGGTCATGCGTCCCACGCCGCCGCAGCCGCACTGGAGCACCTTTCCTTCAAGGGAAGCGCCCGCCGCCGACAGGGAGCGGAGAAATCCGTCGCAGTCGGTGTTGCTGCCGATGTGCTTACCGTTTTTGTTGGTGACGCAGTTCACGGAGTTATAGCGCTTGGCGGAGTCGTCAAGCTCGTCGATGTACTTGATTATATCCACCTTGTAGGGGATAGTTATGTTAAATCCGTCCAGAGCGAGAAGCTCCTCTGCCTTTGACGGTAATTCCTCGGGAGGTATTTCCTTGACCTCGTAAGAGAAGTCCTTCACGCCCGCCAGCTCGAAGAGCCTGTTATGTATGGGCGGCGACATGGTATGCTTAAGGGGATACCCCAGAAGTCCGTATTTTTTCATAAGTGTATCAGTCCTTTCTTGTTGAGCTAATAGCGATTAGCGATTAGCAATTAGCGGGATAGTATTCAGTTCATAGCTAATATCTAATAGCTATTTGCTATTTGCTGTTACCCGCCTTGTCTAAGCTTGAATTATCTTCAATGTTGCTGATAGTTACGCCCTTGAGGGTTTTCTTTACCAGTCCCGAGAGCACCTTGCCGGGTCCTAACTCAATGTAGGTGTCAATGCCGTCTGCCTGCATATTGGCAAGCTCTGTTGTGAACTTTACGGGGGAGACTATGTGCTGTGCCAGTCTTTCGGGCATGTTTCCGAAGTCGGTCAGCTTCTCGCCCGACAGATTTGAATAAAAATCAACATTTTCGGGCATTTTGAAGGTAAAGTCCTTAGCTTTGGGAAGAAATTCCTCTGCGGCGGGCTGCATGAGCTTTGAATGGAATGCCGACGAAACATTCAGCTTTACCGCACGATAGCCCATTTCCGCAAGCTTTGCCGCAGCCTTTTCCGCAGCGGCAGTATCTCCCGCAATGACAGTCTGCGCAGCGGAATTGTAGTTTACGGGGACTACATAGCCCTCGGTCTCCTCGCAGACCTTGTCCACGGCGGTCATGTCCTTGCCGATGATCGCGTACATTGCTCCGTCCGAGCCTTCCGCAGCCCTCTGCATTGCCTCGGAGCGCAGCTTGATGAGCTTAAAGCCGTCCGCTCTGGATACTATGCCGCAGGCAACAAGCGCCGCATATTCTCCCAGAGAATGTCCCGCAGCTGCGGAGAAGCCTATGCCGTTTGCCTTTGCCGCTTCAAATGCAGCCAGCGATACTGCCATTATGGCGGGCTGCGATATTACGGTCTTTGCAAGCTCTTCGGCGGGAGCATTGCGGCACTTATCCTCTAAATCGAAGCCTAGAATGTCCGAAGCTTCGGTGAATACCTCCTTAGCCTCCGAATAGCGGTCGATAAGCTCCGCGCCCATTCCCGGGTACTGGGACCCCTGTCCCGAAAAAAGAAATACGTTCTTTGACATGTTTTTTCCTCCGATTCTATAATTATTACTGTTTGTAAAATTATACAAAACGTATTATCAAAAAGATTTATAGTAAAACCTCTCAAAAAAAACTAAAAAATCATTGACAAAACGGCATGATTTATATTAAAATAGATAATAGGGCTTGTATGCGTAAACAGTAAATGTTACATTACCATTATAGCATATAAAAGTAAAAAATACAATATATCGGGAGGATTTTTTTTCATGGGAGTAAATATTTTGGGAATAGGAAGCTATGTGCCCCCTCTTACCGTTGATAATGATATGATGTCCACTATCGTTGATACCAACGACGAATGGATAACAACGCGCACAGGTATCAAGACAAGACATATGGTGAACGGAGAATCCACCTGGTATATTGGCGCACAGGCGGCTAAGGCTGCCGTCCTGAATGCAGGTATCGACGTCAAGGATATCGGACTTATCATAGATTCCACCATTACGCTGGAGTTCCATACTCCGTCCGCAGCCTGCCTTATCCAGAGGGAAATAGGCGCGGAAAATGCCGCATGCTTCGATATCGGAGCGGCGTGCTCGGGCTTCGTTTACGGATTCGATACCGCAATGCGCTATCTTATGACCGACGACAGCCTTAAATATGTGCTTCTCGTGGCAAACGAGGCGCTTTCGAGGATAACCAATTTCGAGGACCGTTCCTCCTGCGTGCTCTTCGGAGACGGCGCGGCGGCAGTCGTTCTCGAAAAGAGCGACAAGCTGTTCACAAGCTGGCTGGGCGCAGACGGAAACGGTGCCAAGTTCCTCTACTGCAGGAGTGGCAAGGCTGACCACCCCTTCATGACCGAGGACAGGGAAAACGTCCACGACGGCATGGACGACAGCATCACTCACGAGTACATCTTCCAGGACGGCAAGGAAGTGTACAAGTTCGCAACAAAGGCTCTTCCTACAGCCGCTCTCAATGCTGCCAAGAAGATAGATATGGATATCGGTGATGTGGACGTGTTCGTTCCTCATCAGGCAAACGTTAGAATTATCGAGACCGCGGCTAAGAATCTCGGCGTTTCTCTGGATAAATTCGTACTTACTCTGGACAGGTTCGGCAATACATCAAGCGCGTCTATCCCTCTCGCATTCGACGACGCTGTCCGCACAGGCAGGATAAAGCGGGGAGATAAGGTCTGCTTCGTAGGCTTCGGCGCAGGACTTACTCTCGGCTCGGTAATTTTCGAATATTAATAAGAGGTGAAAATATCATGACTAACAGGATAACAGAGCTTTTGGGTACAAAGTACCCCATCATTCAGGGCGGTATGGCATGGGTAGCGGAAAGCACCCTCGCTTCCGCAGTTTCCAATGCGGGCGGTCTGGGACTTATCGCAGGCGGCAGCGCTCCCATTGATTACTTAAGAGATCAGATACGCCGCTGCAAGGAGCTTACCGACAAGCCCTTCGGCGTGAATATCATGCTCATGTCCCCCAACGCCGAGGATCTGGCTCAGCTTTGCATCGACGAAAGGGTGAACGTTGTCACCACGGGCGCAGGCAATCCCGGAAAATTCATTCCCGCATGGAAGGAAGCGGGCATAAAGGTCATCCCCGTTATCCCCTCTGTTGCTCTTGCCAAGAGAATGGAAAGAGCGGGTGCCGACGCAGTAGTTGCGGAGGGCACCGAATCGGGCGGACATATCGGAGAAAATACTACCATGTGTCTCGTTCCTCAGGTGGTTGACGCGCTGGAGATACCCGTTATCGCAGCGGGCGGAATCGCCGACGGAAGAGGTATCGCAGCCTCCTTTATGCTGGGCGCAGAGGGCGTTCAGGTGGGAACAAGGTTCCTTGCTTCCGATGAGTGTCAGATAAATCCCGTGTACAAGCAGCTTGTCATCGACGCAAAGGACACCGACAACGTAGTAACGGGAAGAACCACAGGTCATCCCTGCCGCAATCTCAAGACTAAGTTCTCCAAGATGCTGGCAAGCGGCGAAAAGGACGGCACACTCACTCCCGAAAAGTTCGAGGAGATAACTCTCGGCTCGCTGCGCAAGGCAGTACAGGACGGCAATACCGACGAGGGCTCCTTCCTCTGCGGACTTATCGCGGGTATGGTAAACGAGGTGAAGCCCTGCAGCGACATCATCAATGAAATGTTCGCACAGGCAGGAAAGCTTCTGAATATAGATTTTTAACGGACAAGGAGTAAATATTATGGCTAAAACAGCGCTTATCACAGGCTCTGCAAGAGGTATCGGAGCGGCAATCGCTCTCAGACTTGCAAAGGACGGATATAATATCGCTCTCAACGACGTAAATGAGGGCATGTTCGAAAACAACGACATCGAAGAGAGGATAAAGGCTCTCGGAGTCGAGTGTGAGAAATTCATCTGCGACGTTTCCAAGTACGATCAGTGCGAAGCAATGGTCAAGGCTGTCAAGGAGCGCTTCGGCTCTATCGACTGTCTGGTAAACAACGCAGGAATCACAAGAGACGGTCTTGCCGCAAGAATGCCCGAGGAACAGTACGACCTCGTTATCGCAGTAAATCAGAAGAGCGTGTTCAATCTCATGAAGCTGGCAGGCTCGGTGATGATGCGCCAGAAGTCGGGCAAAATTATCAGCCTTGCTTCCGTTGCGGGACTTTACGGCAACCCCGGTCAGATAAACTATTCCGCTTCAAAGGCGGCTATCATCGGCATGACAAAGACAATGGCAAAGGAGCTGGGCTCCCGCGGCATCACCGTAAATGCGGTGGCTCCCGGCTTTATCAGCACTCCCATGACCGACAAGCTCACCGAGGAACAGAAGAACAGAATGCTTGAGCAGATAGCTATGAAGCGCTACGGCACCGTTGACGAGATAGCAGGCGTGGTATCCTTCCTCGCCTCCGACGATGCGTCCTATGTAACGGGACAGGTCATCGAGATATCCGGCGGACTTATGATGTAATATATCTTTAGTATACAGAATGGAGAAAATTTATGTCAAAAAGAGTAGTTATTACAGGAATGGGCGTGGTATCGCCTATCGGAAATACAATAGATGAATTTTACGGCAGTCTGAAAAGCGGAAAGCTGGGCTTTTCGCCTCTGCAGTGTGAGAAGCTCAAGGAGGATTTCGACATCAAGCTGGTGGCTTCCGTGAACGACTTCGACCCCGAAAAGAACATCGACAAGAAAGAAGCAAAGAGAATGGACCGCTTCACACAGTTTGCCCTCAGCGCCGCTCTGGACGCTCTGAAGGACAGCGGAAGCAGGTTCGAGGACGTTGACCCCTACCGTGCGGGTGTTATCTGCGGAGTGGGTATCGGCGGACTTAATCTCACATGCTCCGAGCATTCAAAGTATATGGAAAAGGGTCCCGACAGGATATCCGTATTCTTTATCCCCATGATGATCGGCAACATGGCTGCGGGCACAGTTTCCATGAAAACAGGCTTCAAGGGAGCTAACTACTGCACCACCACAGCCTGCGCTTCGTCAACTCATGCGATAGGCGAAGCCTTCCGCAAGATAAAGGACGGCTATCTTGACGTATGCTTAGCGGGCGGTTCGGAATCCTGTATCGGAGAATTCGCTCTGGGCGGATTTAACAACATGAAGGCTCTTTCCCGTTCGGGCGACCCCGAGCGCTGCTCGGTCCCCTTTGACGCCGAAAGAAACGGCTTCGTTCTCGGCGAGGGCAGCGGCATGCTGGTCCTCGAAGAGCTTGAACACGCAAAGGCAAGAGGTGCGAAGATATACGCCGAGGTGGCAGGATATGGCGCTACCTGCGACGCATATCACATGACAAGTCCCTCTCCCGAGGGAGAGGCTGCCGCACAGGGCATGATACTGGCATACACCGAAGCAGGTCTCAAGGCAGAGGATATCGACTACATCAATGCTCACGGCACATCAACCGGACTTAACGACAAGTACGAAACAAAGGCTATCAAAATAGCTCTCGGCGACCATGCATACAAGACGGTCATCAACTCCACAAAGTCGCAGACAGGACATCTTCTCGGAGCTGCGGGAGCGGTGGAGGCAATTGCCACAGCGCTTTTCTGCAAGAACGATTACGTTTCCGCAACCGCAGGCTACAAGGTGCCCGACCCCGAGTGCGACCTGGACTACTGCACCGAGGGCGGCCGCAATATGACCGTCAATGCAGCTCTTTCCAACAGCTTAGGCTTCGGCGGACACAATGCGACTATCTGCGTAAAGAAGTACGTTGATTAAGGAGGGGTCATCATGAGCGAGAAGATCTATAATATGGTTGAGATAGATACTATCGCCGCTCTTGCGGAGATAGTGAACAAAAACGAGCTGGGGGAGATCACTATCGTTGACGGCGGGAAAACTATCACCGTCAAGGGCAGAAAGTGCCCGCCTCCTCCGCCGATGATGAGTGCGCCTGCTCCTGCGATGCCTGTGCCTCCCGTGCAGGCAGCTCCTGCGGCTGCTCCAGCTGCGGAAAGCGCAGCTGCTGCTCCGAAGGCAGGGGAAAAGAGCGGAAACGTCGTAAAGGCACCCATTGTAGGAACATTTTACGCATCGCCCGGACCGGGAAAGGCTCCCTTTGTAACAGTGGGCAGAGAGGTCAAGAAAGGCGACGTACTTATGATAATCGAATCCATGAAGCTTATGAACGAGATACAGAGCGAATTTGACGGTGTTGTCACCGAGATAATCGCCAAGGACGGTCAGGCTGTGGAGTACGACCAGCCCGTGATGATAATAAGCTGAGGAGGAAAATAAAATGGCTGTACTTATGGACAAGGAGCAGATAAAGGAGATAATCCCTCACCGCGATCCCTTTCTGCTTATCGACAGCGTTATCGAGTTAGAGCCCGGAGTCAAGTGCGTAGCGGAGAAATACATGTCCCCCGACGAGTTCTGGTTCAAAGGACATTTCCCCGATTATCCCGTAGTACCCGGAGTTCTCATGATAGAGATGCTTGCGCAGGCAGGCTGTGTTGCGATGTTATCGCTCCCCGAGAACAAGGGCAAGACAGGCTTTTTCGGCGGCATCAAGGAAGCGAAATTCCGCAGGCAGGTAGTCCCCGGAGACACTCTGCGCTTAGAAACAGAGATAATCAAGGTTAAAGGACCTATCGGCATAGGCAAAGCCATTGCTTCCGTCAATGGTGAGAAAGCCGTTGTTGCGGAGATATCCTTTGCCATCAAGTGATGCTATTAGCTATTAGCGATTAGATTTCAGTGAAAAGTGAATAGTTTGGTGCTGCGGGGCGGTTCGTTTTGGGCTTCTTAGCTTTGGTTTTTATCATCGGGGCTATTATATGTTTTCATCGGAAGATTTCATCTTCCGACGCGTGTGGGGAAGACACCTCCAGGGGAAGACAAGCGGCGCTGTTTTTCCTATCATAGTAATTTTGCGTTCACATGGTGCGCCGCTTTTCTCCCCCTTACGGTTTCCTCCCCACACCCTACCTTCCCTCACCCTCACTTTTGCGACTGAGAAGTGCGTAATTGTTACCGCGGTTCCATGGGGATACGATTGGGCGGCGGCAGCCGTCGGCCGCCTTTTGTTCGTGTCATAGATTCCACGGTTAATGCTATTTGGGGATTTTCTTTGCGGTTTGTCCACTGCGTTCACTATTGGCTATCGACTTGGTGCATTGGACTAAAAACTATGGACTATTCACTAATCGCTAATAACTAATAGCTAATCACTTAGCTAATCACTAATTGCTAATTGCTAATAGCTACCCACTATCCACTAACCACTCAAATGATTGGAATGAGTTTGTATGATTAATAAGATACTTATTGCCAACCGCGGCGAGATCGCTGTGCGGATAATCCGTGCCTGCCGCGAGCTTGGCATAAAGACTGCCGCGGTATTTTCCACGGCGGACAGAAACGCTCTTCATGCGAGGATAGCCGACGAGGCTGTATGCATAGGCGGTCCTGCCACAAAGGACAGCTATCTTAATATGAAGGCTATCATCGCAGCCTGCGAGATAACGGGTGCAGACGCCGTTCACCCCGGCTTCGGATTTTTGTCCGAGAACGCAAAATTTGCGGATATGTGCAGAAAATGCGGGATAATCTTTATCGGTCCCGACCCCGAGTCTATCGAGATGCTGGGCGACAAGGCTGCCGCTAAGGCTGCCATGAAGAAGGCGGGCGTGCCCGTTATCCCCGGCTCGGACGGCGCGGTCAGAACTACAGAGGACATAAAGCGCATTGCCGAGGAGATAGGCTATCCGCTGATGATAAAGGCTTCCGCGGGCGGCGGCGGACGGGGTATCCGTCTGGTAAATTCCCCCGAGGAGCTGCTCCCGCAGGCGACTGCAGCCAAGCAGGAAGCGCTGAATTTTTTCGGCGACGACAGCATATACATGGAGAAATTTATCGTGAACCCCAAGCACATCGAATTTCAGATACTTGCCGACAAGCAGGGGAACGTCGTTCATCTGGGCGAGCGCGACTGCTCCATGCAGAGAAGGAATCAGAAGGTGCTGGAGGAGACGCCCTCTGTCATCATGACTCCCAAGCTTCGTGACAAAATGGGAAGCGCCGCAGTAGCTGCCGCAAAGGTATGTCACTACTGCAACGCGGGAACTATCGAATTTCTCGTGGACAAGGACAGGAATTTCTACTTCATGGAGATGAACACCCGCATTCAGGTAGAGCACCCCATAACCGAATTTGTTACGGGGATAGATATCGTCAAGCAGCAGATACTCATAGCAGACGGCAAGCCCCTGCCCTTCAAGCAGAAGGATATCAGCCTGAGCGGTCATGCCATCGAGTGCAGAGTTAACGCTGAAAGTCCCGAAAAGGGCTTCCGTCCCAGCCCCGGCAAGATAGAAGCACTGTATATCCCCGGAGGTCCGGGAATAAGGATAGACAGCTCCGCATATCAGGGCTATACGATAACGCCCTATTACGACAGCATGATAGCTAAGCTCATCGCTTACGCGCCCACCCGAGAGGAAGCTATCGCAAAGATGAAGTGGGCGCTGGCGGAGTTCATCGTCGAGGGCGTGGATACGAACATTGATTTTCAGCTGGGACTTATCAGAGACCCCGAGTTTGAAAAGGGTACTTACGATATAGGTTATCTCGGACGGCGTGGATAAACGACTAAAGAGGGGGATAATATGGCGATAACAATAAAAAAATGTCCGCTGTGCATGGGCAGGATAAAGGACGGCGTCTGCGCCGAGTGCGGGTATACTATCCCCGACGAGGAAGAATTCGAGAAGATGTCCAGCCTGTACGACTTCGAGCCCGACAACTATCCCAAGCCCGATTATGAGCCCGAGTATATGGAAAGGGAGGAGCGGGGGCCCGAGGTGATGTACGCCGAGCCCGAAAAGCCTCGTATCCCAAGTATACGAGTGGTGGACAACAACACACCGCCGCCCTCTCCGCCGCCTCACCCGAGGCACAATCCTGCGTACTATCAGAACGGGAACGCTCAGGGAACGGCGAACAATAACGCCAATCAGCCGATAACTCCCGGAGCGGCAAATAACAATGCAAATCAGCCCTATTACAATCAGAATGCGAATTACGGGCAGAATAATACGGGCGGAAGGTCTTCATACAGCGTTTCGGCGAAGGATATACCCTGGCTGGAGTTTGTACTGACGCTGATGATACCTATCTGCGGTATAGTCTTCGGCATAAAGCGCCTGAGGCTCGGAAAAAACGACCCCGTTCAGAAAATGATGGGCACTATCCTGCTGATACTCGGCATATTCAGGATGTTCCTGATATGACAGTATAGAAAAAATTGCTTTTCAGCTATTGACAAATCGGTTATTTATAGTATAATAAATATTGTTATGTACTGTCGGCGGCAGGCATAAAAACATACGAAAGGACTGTCCGAAAATTGTTAGAGGATCTTTTTAACGTTGTTACCGCAAGGTTCAACAATGCCTCGGAGGATAAAAAAAGCGATCAGGGCAAGCATGTGGATATCCCCAAGGATCTGCTTTTCAAATGTCCCAGATGCTCCTCGGTGTGTATGACCGATGAACTGGAAAATAATCTCGGAGTATGTCCGTCCTGCGGCTATCATTCCAGGATAAACTCCCGCCGCAGGCTTGAACTGACCGCGGATAAGGGCAGCTTTATCGAGTACGACGCGGATATGATAAGCAAAAACCCCATAGATTTTCCCGGCTATGAGGTAAAGCAGGACGAGCTGCGGCAGAAAACAGGTCTCAAGGACGCGGTCATCACGGGCGAATGTACCATAAAGGGCAGAAGATGCGTTATCGGTATCATGGATACCCGCTATATGATGGCTTCCATGGGAAGCGTCGTGGGCGAAAAGCTCACAAGGGCATTCGAGACCGCAACCGAAAAGAAGCTGCCTATCGTGCTGTTCACCGCTTCGGGCGGCGCGCGCATGCAGGAGGGTATCGTTTCCCTGATGCAGATGGCTAAGACATCGGGCGCTGCGGCAAGACATTCACAAGCGGGACTTCTTTACATCACAGTAATGACCGACCCCACCACGGGAGGCGTGACCGCTTCCTTTGCATCGCTGGGGGATATCATAATCGCCGAGCCCAAGGTGCTTATCGGCTTTGCGGGCAGAAGAGTTATCGAGGGAACTATCAAGCAGAGACTTCCCGAGGACTTCCAGTCGGCGGAATTTCTTCTTGAACACGGCTTTGTGGATATGATAGTGGAGCGCCGCAGCATGCGGAGAACACTTGCTCACATAATCAGTCTCCACGGCGGCAGGACCGAAAGCATGGGAGGATAATAATATGGCACAGAATAATATTATTGAAAATCCTCTGACGCCATGGGAGAGAATGGAGATAATCCGCAACAAGCTTCGTCCCACGGTAAGGGATTATATCCCGCTTATCTTCAACGACTTCTTCGAGCTCCACGGCGACAGGCTGTTCGGCGACGACGGAGCCATAATGGGCGGAATAGGCAGGATACAGGATATCCCCGTGACAATAATCGCGGAGGTCAAGGGAAGAAATATCAACGAGAACAAGGCTTCGAATTTCGCAATGCCTCATCCCGAGGGCTACAGAAAGGCTCTTCGCCTTGCAAGACAGGCGGAGAAATTTCATCGTCCCGTTATCTGTTTTATCGACACTCCCGGAGCGTTCTGCGGAGTTGACGCCGAAAAGCGGGGTCAGGGCGAGGCTATCGCAAGAAATATCGCCGAATTTATGACTCTTCGGACGCCCGTTATATCGGTTGTTCTCGGAGAGGGCGGCAGCGGCGGCGCACTTGCGCTGGGCGTATGCGACGAGCTGGGCATGCTTTCCAATTCGCTGTACTCGGTGATATCGCCGAGAGGCTTCGCTTCCATTCTGTGGAAGGACGCTTCAAGGGAAAAGGAAGCCTGCGCAATTATGAAGATAACTGCGGAGGATCTGTGCAGACTTGAGATCTGCGAGACCATTATCGAAGAGCCTGACGGCGGCGCTCATAATGATCCCAAGCAAACTGCTGAAAATATCGAAGAATTTTTGTTAAAATCGCTGAAAGAAAAAATGCAGATAGATATTGACGAATTGCTTGAACAAAGGTATACTAAATTTAGAAAAATAGGTGACTTTGAAGAGGGCACCGGGGGATATAATCCCGACGGCGAGGAGCTTATCTCTACCGACGAGGAATATTCCATGTAAATTTGATGTAAAGGCTTCATGCCTTTATATATAAATGATGTAAAGCTTATTCTTTACACAGAAAATCTGAAAGAATGGAGGAGCAGGTAAGTGGTATTTGATAAAGTTAAGGAGCTCATCGTTGAGCAGCTGGACGTAGACGGCGAGAAGGTCGTTTCCGACGCTGTTATCACAGATGATCTGGGTGCTGATTCACTTGACGTTGTTGATCTCGTAATGTCGCTGGAGGAAGAGTTCGATATCGAGATCCCCGACGAGGCTGTTGAGAACATCAAGACAGTGGGAGATATCGTTAAGTACATTGAGGATAATCAGTAATTTCCGAAGATGAATGGGATCTGCGTGGGGTTTTCTCGGCAGGTCCCTTTGTTATTAGCAATTAGCGATTAGCGATTAGCAATCAGCTTGTAGTGAAGAGTGAAGAGTGAATAGTGAATAGTGAAGAGTGCCGCTGCTGCTTGCTGCGGGCAAAAAGCTAATAACTAATTGCTAATTGCTATTTGCTAATTGCTAATCGCTAATAACAGCAAGAAAGGGCGGTTTTGAGTGGATATAGAGGTGCTGCGGAATTATGCGGAGATAATTGAAAGCGGCAGCATAACTGCTGCGGCGAAGAAGCTTTACACTGCGCAGGCTACCCTCAGCATGCAGCTGAAAAGCCTTGAAAAGGAGCTGGGCACCGTTCTGCTCATACGCACCGCGCACAGGCTGGAGCTGACCGAAGCGGGACGGATGCTGTACCGCCGCGCAAAGAGCATCTCCGCCATAGACAGTCAGATAAAAAGCGACATCAAGGAACTGGAAAAGGGCGGCGAGGGGACCGTCAGGATAGGCATATCCTCCGAGGAGGGGATATCGGTCTGCGGCGATATATTGTCGGATTTTGCCCGTATCTACCCGAAAATGCGCTTCGAAATATACGAAAAGCCCGACCATGAGATACTTGCCATGACCGAGGACGGCTCCGTGACTGCGGCGTTTGTCCGTACTCCATGTACCATATCCGCAGATATGGAGGCGCTGTTCTTCGAGAGCGAGCCTATGGCGGCAGTGTATTCGCCCGAGCATTTTTCCATGGGCGGCGAAACGTCGGGTATCGCCGTCCTTACGGGAAAAAGGCTGGCTGTCCGCAGGAAATACAGTCAGCTTCTGGAGGACGTATTCGCCGAAAAAATGAAAAAATCGCCGAAAAAGTACGAAGCTCCCATTATCGCCGTGGCAGCGGAGAGCGTCTGCACGGTATTGTCTGCGGCGGAACGGGGAATGGCTGTGGGGATACTGCCGCTGTCCGCCGCAGGGCAGGGCAGAAATACCGCAGTGAAGGTCATCGACGAGCCGATGTTTTACACACAGAGGATAATCGTCTCAAAGAAGAGCGGTTACGCTTCCTCCGCGGAGAGGAAATTCCTCGAATATGCGGCGGCGCAGCTTCGAGATGTGTAGATTCATTCGGAGTATTCCAGCCGCACAAGCTCTGCGCCCGTGTAGTAGTATTTTATTATCTCTTCGTAGGTGAAGCCCTGCTCCGCAAGGCATTTTGCGCCGTACTGGCTCATGCCCACGCCGTGGCCGCTGCCCTTGGTGACGACAGTGAGCGCTTCCCCGTCGGAGGACAGCTCAAAGGCGGCGGAGGGCAGGGAGAATATCCTGCGCATATCGGAGCCGCTTATACACAGCTCCCCCGCCGAAACGGTGAGAACAGTCCCCGAGGGCGATATGTCCGTGACCGAAATGGCGGACAGGATATCCTCGGGGATATTGTTATCTGGATATTCTGCCGTGAGCCGTCCCCGCACCTCGGCGGCGGTGAAGGTGAAGCTTTCGGAAAAGTCCGCGGCGGTCTCGTCAAAGGGACTTTCTACGGGCATGAGATAGCTGACTGAACTTCCCCAGACATTTTCGGCGCTTTCCGTTCTCCCGGGAGATACGGCGTGAAATGCCGCCACGATCGGCTCTCCGCCGCATATCATCACCTTGTCCGAGACCGCTTTCACGGCTTCGGATATTTTTCTGTACGCATCGTCATATCCGCTGCCGTACAGCTTTCTTGCGTCCTCCTCGGACAGACAGCCCTGATATTTCTTCGGGTCGTCGGATATGTATGCGCCGCACAGCTTCGGGTCGGGTGAGGACAGCTGCTCCTCGCGGCGGCGCACCGCATAGGTATGAGCCGCAGCAGCCTGCGCTTTCAGGGCTTCCTCGGGATAATCCGCGGGCATTTCCGCCATTACCGCGCCTATGACGTACTCTTCCTCGGACATTTTAACGACTTCACCCGTTTCCTCGCGGAGAACGTAAAAATCCGAGCTGCCCAGACAGCGGTATATCTTCTCAATGTCGGCGGCGGTCGGGACGGGCACGTTTTCGGCTGAGGACGTGACCTCGGAGCTGCCGCTGTCTGCGGGACGAAGCTCCGCCGCGAACACCACCGCTGCGGATATCACCGCAAAGGCGCATGCTGTTTTCAATAAGCGTTTCATATGGTTCCCTCCTTCGGGCTTATCGGAAAAACTAACGCTTTTCTCCCGTAATTTGTTTATGTTTGGTATGAAAAATTAATTTTCTTTTAAAAAATCTCTTGACAACGTGATTTGAATAGGCTATAATAATATTATATTATATGATATTATGTTTTTTTGGTCGAAATTAAGTACAAGGTTTCAGTTCTTGATAAAATTACAGTGAAGGGAAGCTTGACAATGGCTAACAGTTTGAAGAAAAATTCATCGGGAGAAAAAAGCCTGCCGTCTATCGGTCTGCCGAAAAAAGCGTCGATGATAGTTTTTGTTGTTACGATACTGCTCGCGGCAGTACTGAGATTTCAGCAGCTGCTGACCAACGTTAATTTCAATACGGGAAGATATATCGACGACAGCGCCCTGAATCTCCCCGTTGTCGTAATAGTCCTCGGAATGATACTTATGTCGGCAGTGCTGATACTGGGCGTGGCTTCGGATAAGGTCGTGGACGAATGTATCCTGATAAATCCGTGGCGCTTAAGATACGACAGGCTCAAAAAGCAGATGCCTTCGGGCGTGGGATATTCGTCGCTGCTCATGTGTCTGCTGCTGCTCCTCGACGGAGGCATGAAGATAGCTCAGACTGTCAGCCGCAATATAGAGATAAGAGACGCTATTGTCGATGAAAAGGAAGCTAAGAACTACAGCCTGCTGACAGGCTTCGGAGTATGGAACTGGATAGAGCTCGTTATTATGCTGCTGGTATTCATACTTTTCCTCACCTTCGCTATGAACGTTATCAAAAAGGAGGGCATCTCCCGCGCAAACTGTGCGTCTATGACAGTGTTCGCCGCATGGAAGGTGCTGGATATATTCATGATGTTTTCGGGAAATACAGTCATCGCCGTTTCCTCCGAAAAGGTGTATGAGCTTCTCACCGATATGACATCTGTAGTATTCTTCCTGGCAGTGGCAAGGCTCTATATGGGCATGGAAAAGAAGCAGACACGCTTCTGGGTATGCTTCTGGGGATACCTCACATCAATTCTTGCTGCGGTCTCCGTTCTTCCCAGATATGCTTCGCTGCTGGTTCCCACAGGCTACGACGACAGACTCGGAATGGGTATGCCCGGCATAAGCGATATCGGTCTGATATTCCTGCCTGTATGCATCGTAGCGACCTTCTGGACGGGATACTCCTACAGAGAAATGCCCAAGGGCATCGCTCAGGAAAAGCGCTGGACGCTCAATGCGAGACCCAAGGATGTGGATATGGACGATCTCGACGTGGACAACGTTGATACCGATACTATCTGAATAATGATTCTGCCGAGGGGTGCGGTCGTACGGGTTCCATTCCCGACCGCACCCCTCATTATGTTAGCTATTAGCAATTAGCTATTAGCAATTAGCTATTAGCTATTAGTGAAGAGCGAATAGTGAGGAGTTAACAGTGATCAACTGACTGCTATGTACTACCGACTAACAAGCTAATTGCTAAGTACTATGTACTATGTACTAAGGACTAACAAGCTAATTGCTAATCGCTAATGGCTATTAGCTTCTGTTTCACAGGGGGTGTTGAGAATTAAGAGAGTGAAGCTGTGTGCTGCTTTGGCGGCGGTAATGACGCTGTCGGGGTGCAGTCTGTTTTCCTCTGCGGAGGGACTGCTTGCCCCGCCCATGCTGTCTGAGGAGCAGAGCAGAGTATATGAAGCCCTTACCGACGCAGTGGGCAGCGTCAATCTTATTTTCCCGAAAAACGGCGAAAACCGCTCTGCGTACATCTTCTCCGACCTTGACGGGGACGGCTCCGACGAGGCTGCGGTTTTCTATAGGCGCCCCGACGGCGGCGAAAGCGTTATCCGCCTGAATATCCTCGATATTGAGAACGGGGAGTGGCGCTCGGTGTACGATACCGCGGGCACGGGAGTTTCCGTGGACTGCGCGCTGGTGCGGCAGATAGGCGGTTCGGGCAGGACCTATATCGCCGCAGGATATAATCTTATGACCGCGGGGGACAAGGTGCTGGAGATATACTCCTACGAGAACGGCGTTACCGAAAGGGTGTACTCCGACAGCTACAGCAGCTTTATGGTGACAGATCTGACCTCCGACGGCAATTACGAGCTTATCAATATCAACGGCAATTCCGAGAATCAGTCCGCATATGCGGCGATGATGACCGAGGACGAAAACGGCGCGCTCTACGAGGCATCAAAGGTGAGATTGAGCAGCGCCTGCATTGGCTTTGAAAGCATAACCGAGGGACGTATCGCCGAAAATACGGCGGCTGTGTTCATCGACGAGATAAACGGGAACGGTTCCGTTTCCACCGAGATAATATACAGCGTGGACGGCAATCTGCGCAATCCAGCCGAGGTGGAGGGAAGCACCGTCCTTGCCGATACACAGCGGCAGAGCGGATATTCCTGCGCCGACGCGGACGGAGATGGCATCACCGAGATACCCGTCACCGAGGTCTGCCCCGGCTATGAAAACGAAACGGAAAAGCTTCTGCTGACAAACTGGTGTGTTTTCGACAACTACAGCATTAAGCGCAAATATACGGGCTGGTACAACAAGGCACAGAGCTGGGTGATGATGTTCCCCGGCAGATGGGAGGGTCTTATCACCATGAAGATTGACAGCGCTTCGGGTGCGGCGGTCTTCTGCAGATATAATGAGAATATCAACTCTTCTCCCGAGCTGATGAGGATACTCGCCGTAAGCGCCGCAGACAGCGAAGCGTATTATGCGGAGGGCTGGCAGCTTATCGAGCAGATAGGCGACGCCTGCTATATGGTAAGACTTGCCGACGACAGCGGAGAATCGCTGGTCCTTACGCTGACCGAGGTCAGGAACAATTTTTATGTGATAGAGTGAATGAGAAGAGCAATTAGCAAATAGCTAATAGCTAATGGCTAACTGCTTGCGAAAGGAGCATATCATCAATGAGTGAAGATACAAAACAGCCATTTAAGTCGAAGATAGGCGGACAGGCGCTTATCGAGGGCATAATGATGAGAGGTATAGATACTTCCGCAATGGCGTGTCGTCTGCCCGACGGTACTATCGACGTGGAGACCTGGAGGATACGCAACGGTAAAACTGCGCCGTGGTATACGAAAACGCCCTTTATCAGAGGGTGCTTCAATTTCGGCGTGTCGCTGTGGGACGGTCTCAAATGCACCATGAAGTCCGCCCAGAAGCAGATAACCGACGACGACGAGGAGGAAGACCCCGAGGAGATGAACCGCTTCGAGCGCTGGCTAAGCACCAAGCTGGATGGCGAACACGGCAAGGAGATAATGAATACTATCATGCTGGTGGTATGCATAGCGGCAATGATAATTGCGGTGTGCGTGTTCAAGTTCGTGCCTGCGGCGCTGTCGTCGCTGCTGAAATATGCGGGGGCTCCCCAGTGGACCAAGACCGTCGCGGAAGGACTTATCAAGATAATCATGCTGGTGGGCTATATGTGGGCGATATCCAACATGGGCGAGATACACACTACCTTCATGTATCACGGCGCGGAGCATAAGACCATATTCTGCTACGAGAACGGACTGGATCTCACCGTGGACAACGTCAGAAAACAGACCAGATTCCACCCTCGCTGCGGCACGAGCTTCATATTCATCGTTGTGATTATCAGCATATGTGTGGGAATGTTCCTGCCGTGGACGAACGTGTGGCTGAGATTCGGACTGCAGCTATTGCTGCTGCCCGTAGAGGCTTCCATAGGCTATGAGCTTATCAAGCTGGCGGGAAGATATGATAATCTCTTCACGAGGATAATCTCCGCGCCCGGACTGTGGCTCCAGCGGATAACCACAAAGGAGCCTACCGACAAGATGATAGAGGTGGCTATCGCAGCCCTTACTCCATGTATTCCCGAGGATAAGAGTGACGACAAATGGTGATACGTGAGCTTATTGCCGAAATAAAGGAGATACTGCGAAGCGCGGGTATCGAGGACTATGATTTCGACGGGAACTGCATAGCTGAGGACTTTCTGGGCTTAAGCGGCACGCAGCTGCTTCTCAATGCCGACGAGGAAGCCGACGAAACCTCTGCGAAAAGGGCTGTCAAAGCCGCCGAGAAGCGTGCGGCGGGCTATCCTTTGCAGTATATTCTCGGGAAATGGGAGTTTTACGGAATGCCCTTCGAGGTGGGCGAGGGAGTGCTTATCCCACGGCCCGACACCGAGATACTTGTTGATACGGTCATTGAATACTATAGGTCTCCGAGGAAAAATATGCGTATCATCGACCTTTGCAGCGGCAGCGGCTGCATTGCCGTGGCGCTGAAAAAGAATATCCCCGAAGCGGAGGTCACCGCGGTGGAGAATTCCTCCGAGGCCATGCCCTACCTTGTGCGGAATGCACGGCTGAACGATACCGTGCTGCGGTATATCAAGGGAGACGTCATGAACGGCGCGCTGCTGGACAACTTTGCCGCCCCCGAAAATGTGGGGGAATTCATAAAATTCGGCTGTATCGTGTCAAATCCGCCCTATCTTACGGCGGAGGAGATGTCCGAACTGCAGACCGAGGTGGGCTATGAGCCGAAATACGCCCTTGACGGCGGACTTGACGGACTGAAATTCTATCGGGTGATAGCATGTCTCTGGAAAGAGGTGCTGGAGGATAACGGACTTCTTGCCTTTGAAGCGGGATATCATCAGTGCGGTCAGGTCGCCGAGATAATGAGGAAAAGCGGATTTTACGATGTTTCCGTCAGGAAGGACTTAGGCGGGAACGAACGGGTGATATTTGGGTTCAAATCGCCCGAAAAGGAGGACTTGGCATGATAATTGATTTTGATAGGATCGAGGAGACTGTTTCCGACGGCTTCAAGGGCGGTGAGGGTATAATGCGCTCCCACGGCTATTTTGACGGCAGTAACCGTATTATGAGAGCTTCTCTTGAGCCGGGAGCTTATATCGGCATGCACACCCACGAGGATAACTGCGAGATAGTGTATATTTTGAAGGGAAAAGGGAAGTTTATTTATGACGGACAGGAATTTCCCATTTCCGAGGGACAGTGCCATTACTGCCCCAAGGGACATACTCACAGCCTGATAAACGACAGCGCGGAGGACCTTGTTTTCTTTGCGGCAGTGCCTGCGCAGCCCTGAAATTCGGTTACAAATTGGTAAATCTTTCGTGGCTTTGTAATCATTTATTGTTTGCCAAAGGGACAAATCTCTTAAAATTTTGTGAAAGTTGTCGATAAGAAAACGAAAAAAGCGCGCAAAAACTGTTATAATAATGGTTGTATATCTTAAAATGGTGTGATATAATAAATCATAGCATAAAATGCTTGCTAAAAGCTTTTATCTATGTTTTAATCAAAAAATTTTAAATGGAGGAACAAAACAATGAAAACAAAGAAGATCCTTGCTGCTCTTGCAGCATCTGCTATGGCTCTCACAATGACAGGTCTTACTTCCTTTGCAGCACCCCTCGAGGAAGAGCCCGATGACGTTACCGAGGAAGAGGTAATCGAAGAAGAGGACGTTGAGGAAGAAGTTACCGAGGAAGAAGAGACTTGGGAAGAGGAAGAGTCCTTCGACGAGGAAGATACTTTTGAGGAAGAAGAGACCTTTGAGGAGGAGCCCGAGGAAGAGGAAGAAGTTGTTGAGGAAGCTCCCGCTGAGGAAACTTCTCCCGCAACAGGAAACGCTCCTGTCGCTCTCGCAGTTATCCCCGTAGCTCTCGCAGCTGCAGCTGTTGTTGCTAAGAAGTCCAAGTAATTTTACTTGAAGCGATGTACTGCCCCACGGCAGTGAATAATGCCCGCCTTGCAATATAGACGGGCATTTTTCGTGAAAAAATATGGGAAAACTGAGAAAAATGATGAAAAAGGAGGCAACGGCAATGCAAAAAGCTGTTCTTTTTATCGCTGCTGCCGCAATGACTCTCTGCGCAGGCGGAAATGTTGTTTACGCCGAGGCTGCGCAGGCTGTCCCCGAGACGGGAAATATCGGCGTGACGGCGTATATCGTTCCTGTCGCTCTGGCTGCGGTCACCGTCATTGCTAAGAAGAAAAATAAAAAATAAATTACATATCGGTTTGTTTTGTAGCCGAATCGTAATTGAAAATCAGAAATAATTGTGCAAAATAGTAAAATTGAGTATCGTTTTCATAAAATGTTTTGTTACAATATATATAGATTTTTTTGGGATGATATGATATAATTCACCTATAATTAGTTATCCGTGTAAATAAACGGTAATACAAGAAAGGATGTTTCAGACATGAAAATGAACAAATTTGCAGCTGCTTTAGTTGGAACTGCTGTAGCAGCTTCTGCTGTTTCCGTTACAGCTTTTGCAGACGATTCCTACACTGCAACACTCGGTTTCACTGATACAAACTGGACCTTCCAGGACTGGGAGTCTTCCGTTGAGATCACAGGTGACGGTACATATACCATCACTTCTACTGCTGTAGCAGGCACAGAGGAGATCGGCGTATTCGTTATCGACTGCCAGGGCATGTTCGCAGCTAACCCCGACGCTGTTGCAACTCTCGATTCCATCGAGATCGACGGCTCCGCTATTTCCTTCGACGCTTCCAAGATCATGTACGGCGATATCGAGGAGAAGGGCAACTTCAGAATCGACATCTACAATATGTACAGCGAAACTAAGGATGATCCCGCATTCACAAATGCAACTCCTATCGCAGAGTCCCTCTCCGTCACATTCACAGTTACAGGTCTCGGCGGCGCTGCTGAGGAGGCAGCTGAGGAGAGCACAGAAGAGGCTGCTGAGGAAGAGGCTCCCGCTGAGGATGCAGCTGAGGAGGCTCCCGCTTCCGATGATGTAACAGCTCCCGCTGCTACAGGCAATGCATCCGCTGCTGCTATCGCTGCTGTTGCAGCTGTTGCAGGCACTGTTGCTGTTATCTCCAAAAGAAAGTAATTTCTTTTCGTGATATCTGAATAATCAAAAAGCTCCGTCCGTTTGACCGAAAGGCTGAACGGACGGTTTTTTGTGCGCTTGTCTGATTACAAAACAATTTCAACTGTTTACCATAATATTACAATGGTTACATTGTGCAAACAATACAATTACAGCTCGGTAAAATTTGTATAATATGCATAAATCGTTCCGCGAGTTTTGTTAAAAAAACCTATTGAAAAGCCTTCGCCGATTTTATAGAATAATTAGTATAGATATAGTATGCCGAGAAATATAGATAAATGGCAGGACAACAAGGCGATTTTTTCTTGAAAGGCGGAAAAAATCATGCTGATAAAAAAAATGGCGGCTGTGTTTGCCGCTGCGGCTGCGATAGGCGCTGCGGCGTTTTCCGTGTCAGCCGAGGAGTTGGGTACCGCGGGTGTGTACTTCGCCGATGAGGACTGGCTGGTCCAGTACTGGGGCGGAGACGCCGACGATGACGGAAATACGTCCGTTGCCGAAGTGCAGAACGCCGTTATCACAGGCGACGGAGAATATACCGCTTCCGTGACGGCGGATTATCCTGTGGCGGGGCTGGTGTTCCTGGCGCTGTGCACCGATATCGAAAGCTCATCCTGCCCCGCGGATATGACCGTGACCGTCGATTCTGTGGAGATCAACGGGAATGCCGTGGAGTTCGGCGTGAACGGCAAGCCGCAGTGGAAGGACGACAGCGGCTATATGAGAGTGAATATCTACAATACATGGTCGGACGATCCTGCGGACAAGGCGGTCTCCGACGAGGTCTTCGACGGCGCGCAGACCATCACCGTGAACTTTACCGTGGACGGGCTTGAGGACAGCGATATTTCCGCAGAGACGGAAGCTCCGTCGGAAACAGCTGCTCCCGAGGAGAACGTGCCCGAGGAAACGGTCACCGAATATGTCCCCGAAGCCGATACCGAGGAAGCTCCCGCTCAGACGGGAAATGTCCCTGCTATAGCCTTTGCGGCGGTGTCTTCGTGGGCGGCTGCACTGGCTCTGACCGCCGGAAAATGGGATTGATTTGTGACAATATAGATACAATTACAAAATAATAGTTACAACTTTGTTACAAATGCCAATTGAAAATTACAATCTGTTACTATATAATATAATTATGAAAAAAGTGAGCCGCTGACCAAGGGAAAAAGCTGATTTTCTCTGCGTGCGGTCATTTCACACGGATTCACCTTTTCATCGGATCTATGGCAAGATGTTGAAATGTTGTAACTATTTGTTGATATAAGATAGTAAACGTATGAAATTTTGTCTAAATTGCCAATAGTAAAAATTAAATTATAATGTTATAATTTAATAGTATAAAGATAGCTGTATATTGTTGTAATGATGTGTACAGCAAAATTATAGGAGGAAATCATAATGAATTTTAACAAGACATTATCAGTTGCAGCAGCTGCTGCAATGGCAGTTTCT
>JALEMR010000034.1 GCA_022768245.1 Oscillospiraceae bacterium
CTTGCCGCCCGTCAGTGGCGGCAAATGCAGACATTAATCAGGTAGTACGGCACAAATCTTTGATTTGTGCCGCTGAAAATCCTGTTTTACAGGATTTTCAGCCAATAACTGCCCTTCGGGCAGTTATTGAGTACGCACTACATAAATAAGTGGCTTAGAAGCTGTGCATAATACGAAATAATTCAAGCAATATGAAAGGTTTTGTTCGCAGCTTTTAGTGATAATACGCTTATACGGGGACAACAGTGCTTTGCGTTTGATTACCTTATTACAGTATAGTCGATAATATATAGATTACAAAAACTCATAAGCAGTATATTTTGACAGTTAAAACTTATAAAATGCGGTTTAAAAACAAGTTTTCATTTTCAAATATAAAAACTTCTTGCTTTTTCCGAATTTTCATGTTATACTATATTGTGAGGTGATTCAGATGGTAAAAAGACATCAATATCTTGAAAAGCTGAAAAAGCTCAAGGATATGCAGATAATAAAAGTAGTCACAGGCTTCCGCCGCTGTGGCAAGTCCACGCTTCTGCTGCAGTTTCAGGAATATCTCAAAGAATGTGGCGTTGACGATTCGCAGATAATCAGCATCAATTTCGAAAAGCTTGAATTTGAGCATCTGCTGAACTACAAGGAGCTTTACAGCTATATAACCGAACGGCTTCACCCCGAAAAGATGACGTATATCTTCCTTGATGAAATACAGCTTGTGGAGGGCTATCAGAAGGCTGTCGATTCGCTTTTTGTAAGGGATAACGTTGACCTTTATATCACAGGCTCAAATGCACAGATGCTTTCGGGTGAGCTTGCCACCCTGCTCTCGGGAAGATTTATTGAGATCGAAATGCTGCCGCTTTCCTTTGCGGAATTTTACGAGCTTGTTGGCGGTGACCGCAGAGATGCATGGAAACGCTATTTCACAAACGGCGGACTTCCCTACACCGCATATATTAACGATGAAGAGATACTTCACGATTACCTTCTCGGCATTTACAATACAGTCCTTCTGAAAGACGTAGTGGAACGCAAAAAGGTCCAGGATGTTGCGCTCTTGAAAAGCGTTATAAAATTTCTGTTTGATAATATCGGAAGCATTGTTTCATCGAAAAAGATCTCCGACAGTCTGGTATCATTCGGCAGAAAAACCACCTCTGTGACGGTGGAAAACTACATTGAAAGCCTTTCCGAAGCATATGTTGTATATGAAGCAAACAGATATGATGTCAAAGGCAAGCAATATCTGAAATCACTGGAAAAGTATTATGTGGTAGATGTGGGCTTGCGCAAGCTCCTGCTGGGCAACAAAAACACCGACATCGGTCACACCCTTGAAAACATCGTGTACCTGGAGCTTATCCGCAGAGGTTTTGCTGTAAGTATCGGAAAAATTGATGATCTTGAGATCGACTTTATTGCCGAAAAGGACGGGGATAAGGAATACTATCAGGTTTCGGCGAGCGTTCTCGATCCTGCGACATTTGAACGTGAGATAACCCCTCTCAGAAAAGTTTCGGACAATTATCCTAAATACATTATTACTATGGATGACTTTTCCTCAAATAACGAGGGTATCAGACAGATCAATGTTATTGATTTTCTGTTGGGAGTATGAATTCACCGCTGTTCCCGGTCTGGACAGCGGTGATTGTTTGTCCGTTGAATTGGGTGAATAATCGTATCCGCCAACCACTCCCACAACTTTCCATTAAGTATGTTGTGTCAATGGATGAGCTTGATTGATTATAGATATTTTTCTTTCAGCAACTTTGCAACTCGCAGATAAGCAATGTTATAACTTTTATATCCTATAAGAATCATAAGGTCGTAAAAAAGGACAATGAAGATTGGATAGTCATTGAGAATACCCATGAGCCGCTTGTTTCACAGGAGGTCTGGGACAAATGCCTGGAGGTTGCTGAATCTGTCAGTCAGGGCATGAGAACAAAAAAGGGCGAAACGATGCCTTTGAGTGGACTTATGTATTGCGCTGATTGCGGAGAAAAGATGCGTTTAGGCACTAATAATACCACGAACGGAAGTAAAAAGCTGCCGAGAAAGTATATTCGCCACAATTATCAATGCGGAGCATACAGTCGTTTCGGAAAATTCTACTGCACAAGCCATTATATCAAGATGAAGGATATAAAACATAGGTACAACCGAACATTATTAACTACAAGCATAATTTTTGTCAGTTAATCGGTAGATGTTCTTTTTTTATTGACATGCAGAAATAATCCATGTATAATTAATATAACGAAAAACCATGAAAGAGAGGATATTGTGTTAAAAATTCCCGAAAAAATCAATCACCCTTATACATCACAAAATGTGTCGGGACTGAACAGAGTGTCCGGAAACTGCATTGTGGATTCATCCAATGTAAAGGGTCTTAACAGGGTCACCTCCGGTCTGTCTGCACAGAATGTGGGGAATGCTGTCCCAAACGCACCTCGTCAGACTGTCCCGCAGAATACGGGGAATGCTGTCCCGAATACACCCGTACAGACAGCGCCGCCTCCGATGAACAAGCCTATGCCGTCCTTCTCTAAGCCTCTGAAAAAAGGCATGAAGGTACCGCTGTTCTCACAGGGAAATATTTCTCCGATCAAAGCGGGTATCGGCTGGAGGATCAATGACAGCCGATGTGATGCCGATGTTTCCGCTTTTGTTCTCGGTGCCGATGAGAAGGTACTTTCCGATGACTGGTTCGTGTTTTACAGTCAGCCTCAGAGTCCCGACAGGAGCATTGTATACAATATCAGCGACCCCGTGTATGAGAGATCCTTTGATATAGACCTAAGCAGACTTAGCAATGATGTGCAGAAGATCGTCTTTGTCGTGACAATAGATGTAATTTGACGTGCAGAATGCAAAAAAGCGCAATATGGCGGAAATAGTGTTGAAAACGGTTAAAACTGGCGCAAGTGCGAGGTTTTAGCCGTTTTTTTATGGTGAAAACCGAAAAGCAACTTGTCAAAATTATAGCCCCTTTAAAATCGGTTTAAAGGGGCTTTTTGTGCTGATTATATTTTTAAATTAAAGGCTTTAAAAGTTTTAAAAAATCTTTTAAGCAACGTATTTACGAGGAATATGTTTTAAAAGTTGCTTTTTGCCCGTACCTTACGCTGAAAAATTTTTAATGGGAATATAGGAACTAAATTCTGCCTTAATGGGAACCAGTTCCTATTAAGGTGAAAAATCCGCTCACGCATTTCAATATTAAATGTACTCGGACAGGATTTTTTCTTTGATTTTTGAATATTCTTCTTCCGTAATGGCTCCTTCATCGAGGAGCTTTTTGTATTTTCCGAGGTCATCAGCCTTAGATACCTGAGCAGGTGCTTGTGGCAGCGTGACGTTCTTTTCGGCAGCCTTTTTTCTTTCGGAAAAGCCAGAATATTTATCAATGATATTAACTATGCTTTCTGCATTTTCCTTAGACATTTTATATGTCATCGAATTTTTAGATGTCCTGGTATTTATGAGAGAAATTTTAGAGGGTCTGTTCTGGAATGCGTCTTTTGTCCATATAGCCACTTCCATGGAATTGATGTATTCCGATGAAGAAGCAGTTGAGGCTCCGACTACTGCGCCAACCGCACCGAACAGAGTTCCTCCGACGACTGCACGTAAAACACCGTGATCCGATTTGTAGGATACACCGTCCTCGATCACAGCGCAATCTACAATATCATCTAATGAGTATGTGACGGAAAGTCCGGACAATGTCCAGAGTCTGCTTCGCTCGTCAATCTGTAGCCGACCTATTGTTATGTTAGGAGCAAAACCTTCCTCTTTAAGCTTTTCCGCAGCTTTAGCATTGAGAAAAGCACCATAAAGTAAAAAAGCAAAAAACATTACTGCAATCACAATTATGACAATTGTTATTACTGACATAATATATCCCCCTGTTAAATTAAACTCTTCCGATAACAGCTCCGACGCATTTGATGCTGTCGGCATCGTAATCAGCGAACATAATATCATCGTAATTATCGTTAAGTGAGATTAGTTTATCCCCGCCATATTTTTTGATATAGCCTTTGCCTTCAATGATAAAGATACCGATTTGTCCCGGATCGACAGCTGCCTGCTCACGAACGAGGACAATATCTCCGTCTTTATAGACAGGCTCCATGCTATCACCCATAATTGTCAAGCACATATCAGCTTTTCTGGATTCCGGTGTATCGGGAATATCAATCTCTTCTTCTTCCCAAGAATCGCCTTCACCAAGGGAAAAACCTTTTCCGGCTGAAACCTTGTAATAGCTGTGTTTGCATTTTATCATAGGAGTTGATTTTTGAAAATTAGTCGTTTCCTGTTCGAGATCATATAAGGTTCTTGCCCGTTCCAAAACAAAGTTTTGACTCTTATTGGTAAGCTTAGAGTACATTAATATCAGCTCTTGCTCATCTTTTGTCAAATTGGTTTGCGATTTACTATCAATTCCTGTAAGGAGCATATCGACAGATATACCGAAATATTTAGCGATAATCAATAGGTTTTCGGCTCCGGGCAATTTATCACCATTGCGCCAATATCCTATTAATCTGTCAGATATTCCCGTTTCTTTGCTTAATTTATATGCAGAAATATTCCTTTCTGTCATCAATTGATCTAATACATGTGATAGTTGCACTAAAAACACCTCTTATTTTTATTGAACTTTGTAGCGAATATGTTATTGACATCAGAACTATTTAGCGGTGTAATTAGCTTGTAGCTAAACTACAGAGCGCAGTTATCCAAAATAAGTATAGCACAGGGCGGCGGTCCTGTCAATGGAAAGGTGTAAATTAATTGAAAAAGCTCATGGACAAACATACAGAACAAGTACATACCGCCCTTAAAGCCCTCGGCGTAAAGGGAAAGTTTTCTGCGCGCAAGATTGCAGGAGATACAAGCCGTCTGGCAGTAACCGTGAACAGCAAGAGCTTCGGCGTTTTCGACACTATCAGAAATACCTTTGTGGATTGAGGTGATGATCTATGACGAATACGATTGGAAGGAATATCCGGACCACACGGGAGCGGCTGGGCATGGAACAGCAGGAGCTCGCCGGAAAAATCGGATTGACATCTGCGTCGCTCTGCAATATTGAGCGCGGAAAGAATCTTCCTAAGACCCAGAACCTTATTAAGATTGCACAGGCTCTCGGTGTTACCGCCGAAGAGCTGATGAAGGGGGTGAGCTGATATGAGAATGTCCCTTGATATGTGTGCAAGGCGTGCAGCCGAGTTACATATGAGCTACGGACAGTACATGGCAAGCCCACAGCACAGAGAAGATATGTATCGTTACGCTGCAATGGCTGAGCCATTTACCAAGCCGCCGAAAAAGCGCAATTACCCGAAGGTTGCGCTGCTTAGCGTCACAGATATGCAGGAGCTCCTTCCCGTTCTGCGCTTCAAGGCGCGGATCAACGGAGTGGATTTCGAGGATAAGGACGTAAGCAGAATGACGAGGACAGAGCTTAAAGCCCAGATAAATGAGATCTGGAGAAAGATATAATATAAAGGAGAGAACAAAAATGCCAATCACATCAATAATTTGCATGGCTGCTGTAGCCTTCACTCTCGGTATACTGTATGTGCTGACCCGTGAGCTCACGGAGCTGTGCCGGGAGATCAGACGTCTGGATCAGGAGGACAAACTTTACGATGCATACGAAGAGGAGGAAAGCGGCAATGAGAGCTGTACTGAAAAAACCGAACTGTAAGCCGGAGATCATCAACATCGACAACACTCTTAATGATATCCAATGCGCAGTAGGAGGACATTTTGAAGCACTTGTGTTCTCATATGAATACGCACTGCTCATGCTCTGCGACGAAGAGGGCAAGATCAAAGGACTTGACTACAACTTTACGCTTGGTCCCGACGATATTGTCGGAAATGTGCTGTTTGTATCGGCGGTGGACGAGGAATTCCGTGAGCTTGACGAGCGGCAGATCAATTTCCTGCTCGAACATTTCGGCTGATAGAAAAAGGGCTTGAACGGCAAGCCGTATCAAGCCCAAAGAAAAATACTACACGGTTATTGTACCACACAAAAACTATAATGTCAAGGAGATCCGGATATGGATAATGAAAAAAACTATTGCGAGGATTGTGAAGAGTGTGACCACCTTCACAATGAAATCGACGACCTGATAAACACCGTTGCCGAAGCTATCATTGATATAGCATACGAGAACAAGGATTTCGTGTGCGGACAGTGCATCAGAACCGCCCGGACACTTTTCGCACTCATGGATATGTATGCACGGGAAGAGGATACTATAACCGTTATCGAGCAGTTTGCATACATAACGGGAATATCGCTTACCGGAGATTAGCCGAAACGGAGCTCCTGCTCCGCCTGCAGGGAATGACCGCCCTGTACCGATGATGGCAGGTCAGAAAAGAGGTGAGAACCATGACGATCACGGAATTCCGCTGCGAGATGATCTTTCATGCAGTGGGTGCCGGGAAGGCTCTTTGCGAAGTCACCATGAACGCGGACGTAAAAAAAGAGCCCGAACAGGTCAGGAAGAATGTAGCGACCATTCTTACGCTCCTGACCGAAACAGAAGAATTCCTTGAGGAATTCAAACCCAACTGCGTTCAAAGCTCCGATAAATAGTATATCAGAGTTTTGGATAATTTTCAATGGCTTACATAAAAATCAGCAGATTATACAAAAGAAAGGGGGACGGATATGGAGTATCTGACAGTCAAAGAATATGCCGAGCTTAAAGGCTGCTCCGAACGATATGTTAAAAAGATTGCTCAGGACGGCAAGCTCTCGGCAGATAAGACCATCAACGATAAAGGGAGACCGAAGTATTTGATTCCCCTTTCAGCGTTATCGCCGGAGCTCCGGCAGAGCTACTATGCAAAGGTCAAGGGCGAAAGCACGGCAATACTTCCCGCTAAGCCTACGGCTGTGGCGGTAACAGTACAGAAAAAACGTGCTCCGAGAGAATTCGGCAGCTTCAACGAGACGGAACGAGCCCAGATCACTCTATGGACGGAGATAATCAAGGAGTGGCGTATCCGCCGCGAAGAGTACGACAGCAAGGAAACAGGCGATATGGTCTACGTGGAAGAGGTCAAGCGGCTGCGGAAGAATGAGCTGGCGGTGCTGAATATCAAGGTCAGCAGGGATATCCTATACCGAAAGTATAGATATTACAAGGCGGGAGACCTTGAAGGGCTGACAGAATGCAGAGGCGGTCACAACAGGGACTATAACAGCATTCCCGAGGTGCTTCAAAAGGTGTTTAATGACCTTTACCTATGCGACAGGGAACTGCCGATCTCCGACTGCTACCGACTGATGAGAGAGTGGGCACTGGAAAATCGTCCCGATCTCCTTGCGGCTCTTCCGTCGGAACGAACCTTTCGACGGGAAGCGGAGAAGCTCCCCGAAGCTGTGGTGAAGTTCTTCCGCAAGGGTGAAAAAGCATGCCGTGATGAATGCCTGCCCTATATTATCCGCCTATATGATGACATTGAAGCTAACGACGTCTGGGTGGCAGATAACCACACATTCGACTTCATGACCCGCACCGAGGACGGCGAACGGCTGCACAGAATGTACATCACGGGCATACTGGACGCCAAGACGGGCGCTCTTGTGGGCTGGAACATCACGGAAAATCCCTGTTCCCAGTCTACGGTGCTTGCCCTGCGGCATGCTATCATGCGCTGCGGAGTGCCTAAGATACTTTACGTGGACAACGGTACCGAGTTCCTGACCCACGACATCGGCGGAAAGGGACACCGAAGCCGCAAGTCGCAGGCGGATATAGTCAATCCTCCGACTATCCTCGACAGGCTCGGTATCAAAATGGTTAATGCTCTCGTTTGCAACGGACGTGCAAAGCCTATTGAAAGAATGTTTTTGACATTGAAAAACACCATTTCCCGCTGCATAGCCACATTTACGGGCGGAAATGTTGTAGAACGTCCCGAATCGCTAAAATGGCAGCTGAAACACGGCGTTATTCCGTGGGATATGCAGCTCCGCGAACAGCTGGACATACTCCTCGACGGATATAACGGAAGCCCATACGGCGGCTGTGAACCGCAGTTCAAAGGAATGTCGAGGGCTGAGGCGTGGTGCAAATCCATCAGCCGCAGGACATTGACCCGGTGCGATGAAAGCACACTGAATCTGCTGCTGATGAGGAATACACGGTACCAGACAGTAAAGGAGAACGGCGTATACATCACTATCAGCGGTGAGAAGCTCTACTATAACTGCGGAATGGACAACTGGAAATATGTCGGGCAGGAGGTTTATGTACGGTACGATCCTTCGGACTTGGAGACCGTAAAGATCTACGACCGATCTGATAAGTACATAGCCGATTGGACGCTTGACAAATCCGTATTTGTGGACTACATCACCGTAAACGGCGAGGACATTGCCGACAGGCAGCGGCTGATCGCACGGCAGATCAGAGCTATCAAGGGATACGGCAAGGAGCTGACGGGCGATATGCAGATAGATGCGCTTGCTCTGGCAGTGATGGAAGCCCATCGCAAGATCGGAGACGTCAACTTTGATGCTCCGGAAATTGAGAATATGACCGCTCCCGAGCTTACCGACAGCAGGAAAGCGGTGGGCGCAGAAGAAATTGATATGAAGCTTATGGCGGAACGTGCCGCAAAGAGGCTTCGTGGCAAGATAGAATTTGAATGATGAAAGGATGAAATATATGGAACAGGAACGCATTGACAGAGCCCTTGAAAAGGTGGAGGAGCTAAAGAAGAACCGTGGTATTTCACAGGAAGCAGCCGGAAAGCTGATAGGAATATCGGGCTCGGCGCTTTCCCAGATCAAGAGCGGCAAATATGCCGCAGATGTTGGCAGCGTCATCAAGAAGATAGAAAACTACTTTCTGCTGAAAGAGGATTTCGGCGAAACATATCAGGAAGTAGAGTATGCCGAGACCTTCATATCCTCAAAGGTTTATGACACCATAAGGTTATGCCATATAAAGGGCGGTCTTGCGATATTCAGCGGCGACGCAGGCATAGGTAAGACCAAAGCAGCTAAGAAATACGCTGCGGACAATCCCACGAACAGCATTTACATATCCTTAAATCCCTGTTTAACGTCCATGAAAAGCATATTAAAAATGCTTTGCTCAAAGCTCGGCGCCCGTCCGGAAAGACAGCTGGACGATATGTGGCTGGCGATACGGGAGAAGCTCTCGGACGGAATGGTGATAATCTTCGACGAGGCACAGCATTTACCATACAAGCCGATAGAAATGCTCCGCTCATTCGCGGACGCGTTTTCGGACGAAGGTCAGACCTTGGGAATTGTGTTTATTGGAAACCCCGAAACAGTCAGACGTCTGGGTGCGAAGCAGAAAGCCGAATTCGCACAGATAGCGAACAGAACAAAGCAGAAGCTTGTATACGGCACGAAACAGATACAGCGGCATGACATAGAACTGCTATTCCCTATCCTGCAGAAAACGGAAATGGCTGCGGAAACAGATTTTCTGTGGAGAGTAGCGCAGTCTGAGCAGGGGCTCCGGGGAGCGGTAAACCTCTTCGGTAATGCCTATGACAACGGTAATTACACATTTAAAGGGCTTGTTGCCATGGCAAAGCACATGGAGCTTGACCTTTCGGGCATTGACATTTCCGAGATAAAAGCGGAAATGAAAAAGGGAGCCTGACCGCTCCCGCCCTAATGCGGCTCCGAGGTATCGGAACGGTGACCAGCCCGTGTAAACGCAGAGTCGGGTAACAAAATTATACTTATACATGGAGGTATTTATTATGGCAAAGGCTAAGACCAAGAAGATCAATCACAAAGAAATGCTGGAGAAGATCCGTGCATACAAGTCGCTCCAGAGCTCAAAAAAGGCTATTGAAGACGAGCTTGAACAGTGCAAGAATGCTATTGTTGACGTGATGACCGCACATGATCTTGACGAGTATGAGGTCGATGTATTCAAGGTCACATACAAGGACGTTTCGCGGGCGGCGATAGACAGCAAAAGGCTTCATTCTGAACGCCCGGATATTTACGACAAGTATCTGACCGAATTGGTAAGCAAGAGATTTAACATCGCATAAGAAACAAACGGGGCGGCAATGGTCATCATGCCGCCCTTGATTGGAAGGAGTGATATTATGAGCAGTCTGAAAGGAATATGGGCATCTGCCCGGGAACTGGGAATGAACAGCGACGAGCTGCATTTACTCTGCAAGGCGGTCACGGGAGAGGACAGCCTGAAAAATCTGGACCGAAGCGAGCTCACCGCCCTGAATAACGAGCTTATCCGCAGAAAGGCAGGACACAGCCGCCCGACCACGGACAATACAAGCAAGACGTACGAAACATCGGGCATGAGTCAGGCACAGTGCAGAAAAGCATTTGCTCTGATGTACGATCTGGCAAGCCGCGATCGGGAACCGTCCTCGGCGGACGTTGCCGAACGGCTCTGCGGGGTGATACGCAAGGTAAATAAAAAGCTGTCCGGGATCGCAGAGCCCTTTGCAAAGCTTGATATGAAGGACGGGACTAAGCTGATAACCGTGCTGATGAAATATATTGATTCGGCTGAGAAGAAAGGAGAGAAAAATGTTTGAACCATTATTCCGCGGTAAGCGGCGGGACAATAACGCCCGGATCGTGGGCGATCTTTTTCATAAGGACGATGATGTACTTATCCATGACTTTAAACAGGGATTCAGCGCAAAGGTCATTCCCGAAACAGTCGGGCTTTTTACCGGGAAAACGGACATTAATGGGATCCGTCTCTTCTGCGGCGATATAGTCCGAGGAAAGCTGCGTATGTTCGATGACAAGGAGTACTACGGAGTTATTGTATGGCGCCATGAGATCTCCGCATTTGGAATTAATATGCTGCCGGAATCCCTGGCTTTCCATACCTCTACACTTAATTGCCTTGTCGGTATTGACTTTGAGATCGTTGGGAATGTGTTTGATACTCCGGAGCTGTTGGAAGGTGGTGTGAATGAAAATGACAAAGCAGGAAAAGGCTAAGCAGCTCCGCTATAAGAAAGCTATACTCGCCGAATTCAATCTTGAAAGCATATGCACCGAGCTTGAAGAAATATCCTATAATTGCGAAGAGATCCGCTGGGTAATTGACGGCGAAGAGGGCACTTTGATAGCCGCCCTTGACGGAGATGACGAAGAGGCTTTTGAGTTTCGCATGGGCTTTTCGGAGCTCGATTCAGAATGCGAGGAATTATACGATCTTCTTCATGAGGAATACGTCACAGAGTATTTTGACAACTTTCTTACAGGCATATCAGACGGCAGCGGAAGCGTTAAAAAAAGCTTTGAATTTCGGTATGATGAGTGATGTTTACCTGAAGATCACCGATAGGTCCGGCAGTGAACTGCTGAGCTTCTGTCTGACCGATTATTACAGTAACGTCACATCAATGATGCTCGGTGAGATATACAAGAACAAGGAGCAATGGAAATTCAATGCTATAGGCAACGGTATTGCCCGTGATCTTGAAGGATTATGCAATTTTTACGGAATAGAAGTAGTATAATTTGGAGGAAATGAAAATGCTTACATTTGATGTAGTAAATGAGCTTACGCTCAGAGTGACCTGTAAGGGCGTTGATTCCCTGTTTGTAAAGCAGGGTGCGTTTATCGCAGGAGAATGCATGGGACAGAAGAATTACTCATTTGAAAAGGTCCTGCTGGGTCCTCAGCAGAATCTGGGTGCTGCACTGATGGGTCAGCTCGTGAGAAGAGTGACGGGTGAGAATATCCCTCTTATGAAGATCAGCCTCAACGGCGATTCAGTTACATATTATGCCAACTACGGTCAGCACGTTGTAGTGTACAAGCTTGAACCGGGCGAGACCATATCGGTGGAGTCGGAAAATATCCTGGCATTTACTTCCGACTGTGACTACAGTGTCAGATTCATAGGAGTAGGTGTTCTTTCACAGAAAGGACTTGCAACGACAACACTCACAGCAAGAGGAGCAAATCCATATGTGGCTGTGATCTGCGACGGAAATCCCGTGATCCTGAGCAATGTGGAGACAGGAGCTTCCTTAGCTGCCGATCCCGATGCGGTAATATGCTGGATAGGAAGAGGACCATGCGATCCCTCAGTCACACTTGATGTGTCATGGAAAAATCTGATAGGTCAGCATTCGGGCGAATCCTATCAGTTTGAGTGGAATCCCGGAAACAGAGTAACCGTAATGATACAGCCGTCGGAGAGAAAAGGCGGGATAAGCGTCAGCGTGGATTGACCTTGAGGCTTGCGGGAATAGCTTCCGTCGGCTCCAATATCCTTAATAAATTGCACAGAAACCCTCTGCCGATTAGCAGAGGGTCATATTATTATAATAACGATCAAATCATAGGGATAATGTCATCTTTATTCCAGAATAATGCCGATCTGTCTGTTGACTATCCCGCTGAGAAGGTCAAGACGCTCCCCGTCAACAGTTATTTCGGGATGCTGTGTAAATCTGAATCCGCTGAGATTTTTAAGTTCCCGACGGATATCATCGGTCAGAAGTCCTCGTGCAGTAGCTATGAAATCGGAACCGATCGACGGTCTGATTTTTTTCAGGTACCAATCGATATTTTTAAGCTGATCATTATCCAGATCAAAGTAGAGAGAACGATTATTATCAAACACAGGAGCCATTCTTATGACTTCCATAGTTTCATTGTCAGCCAGCACGCCAAAATTGCCGAGATGCCTGTCAATATTGAGGATAAGAGCATCAAATATGCACATACGCCTAAAAGCGTCACCGCTGCCGATTTTCTCAAAATATTCCAGCAGTGAAGCAATAGAACGGCTTCCGGTAACTACTCGTCCTGCTTTGACAAGTCCGTAATGCTCATCTGTGAAAAGTCGGCATTTGCTCACAAGCTTGCCGTGAAGGTAGTCCATATCATATATTACGTAATCATTGCATAAGATCTCCGCAAGCTGTAAGGCAAAATATTCAGATGACGGTTCAAGTTCAAATGTGTCACTTCCGCTTTTGCAGAGGTATATTCCGTCATTTTCCCTTATCCAGCATTTAGCATATGAACCGTCAGTGCCAAATTCGGGCGAAGTCGACGAAAGCTCGGTATCACTCATTGCTCCGTCGAATGCAGCATTTGCTATCATTTCATCAAAGGAATTACTGTAAAGGGAAACATCTGCCCATTTAAGGCCGCTGTCCTCTTCCTTTACCCAAAAGGTATCGTTGAGAGAAACCGCATGAGTAACCCGAATAAATCCGTCAATATCAGTACAGTCGTATCTTTCAAGCAGCTGTTCGATGTGCTTTCGATGCTTGGGAGCCTTTCGCCGGTCAAGGAAGCTGAAAAGATCAATATATCCAAGAGGTCTGAGGTCAGTGAACCATTTAAGCTCGCTAAGCTGAACTTCATCAAATTCATCACGCTTACAGCTAAACAGGAGCCAGGGGGTATCTTTGTTCATAAGGATATATGTCATTTTCTCACTTCCCTCATTACATAATGTACCATGTTCATTATACTGCATTTTGATTTTTTTTGCAAGACCATTTTGCAATGTTTATGAATACTTTTATAAACTCTGCCCGCAGCAGAGAAAATCAGAGCCTGATCATGTTATTATAACTGAAACGTCGATACTACGTTGTATCGAATCATTCTGCCTTGTGATTATTAAAGCAGTGTCATTCTGCCACTGCTTTAATCCTATATCTCACAGACTGCGTTGGGTAGCTCATACGTATTGTCCTGTTTTACTGAAATTTTGTACTGACAGAATTTTGGCGATCGTCGCATTTACACAGTTTATTTTTCATACACAAAAAATTCGTACTGCGGTTTCTGCAGTACGAATTTTTGGATTGCTGTCAGTTCTGATTTTACTTTATGGGCACCTTACACTCAAAATGCCTGCAGCAGCTGCCGTTGTTTCCCATGCGCATCATGCCGTTTACCAGGCATTTGCATTTCGCACTGCTGTCATAATACCAGATGTTATTCTGCGGGAATCTGGGTTGAATGTACTGATTCAGCGGGTCATACCAGTTTTTGCAGAATGCGCATATAGCCTTGTCCTCACGTACAGTTACCGATAACATATTTGTTCCTCCTATCATATATCATGCTTATCTGCGTCCCATTGCAATATCAATGTATCCTACGCTGAGCTGTGCAAGGTCGCTGTCGGGGTAGGTCTTTATAGCCAGCTTTGAATATTTTCTTGCATTTTCAAAATCCCTCATATCGCAGTAAACATTGCTTACAAATGCAAGAAAATCGGCAAGGATAGCTGTTTTGTCCTCTATATCCTCATCGACATATTCATATTCATCGACAGCCTTAAAATACCATTTCAGAGCTTCACTGTAATTCTGTATGACACCTTTGCCTATCTTATAAGCAGCCCCAAGCTCCTTATATGCATACACATATTTATGATCTGCGGCTCTTTTTGCCCATTTTACTCCCGTAACATAATCGGGAGTGCGGGCGAAGGGTTGATCGCTGAAATCCATTGATGTGTCCGATCTAAAGCCGTATCTTTTGGCACAATCGTTAAGATATGCCGTTGCCATCCAGTATTCGGCAGGAGCAAAACCGCTTTCGGCAAGCCTTTTCATTGCCTGACCCTTTGTGTTATTGTCGCTCATATTTCTTGCTCGGTAATATTCACTGTACTGCTGACTTGTTCCATAAATTCTTTCTTCCATAGCTATTCTCCTTTAAAACTCAAGTGGTCGTCTTTCGTTTGGTATATTGTCTACGATAAGATCATAGAACTTATCAATGTTGTAATTATATTCTGCGGAATAATAAACAGGCTTGATTATTTTTACGCCCGTGGCTTCATGTATGCGCCGCTGTACCGAAACGGCCTGCTCCTCCAGAAAGCTTTTCAGTGTCGCATCGGGCATGCGGGTGTCATAGTCAAAATGATGACCCTTCATTGCCATATCAGCCTGATTTATTGCAACAAGTATCCTGTCCCGCTGAATATTCGGCACGATGATATCCTTGATAAGATGATACGCCGTTCCCAGGTCACGCACCGAACCGTCCGCGATGACAAGCACGAGGTCTATAAGACCGTATCTTTTGCCGTCCATAACGCAGGTTTTCCATAAGCAGTCTATAAGCTTTTTTTCGTGTCTGCGGTCGATCTCAACGCCGTCGCCCAGTCCCGGAGTGTCCCACAGGCGGATATTATCGGTAAAGCGATAGGACGTTACAGTCATTGTAAACGGGTCTGCACCGTGACCTACTCCCGCAACGTTCTTCTCAAAAAGAGAATTCAGAGTCGTTGATTTTCCCGCGCCTGTGCAGCCCGTCACCATAACGTCAAGGGGACGGAATTCTGCGTTTCTGAGCTTTTCGTCGATCTCACCGTTTCTGTAATTTTTATTCATTATATCACCTATATTTCAGAGGAACGCCGGCTTATCAGCCAAGCGGCGTTCCTCTGTGACTTCATCAGAACCAGCCGCCAAAGCTTCCTAAGATACCGCTGACAAGACCTCCCAGTGCACCGACTGCTCCGCCGATAAGTCCTCCAATTACCCTTCCGGGTGTTCCGAGTAATGCCTCTCCGATCTCGGAGCCTGTTTCCACGCCCTTGCTTAAGCTGCTCTGGAAGGTTTCGGCAAATGAATTCCTGATCTGCTTGTGATAATCTCTGATCTCGTCGTTATCTCTCCATACATCGGGGTCTTTCGACATATTCTGAGCATAAACAAGGCGCTTTTCCTTAGGCGAATGCTCGATGATGAAAAGCATCAGCTTTGACAGATTGTAGGGACGCTGGACTTCATCGCCGTCCTTGTAGCCCGCACAATAATAGATAGGTGTAATATCAACGCCTGTCGCTTCCTTAATTCTGTCATGTACCGACTTTACCTTCATATCAAGAAACTCGGTAAGCGCAGGCTCGGGTCTGTTGTTTTCGTGATCCCAGTGTCTGCCCTTCATGGCGATGTCGCACTGATTTATCGCAACAAGTATTCTGCTCGATTTATCCTTGCCCATTGTGGGGATAATGACCTCATTGATAAGCTGATACGAGGTTCCCAGATCACGGGAGCTTCCGTCTATGATAACAAGTACAAGGTCGATAAGAGCATTTCCGTCGGCATCTGTTTCGGTGAGCTTTTTGATGATATTCTTTGAATGACGCACATCATTTTCCTTGCCGTCACCCAGACCGGGACTGTCCCAGAGGATAAGATTATCATACTCATACTTCTCGATAGTCATGGTTTCGGGGTCGGGAGTTACGCCCACCTTTGCGATCTCCTTTTCAAAAAGAGCGTTGATAGTGGAGCTTTTTCCGCAGCCCGTGGCACCTGTTATCAGGATATTCACCTTCTGATTTCTCAGGTTCTGAATGTTTTTCAGAAGAGTGACCTTGTCCTTTTCACTCATCTCTGAATTTTCAATGTTGGCTTTAAGCTCGTCCAGCTTGTCAAAAAGTCTTTCTTCGGTCATTTTGGTTTCCTCCATATTTATATTTTCGGTATATACTTTTCGATATTTCGGTTGAAACGTATATATCGATAACAAGTGAGCTTCAGATGGGTATTTATTCTTTTTCTTCGGGCAGGGTGCAGTCCGCAGCAGCCGCGGCAGCATTAAGAAATCCTCTGATACTGCTGTCAAAGCCGTTTAGCATTCCCATAAATATCTTGACATTATTCATGGCAATGCCGTTGCGGATAAATTCGGGATCATTTTCAGCCTCTGCGCCGAAGCTCTGCACATACTCGTCATAATCCCTGCAAAGCTTTCTGAATTCGCTGCGGATATCCTCCATATCCTGCGTGAAAAGCTCATTGTATTCATCACGCATGGAAACAAATTCGTCGAGCATATCGCCGCAGGGAATGTCGTCGCAATAATCGTCGGAACAGCTTTCATCTGGCGGGATATAATCCTCGCCCATAAGCTCCCGGACTATATCTTCGATCTCATCGTGACTTAATTCATCGTTATGTAAGCTCATTGTAATACCACTCCTTTATTTTATCGGCGGCGTCAAGCATTTCTCCCTTGATGATCTCGCTGATATTGTTCATGATACAGGTCATTATGCTTGTATAAGCATAGGCAACAATTTTGGGAGAGATATAATCCTGCTGTATCTCCGAATTGTTGATCACCTCAGTTACCAGCGGCAGACACTTATCGGTCTCGCTCTCGCAGATAAGCTGATAATAGCGTTCGGAAATATCCTTATGTTCCCTGATGTATCTGTCCGCATTGGCAATGATCTGACATTTCGGCGGCATCTGTTCATCGTGGGATTCAAAGCTTTCAAGCTTACGCAGACTGACCTTTGAAGATGTGAAAAACGGGTTTTCCATATATCCGCCGGGGAAACATTCAAAATATCTATAGCTGAATTCGTCACGTATGGGAATGATCATTTCGGGATAATCCTCCCACATTATCATCTCGCAGGAGGTGATGTTTGATATTGCGGCAAAGCCTGCGTCGCAGAGCATAGGATCACAGCAGCTGAAATAGGTGCGGAAAGTATTGTACATATTCAGCTGTCTGTAAAAATTATCGATATTCTTGCCGTTGTCACTTTCGATATTATAATCTATATGCCGAAGCAGCTTTTTAAAGTTAGGCTCAAACCCTTGAGTTTCATACATCTTTTTCGGATAGCGTATGAAAAGCGCAGTGAACACCACAGGCATTATCTGTGAAAGCTCGGGAGAGCGAATGACCTTTTCGGTGACATAGCTCAGATTGTCCATGATAAAGTCCTTTTCGGGGTCGCTTTCCTCATAGAAGGTGTTGTAAAAATGCGAGAGGTCAATATCTATGCAAGGCTTGTCGCAGAAGGTGATATTTTCCGAAAGGCTAAGGAAGGTTTTCCGATAGTATTTTTCCTTTTTCAGCCGTAGCATCAAATCTTCCACGCAGTCGGAAAGCAGCATAAAGTTGTAAAGCACATATTCTTCATCAAACGGTTCCGAATCGTCATCGAAAATAAAATCCGAATGATCTGACATACATACAGCCCACAATTTCGCAGTGTCCTCGCTGCAGCCTATCGAATCAATGTACTGCGCAAGTGCCCTGCATACAACGGGCTTTTTATTAATAGTACAGCCTATCTCTGACAACATACCGTTATACCATTCCGAGAATTTTTTATAGTCTGCCCTCAGCTTATGTATACTGGTGTTATGCTTTTTCATGCAGACATCAAATGACTCGGTTTCGTCATCTTCTAAATCATCATCGAAGTCGTCGAGATCTTCATCGTCTTCGTATTCGAAATCTTCATCATAATCAAAAGCCTTATCGGGCGTATATTCATTATTCATGGGGATTATCCTCCTTTCTGTATTCATTATAGCACAACTTTTGGGAAAATGATATATAAACGGATTCTGAAAAAAATATTTTTTCGGAACTCATTTTCAATCGTCTGAATGGTATTTACGATAAAAAAATCCCGATACCACAATGCCGCAGTACCGGGATCTAATCGCATACAATTGTTTTTATGTGTTGTCACTGATGATTTTCTCCGTTTCTTCAACGGAAAGATGAAAAACATCGGCAATAGTCTGAACAGGAATGTCTTTCTTAAACATTTCTAATATCACACTCATTTTTTCTTTGAGAGCACCTTTTTCCATGCCTCTTTCAATACCCCTGTTAATATAGAGCGAACTGATGTTGCACATAACATCGACCTCCTTGTCAAATTCCTTGTTTATGGGAATGCCGTATTCTTCGTGAACTATTCTCTTCTTTTCGGATGCGGGGAGCTCCGCTACAAGCAGAGAATGCAGCATTCGGATTATTCCTCTGCACTCATTTGTATGAGAATCTCCTAAGCATACCATTATTACATTCATAAGGTCATAATCAAGAATGTCCTGCTTGGTATCTATGTATTTACCCGCAAGGTCATATCTGTTCATTTTGTAGAGAGAAATAGTGTTTCTGTGTTTCTCATCGGGAGAAGTGCATATCCAGATAGAATACACCTTTTCTATCTTTTCATAGTGAGAGCCCGTAAATATTGTATTGAGCTGTCCCGAAATGAGCCTTGCACAATAGTACTCAGCACGCTTGATAAGCGGATATCCTGCATTGAAGTTGTTCTGTATCTCCAGATTGATTATCAGAGCGATCTGCCTATCCTGGGGAGTGCGGGCAGTGAACTTGATGTCGTATATCCTTTTTCCTTCCATTATGGAGCTGTCCTCGGTCGATTCACTCTGTATGACCGAAGCAATATCCGCATCAACGGGAGTCTCCGACACAGACACGTTATTTATCATATTGACGATATCCCCGGGTTCGCTGTCGGTGTATTCGGGAACCACGGCCTGCAGCAGCTTGGCAATAATTAGCTTTGACGACATTATCTTTTTACAGCAGCTGTCAAGATCGGGAGTGTTTTCTCCGCTGCTTGTCAGGTCGATCATGTCTGCTTCATAGGTCTGCATCGGTTTTCAGCTCCTTTCGTGCCTTGCTGATTATATTATATCACGATTTTTCGTGAAAATCAAGACTTTAATAAGATTTGAACCAAATATCGAATCGCTTCCTCTTTCATTTATATATTCTATCTATGTAAATGAAAGGAGTGATTGTAATGTCCCAAAAAAGAATCTTCGAAGCAGTGCTGCTATCACTGACAATTGCCTACGCGGTAGTGAAAGCTATTGAGCAATTCCAGGACGGCGATACCGAAATGCTTGAAGAATACCCGGACGATCATTACGCAGATACATCTTAATACTATGAACACAGGGTCTCCCAATCGGGAGGCTCTGTGTTTTTATCTGCGGAAAATCGAAACAAGAAACCAAAATCGAATAGGAGATGTTCTTATGCCGGCAAATGTTGAAAGTATGTTTTATGTGAGAGAAGCGCCTTGGCATGGTCTTGGTATCTGCGTTGAAGAAGCTCTTGATTCTAAGGCGGCTCTTGAAAAGTCGGGGCTTGACTGGAAGGTCATTCAGAAGCCTATCATGACCGCAGACAATGAGCCTATCCACGGATTTAAGGCGAATATTCGCGATATTGACAGCAAAGTCCTCGGAGTGGTGACGGACAGATACAAAGTCGTGCAGAATTCGGAAGCCTTCGCATTCACCGATACTCTGCTGAATGAAGGCGTTCGTTATGAAACAGCAGGCTCTCTGCAGGACGGGAAGAAAATATGGCTTCTTGCCAAGCTGCCCGACAAGTACATCATTGAGGACGAGCAAATCGAGCCTTACCTCGTGTTCAGTAATTCTCATGACGGCAGCGGCTCTATCAAGGTGGCTATGACGCCTGTGCGTGTGGTTTGTCAGAACACTCTGAACATTGCACTGGAGAATGCCAAGCGGGTCTGGTCAACGGTTCATGTGGGCGAGCTTGCAAGCCGTATGGACGAAGCTTATAACACGCTGTTTCTGGCAGAGAAGTACATGAGCAGTCTGGAAATGGAAGTCCACAGGCTCAACAGGATAAAGCTGACCGATTCAAAGGTCATTGAGCTTATCGATATGCTGCTTCCCATGGACGATGAGCCGACAGATATTCACAGACGGAATATAACCCGTATACGTGAGGATATGAAGCACAGGTATTTCGATGCTCCCGACCTAAGATATGTGGGCAAGACAGGCTATCGCTTCATCAATGCCGTTTCAGATTTCGCCACTCATGCAAAGCCGCTTCGTGAAACATCAGGCTATCGTGAGAATATGTTCGCCCGAACTATTGAGGGAAACAGTCTTATCGACAAGGCGTATGAAATGGTCATATCCGCCTAACTGAAATGGAGGTCGTTTAAATGGCAAGAGTAGTAGTCAATACCGAAAATCTGTCATATGCCGAGTGGCTTGAATACAGGAAGTCGGGGATAGGCGGTTCCGATGCTTCGGTTGTGTGCGGTATCAACAAGTACAAGTCACCCGTTGAGCTGTGGATGGAGAAAACCAATCGTCTGCCATATCAGCAGGCGGGAGAAGCCGCATACTGGGGAACTCAGCTTGAACCCATGGTACGCACAGAATTTACCAAGCGCACAGGTATTGAAGTCAGGACGGTAAAACAGCTTCTACAAAGCGAGGATAATCCCTTCATGATGGCAAACCTTGACGGCATATGCGAACACCCTGATCTGGGAACCTGCGTATTTGAAGCAAAGACAGCTTCAGCTTACAAGGCAGGCGAATGGGAGGATTTCATTCCTGCGGAGTATATGCTGCAGATTCAGCACTATATGGCGGTAACAGGTTACAAAGGAACTTACATCTCCGTACTTATCGGCGGGAACACATTCAAATGGAAATTCATTGAGCGTGATGATGAGATGATAGCTATGCTTATCAGTCTGGAAGCCGATTTCTGGGAGCATATCACAAATGATACTCCGCCGCCTATTGACGGTTCGGAAGCGTCTGAAAGGTTTCTTGCCGACAGATTTCCCAATAGTGTTCCGAAGTCGCAGATAGCTCTACCGGATAATGCCGCTGAAATAATCAGCGAGTACGACAAAGCCTGTGAACAGCTTGCTGAAATGACCGAACGAAAGCAGAAGGCAGAGAATCTGTTAAAGGAGATGCTTGGAAACAACGAGATCGGCACATCGGGCAGCAGAGTTATATCATGGAAAAGCATGTCACAGGAACGACTTGATACTAAAACTCTGAAAGCCGAGCACCCGGCGTTATACCAAAAATATGCTAACAAGATCTCATACCGCAGGTTTTCGGTAAAGGCGGTGTAGCCCATGACATCGGAACAGCTCAAAAATCATCTGAACAGCAAGGTCGAATCAATTAACAATGAAAGGAAGAATGTAATCATGTCCGAAAACGCAATAACTACCAATCAGGGATATGTAGCCCTGAAAAGCAACACCATTGACATTATAAGGCAGAATCTGAAAAATCAGCCGTTGTCGTTTCAGCTTTTCGATACGGTGAAATCTCCGTCGGGTGGCTCAACGGTATTCACTGTCCCGGGGATAGCTGGTGATGAGATTGAAAAATCTATCACA
>JALEMR010000053.1 GCA_022768245.1 Oscillospiraceae bacterium
TTTACAATCATATCTAGATGAGTTTTGTTACAGATTTAATCGTAGAAATATTCCCCATCTTACTTTTGATAAACTTATCAATTCTATTCTTGTTACTTCTCCTGTAGGGTATTATTCTGCTGTTGATATGGGATAACCATATATGAAATTATCATTTTCGAAATCACCTTCCGGTGTCACATCTGCTCCGAGATGCAGAGCGGAATAAAGCCCAAGTGAAAAAACAGGCTTATGCAGCACCTTGACACGGCGCTGATTAATATCGTTCGGGCTGTCATAGGGCGATATCAGCAGACAATTCAGATCGGGATTGTCCATTACAGCCTTTCTTATATTGTCATTAAAAAGATGCTTTTCCGCAATTATAAATCCGTCCCTGACATAATTAAGACCTCCCACCTTCTCAAGGTCGGAATACTCTATGCCCAGCACCGAAAGATCCCTGCACATCTGCTCCAGAACATACTGATTTTCAATTATCAGTACAGCCTTTTCACTGTTTTCGGGGCGGGGTATGGACGGCTCAGAGCTGACTACCTTCTGCGGCAGCTCCACATAGAAGGTGGTTCCCTTTTCATATTCGCTTTCAAAGGATATTTTTCCGTTCATCAGCTTAAGAAGCTGCTGAGAGATAGCAAGTCCGAGACCTGTGCCCTCGATATTCCTGTTTCTCTTGCTGTCTACCTGCTGAAAGGACTTGAACAGCTTGCCCATGTCCTGTTTCTTTATACCGATACCCGTATCCCTGACGATCGCCTTAAGCATGATATTATCGCTGTCCAGCTGCGAGTATGTTACTTTCAGATGCACTTCTCCCCGTTCGGTAAACTTCACGGCGTTATTCATCAGATTCAGCAATATCTGGTGTATCCTCACATTATCTCCGTACAGCTTATGAGGGAGATTTGTATCAAAATCTATCGTAAATTCAAGATTTTTTGAGCCTATTCTTGTATTTACGATATTTGCAAGGTCATTAATGATAGAAAGCGGTTCATAGACCACTTCCACAATATTCATTTTTCCCGATTCGATCTTAGAAAAATCAAGGATGTCGTTGATTATTACAAGCAGATTTTTTCCCGAAGAACGTATCTGCTTGATATACTGCTTTGCCTGCGGCGACATATCCTCACGCAAAGCCATTTCAGCCATTCCGAGGACCGCATTCATAGGCGTTCTTATCTCATGGCTCATATTTGCAAGAAAATCCGATTTCTGCGACGCCGCCAGCTTGCTCAGCCGTATCGTTTCGTAGGATTTATACGCCATATCGGAAATTATCTGCGAAAACTCATAAATAAAGTTTGTTGAACGTTCTATGGCAGCCTTCGGAACTATCTGTGTTTTCCTTGCAGCCTCAACAAAACCCTCCTCATCAACGCCTATTTCCTTTGCTATCTCACGTATCTTATCATAATCGGGCTCTTCGGATAAGACCTGTCCGCCGATAAAGCTTCCTATCATACGGTCTCCAAGCATTATCGGAGCAGCAAAATCAACAAGGTTTGCATGGCAGAAATATGAAACGGGTCTTCCTGTTTCCAAAGCCTTCAGCGCTCCGTCACGGTCGCATTTTTCACATCTCACCTTAGCGACAGGCGATTTGCGGCAATAATTGGTACAGAATTCGGAAAAGTTTGAGCCCTCTGTTATGGGAGTACCGTTTTCATCTGTGGTCAGAGCCGCCATTCTTGCCATTCTTGAAAATGAATCCTGAATTTTCTGGAGGGTTTCCACAGGTATCAGGTCGGTCAGATGTATTTTCTCGTCTGTGTTCATCATTGCGGTTCACCCCCTACCCCAGCATAGATTTAATGGTCTCGTTCACTCTTTCAATATTTATAGGCTTAAGAAGATAGCCCTGAGGCTTAAGCGAAAGCACTTCCGTGATCTTTTCCCTTTCAGCAATGCCTGTAAGAAAAACAACAGGGATATCCTTAGCGCTTTCGATCTTTTTTATCTTTCTGAAAATCGTGGGTCCGTTTTCGACAGGCATCTCATAATCAAGGAAAATCAGATTGGGCGTTTTTGTTTCAAGAAATCTCAAAGCCATTTTTCCGCTTGCCATTGACGTAACATCGTATTTATCCTCAAGTGCAGCCTTAAGCAGCTTCAAAATATTTTTATCATCATCAACAACAACGATATGCTTTCTTTTATGGGCAGAAGCTTCTTTCGGCAGCGACTCTACCTTTGCCGCCTCTGCTTCACGTGCAATGCGTTCCGCCTCCTCTGTTTCCCGAGCGATACGTTCCGCCTCTTCCGCTTCCTTGGCGATACGCTCCTTTTCCTCTTCAATGCTGCGGAGCAGTGCGGTTATTTTATCGCAGATCACCGCTATGCTGATAGGTCTTGACAGTATTATGTCGACCGTATGTTCGTATTCATTTTCGTTTGTGTAAAACTCATAGCAGTCCTCATTAGTGACCATAATTATCGGCACCGAGCAGAACATCACATTTGATTTAAGCCTTTTGATCTGTGACATGACCTGAGAATCGGCATATTCGGCAATGCAGATATAAGCGTCAGGTTCGAACATCTCATAATGCGCAGAAATATCCGCCCAGAAGCCTGATGTGCTCATACATGTAAACCCGACCGAATTTACAAAAAAGTCCCTTAACAAAGCTGAATTTCCGCCGTTGACAAGAATTTTGTATTTCATATGATTTGCCCCCCCATTTTATGCGATACCTTTAATAATTATTTTATCATATTTTGTCAAATTTGTCAATATTTTTTGAAAATTTGTCGCTATTTGTAAGATTTTAATGATTTGCAATATTTTGGCTTTGAGCTTCATTTTAGAAACAAAAATTGATCTCCGCAGTAAATCAGAATTTCCTCTTGACAAACAGAAAAGCTGTGATACAATAAACTTAAAAATAATAATCTTCGGGGCAGGGTGTGATTCCCTACCGACAGTAAAAGTCTGGATGAAAGAAGATAATACGAAAATTCCCCCTGAAAAGTATTTTTCAGGGATTTTTTGAACGCTCCGTATATATTGGGGCGTTTTCTGATTTTCGGAGGAACGCTTTGTGACTAAGGAAGAATATATGAAGATCGCCCTGGACGAGGAGGTGAAAGGAATGGGTTTCACATCTCCCAATCCTATGGTGGGGGCGGTGATCGTTAAGGACGGCAGAATTATCAGCCGTGACTATCACCACCGCTGCGGAGAATTTCACGCTGAGCGAAACGCTATAAACAACTGTATGGAGGATATGCACGGCGCAGAAATTTATGTCACCTTAGAGCCGTGCTGTCATTACGTTAAAACGCCTCCCTGTACCGAGGCGATCATTCAAAGCGGTATAAAAGTTGAAGAGATCGGGAGCATTTCGGCAGTGAAAAAGGGTGCAAAGGAAACACGGCTTGTTATAAGCGGCGAGAAGATCTTCAGTGACCTTAAGATCGGTGACAGCGTTGCAGTAAACGGCGTGTGCCTTACAGCCGCTGAGATAAACGATATATTCTTGATTACGACGGCACAATACATAGCTGTGCAAAAATATATGTTCCTGCGTTTTATGTGGCGTACAAATATCTGACGGACAATGGTCTTGCGCCGCTGCACGATTACGGATATGAGGAAGTCAGCAGTTATCTGGGATATTCCGCAAGGGCTATGTGGGAACGCTTTATGCCTGAGCTTGCCGAAGAGTATCGGAACCGCTGCGGAAAAATCATAGGCGACGAAATGATGAGCATGATAGAAAGAGGAGAGTCGGTTCTTTATAAGGGTGCGGAAAATGCACTTGCACAGCTGAAAAGTGCAGGACACACTCTGATTTTCCTCAGTAACTGTATGCACGACTACATGGACGCTCACAGAAAAGCCCATGGTCTTGACAGATATTACAGCGGCTATTACTGCACCGAGGATTTCGGTTTTAAGTCAAAGCCGGAGATCTTTACGGAGATAAGCAAAAAGTATGAGGGTGAATTTATCATAGTCGGCGACAGGTTCTTAGACCTTGAAACTGCCTTTGAGCACTCCCTCAGATCAATAGGCTGTCTTTACGGCTACTGCAAAAAGGGAGAGCTTGACAGAGCAACAGTTACAGTCGGCAGCGTGACGGAGATCCCGTCGGCTGTGGAGAGGATAGTATAGGCAACACCGCACAAGCTTTGTGCGGTGTTGCCCTTGTTTTTTACATTAGGTTCTTCTGCCCGACAATTCACTGTTTCACAGGGGAATATCAGTGTTATTAATAGAGAAAGGCAAGAGCAACAGACGAGATAGTCGATATGCTCCATATCAACGAAAAAATTGCCGTCAGGCATGATTTGTCCCGATTTGACAATAATTTGTCCAAGACGCAAAATCTAATATGAAAATAACCTCTCGAATGACGCATTACAGCCATTCGAGAGGTTATTTAAGTTGGTCGGAGTGACGGGACTTGAACCCACGGCCTCTACCACCCCAAGGTAGCGCTCTAGCCAAACTGAGCTACACCCCGTGTCAACAGATATTATTATATCATAATCAATTGATATTGTCAATATTATTTTGAATTTTTTTGTCACAAAATATCTGCGAATTTATACGAGATTTTTGTATATTCTGCATAAGTTGACATAATATCTTTATTATAGTATAATAGTATTCAAATACGATCTAAGGAAAGTGATAACATGATCACATACAGAAAAGCTCAGCCTGCGGATATGGAAACTATCCTCATGCTCAGAATGGAATATCTTACCGAGACTCACCCCGAGCTTGAACAGGAGATCGCCGATAAGATACGCCGCCAGATACCCGGATATTTTCAGGAGCACCTCAACCGCGACATCGTGGTATATCTCGCCGAGGAGGACGGTAAGGCTGCTGGCTGCGTTTTCTTCGTGCTGATAAACAAGCCCGCCAGCCCGCTGTTCATCACGGGAAAAACAGGCACGCTGATGAACGTACTGGTTCTGCCCGAATACCGCCGACGCGGAATCGGCAAGGAGCTTGTCAGAATGGCTGTGGAGGACGGAAAACGCTGGGACCTGTCCTACATAGAGCTGCGCTCCACGAAGTGCGGGTATCCTCTGTACAAAAGCTCCGGCTTCGAGGAGGACAAGTCTATCTACATGTCCATGAAGCTGTTCCTAAATGAATGAACGGCTTTTTCGGAAAGCGGCACCGTGAATAGAACTGTGAGCAGTGGGAGACTTGTTTTCGGCAGGGCTTTGTTCCTTTTTTATGAAGTTGAAATGCTCCGCACAGCTTGACAAACCCTGTCGGATGATGTATAATTGTCAGTAGTATAGGTCACCTCTAAAAACCAGCATCTGTCGCCTTAGCACCTCATCTGCTTGCAGATTTTCCGTTATATTGCACAGAAATTTTCTGCCCGCAGGCTAATGACGGGCGTCAGCCCGCCTGCGAAATTTCTATACAATCTGACGAAAAATCTGACTGCGCATCTGAGGCACTATGGTTTTTAGAGGCAACCTATAGATAATGCTTTTTATGCGACATTTTTGTGATAATGTCCGATATCGGAATTATTCTGACATCACCGGAATATTCTGCGTCTGGAGGAGTTATTATGTCCGATAAATACAGGCGGGTAAAGGTGCTCTGTACTGCAGCTGCTGTGGCGGCGGCTGTGGGAATATGCGCCTTTGCGCAGAAAAGGGCGGACAGCTTTGAGCCTTCCGCTCCTGCGGCCGTTACTGTATCGGACGAGGACTATCCCGAAAACGGCTATGATGTGATAATTCCCGGGACAACTGCGCGTCAGGCGGACGTTATCGACCTGAACGCCGCGTCTGCAAACGAGATAGCCTTGATAGACGGCGTGACAAGAGAAGCCGCCGAGATGATAGTTTCCTATCGGAATGAAAACGGCGGATTCACCTCGGTGGAGGAACTGAAAAATATCGACGGCATAAGCGAACAGGTGCTGAAAAGTCTTGAAGGCTGCGTGTTTATCAGTGCAGAGACCGTTAATATCACCGTGATAAATATTAACGAGGTCTCCGCTGACTCTGCTGCGGAGACTTTTTCCGAAACTGATGTGGATATTCCGGAGATATCCGGGATAGTGTCCTCTGCGGTGAGCAGAGCGGAAGCTGCGGAGACCTCTGCGGCTGTCAGCGCGGAGGAGGATATCCTGCGAATAGACATCAACACCGCCGACAGGGAAGAGCTTATGAAGCTTAAGGGAATAGGCGAAGCCACTGCGGATAAGATCATAGAGTATCGTACGGAAAACGGGGGATTTTCCTCCGTGGACGAGCTTCTCAATGTTAACGGCATCGGCGGGAAAAAGCTTGCTGATATAAGAGAGCATATCTATGTTTCGGGGGCATATGCTCCCGCGGAAACGGCTGCGGAAGCTTCGGCTCATGAGGAGAAGTCCGACGGGCTCATAAACATAAACACCGCAGGGCTTGAAGAGCTTATGACCCTCAGCGGCATAGGCGAGGTCATTGCGGGGCGTATCATCGAATACCGCGAAACAAACGGCGGATTCAAGTCGGTGGACGAGCTTATCAATATTAAGGGCATAGGCGAGAAAAAATTAGAAGCTATACGAGATCTTGTATGTGTGTAAAGTATAATCAGGAGAATCAGGCGCATAATAGTAAAAATAAAATTTGCGAAGGCAAAGAAAGGATAACATAATATGAAAAGAACAATTGCTGCCGCAGCGGCGGTGCTTATCGTTATGAGCATGTTTACGGGCTGCGGGAAGAAAAATCAGGATAATGCCGCTCAGTCGGAGACTTCATCGTCTGTATCGGAGACCGTTTCCGAGACTATGCAGACAAGCGAGTCTGTTACCGAAAGCTCCGTATCCTCCGAGACCGCTCAGGAGACCTCTGCGGAGAATGTTGAAACGGTAAATCCTCTTAACAACCTGGCTCAGGCTGCCCTTGCTGTGGGCGAATGGCCAATGATGGACGAGGTCACCGATGAAAATATCATTGCGGATTATTTCCTGCTGGACAAGAATGACCCCAACTATATTAATCTGATAGTGATGCAGTGTCCCATGAGCGCTAACATGAGCGAGCTTATCATCATCGAAGCGGAGGACACCTCCGCTGCCGCCGACGCTCTTAAGGAACGCCGCAAAAAGGCTCAGGACACCGACGCATTCTATCCCGCCGACCAGGAAAAGGCGAAGAATGCCATCGTGGGCACCTCGGGGAAGTATGCTTACTATATCTTAAGCTCCGAGCCCGAAAAGTCTGAGGAAGCTATTCTTATGTCAATTGAGTGATAATGATGTGCCGGATAAATTCAGATTTGTTCGGCACTATTCATATAGAAAGGCGAAAAAATGGAACAGAAGAAAAATAATTACTATGCGGACTGTCCGCCTTATCTGTCGGAATATCTTACCTATCTGCGCGTTATCAGGAACCGCTCCGAAAAGACTGTCGAAGCCTATTTCCGCGATCTGCGGATATTTCTGCGGTACATAAGATTCACCGCCGAGGACCTGCCCGAGGATATGAGCTTCTCCGAGATACCCATACGCGATATCCCCTTTGAAAGGGTGAAAAACGTCACCATAGGACAGATATACGATTTCCTCGACTTTGAGGCGCTGGACTGCCGGAACAACGAGCGCACTAGAGCAAGAAAGATATCCGCTCTCAAAGGCTTTTACAAGGCACTGTGCAATAACAAGCTGCGCTCCTATCACTCGGACAACAATCCCGTGGAGTTCACCGAGACGCCCTCTATTAGAAAGACAAAGCCGAAATATCTTGCTCTTGAGGACAGCAAAAAGCTCCTTGAAAACGTCCCCGACGACGCTTCCAACGATTATGTCCGCGATTACTGCATTATCACTCTTTTCATCAACTGCGGCATGAGACTTTCCGAGCTGGTGGGGCTTAATATCAGAGACATCGACTTCAACGACAACACCATGCGTATCCTCGGAAAGGGCAACAAGGAACGTATCCTCCATATCAACAATGCCTGTCTCGATACCATTAACGATTATCTTGCTGTCCGTCCCGAATCGGAGGAGGAGCCAAACGCGCTGTTTCTCAGCAGATTCGGAAGACGGATAAGCCGCCGCCGCGTTCAGCAGATAGTGGAAAATGCCCTTAAGGCAAGCAATCTGGACCACAGGGGACTGTCCACTCATAAGCTTCGGCATACCGCCGCTACTCTTATGTATCAGTACGGAAAGGTAGACCCTCTTGTGCTCAAAGAGGTGCTGGGTCATCAGAGCACTGCCACAACGGAGATATATACTCACCTTGTCAATGATAATATCCGTGATGCGCTGAATGGAAATCCTTTGTCAAACGAGACAAGAGAACATAAGAAAAAGCCCCCGGAATCGGACTAATAAAATACGGGTGCGGAACATCACATGCTCCGTACCCGTTTTTATTATTCGTCTGCTTTCAAAGCCTTCTGCTCGGTCTTGTATTTGAAGAACTGAAGTCCTGCGATTATCGCTCCGCCGATGATGAAGGCGATGATATTGAATGTCCCTAAGGTCATGGCGGGCTGTGGTTCGTCCAGCGTTTCGGGACCCTTTGCTATGGCAAACAGCGAGCCTGCCATCATGCCCAGAATGAAATACATCATGGCGCAGCGGTGCTTTTCAAGGGCTGCCTTTATCAGCCTTATCACGAGGACTACTCCCGCCACGATGCCAAGTCCCATGGCGATGATTATCCCGATGCCGCTGAAATTCAGGTGCAGCAGGTCTTTGACCGCCGTGATTATCGGCATGTATACCCCGAATATGAGCATTATAGTCGAGCCCGATATCCCAGGGAGTACCATTGCGCAGACCGCAATCGCTCCGCAGACAAACAGGAAAATATACTCCGCCGCAGAGGGAGCGGAAAGGTCAAGTCCGCTTTCGCCGCCTACGGGATTGAACAGCGTGATAAGCACCACAAGGACTATCCCCGGAATGGCATACAGCGCCTTTGCATAGTTTTCCGAGAGAGTGGCTTTTTCCTCCTTTACCACAAGGGGTATCGAAAGGATGATAAATCCCATGAACAGGGAGGATACCCAGTATATCTTCTCGGTGAAGAGCGCAGCCAGTACCGTTACCGCCACAGCAAAGCCTATCACCCAGCCGACTCCCAGCTTGATGAGGAAGATAAGTGCGTCCTTGCGCGCCGCGTTGTCCTTGCCCGTCAATGCGCTCAGGGAGGATATGAACTTATCGTATATCCCCATGATAAAGGCGATAGTTCCTCCCGAAACTCCGGGAACACTGTCCGCCAGCGCCATTAATAATCCGTTTACCGCTATCAGAAGATTCTTCATTTTGTCATTCCTTTTCATTTTTCATTGGTCGTTTTTGACGATATTTTTATTATATAACAGATCTTCCGATATTGCAATAGCGAATTGATAAATTTATGTCAGAATAATTTATAAAGCTTGTTAAAAAATACAACGAAAATATCGCCGCCCTTTTCGTACAGGCGGAAAACTATCATCTCGTCGGCGTTCATGATGTTATAGCACCGCTCGTACACCACGGCGTACAGTATGAACATTATCACCGCAAGCACTGCCATTATCACTGCCAGAAAAACTGCGCGGCGGATAAATTCCTTTGAATCCATATCAAGCACTTTCATTTTCATCATTCCTTTAGGCAACACCGCACAAAGCTTTGTGCGGTATTGCCTTTATTTTTTCAGATCAAGAAGAAGCTCCGCCAGCGACTTGCCTATGAGCTGTCCCGAATATTTCGCCTGCTCCAGAGTATTGGCGTGTCCGCCTACCTCTATCAGCAGAGAGCCCGTGGTCAGATCCTGATTATAATGACGATAGTCGAACAGCACGGGACGGGTCAGCGTGGGATAGTCGCTTTCAATGCGGCTCTGCAAAGCACAGGCAAACTTGAAATTGTCGGTGCAGTTTGGCATGTTCATTGTTCCGTCGTCACAGCCGCAGATTATCATCACCTGCGCCGCCTTTCTGCCGTCTATCTCGGTGAGGGGAGCTATCCTGTCGCCGTCCTTTTCTATGGCGTCGCGGTGGATATCCAGCACAACCTTTACCGTGGGGTACTGTTCGAGGATATTCATGACCGTCTCACGGCTGCGGTCATAGGAGCCGTTATAGTCGGGATAGTCGTGAACGGTGGTGTCGTGTATGACTCCTATGCCGCTTTGATACAGCTGATAGGCTATCTCGTTTCCCACGGCGGTCATGTTCTGTTCGCTGTCGAGAACGCGGCTGCTGCGGTTAAGGTCGCAGTATTCCCGCTCATAGGGCTCGTAGCACTCGGTGGTGTGGGTGTGCATTATGAGCACCTCGGGCTCGCCGTCGGCGGTTATCTCAAAGGCGGGGGGCTGCTCCGCAAGGGTCAGCAGCTCGGAATTGTCCATGGAGGTGATATTTCTCACCTGACCGCCGTTCGGGAGATCGATATAATCATCGCCCGTATATCTGCCGTAGAGGGTGGGGATTATTTTTCCGCCTTGGAGATAATCCTCGTCGGAAAAGCTGTCCGCCGCCGCTTCGGGATATGCGGAGGAGATATCCTCATTGGCGCTGGAGGGCATCAGCGGCGAGCCTGCGGATATCATTGCACTGTCGTCCACGGCGTATTCGGTGTATGTATATATCTGCGCCGTTTCGGGACTGCTCTGCGGTGTTATATCCTCGGAGGGCTCGGTCTCGGGAGCGGCTTGTCCGTTATAGCCGTAAAGCACGCTCATGGACAGCAGAGCGGCTTTTTCCGCCGTTTCGGAAAAGCCTGTTTTTGCTGTCAGCACAGACGCCGCTGCGGACGCTCCGAGTATCATTACCGCGCAAAGGGTATATCTGCGCGCTTTGATGAAGCTTTCGGGATATTCTCTCATATTCTATCCGTCCTTTCTGCTTTTGGGTCCCTTATTTTAGTATATACAATTTTTGTGATACTTATTCGGTAAAATTTTTGGTGGATTGTCTGATTTTCACGAAATTTTCATCTTTTTTTGTAGGGTTAGTTAGTGACAAGCGGCGAATTATGTGGTATAATGGCAAAAGAGATAAAGCAAAAGTTACAGGAAAACAACATTTAGGAGGTTAACGCCGTGAGGCACAGATTTTTAGCGGGAGCAGTCTCGGCAGTGATGTCGGCTGCGGTCTGCCTTTCCGCCATGGACGCAAAATGCGACAGGGTATTGGCGGACAGCGTTTCCGATCTTGAAGCGGAAATAAGCGCAAATCAGGCTGCTATCGAAGAAAAACGCAGACAAATGGAGGAGCTTGAGGCTCAGTCAAGCTCCGCTAAGGAATATATTGCTGCTCTCTCCGAGAAGATGGAGCTCCAGCAGCAGAACATCGACCTTATCAACGGGCAGATAGATGACCTTGAAGCCGATATACTTCAGCGGCAGGAGGATATCGCTGCCCTTGAAGCAGTTATCGGCGAACAGAAGGCGGAGATCGACGTGAACATCGAAGCCTTCCGCGAAAGGCTCCGTTCCATGTACATTTCGGGCTCCGACGGCATGGCGGAGGTCCTGACCGGCGCAAAGGATTTTTACGATCTTCTTGCACGGACCGAGCTTATCAACCGTATCGCCAGGTATGACGACGATATGATTGATGATCTGAACAATCAGCTGGACGAGTACAACGCTCAGAACGATGAGCTGAACAATCAGAAGGCGGAGCTGGAGATACGGCAGGAAAATGCCATGGAGAAAAGGGATATCCTCCAGGGCGAGATGAACGGTCTTATCGAGGAATACGACGCTTCCAATCTGACCCTCGAATCGCTCATGGCGGACGCTCAGCTTGCTCAGAGCGATATCGACTGGCTGGACAGTCAGAACGCCGCTTTGCAGGACAAGATAGACGACATCAAGGAGCAGGAAAGAATTGCTGCCGAAAAGGCAAGAAGGGAAGCCGAGGAAAGAGAACGTCAGCGGCAGGAAGAGCTCAGACGTCAGCAGGAACAGCAGAACAGCAGCGGCGGCTCCTCCGAGGTCACCGTGGATTACAGCAGGGAAGTGTTCTCGGGCAACCGCAGCGATATCATTGATTACGCAAAGACTTATCTGGGCGTATATTATCAGTGGTGCGGGAATTATCCCGCTTCGGGCTATTACGGTCTGGACTGCAGCCACTTCACCTACCGTGTGCTGGAGCATTTCGGACTTATGGACTACTACATGGATTCACGCGGACAGTGCAGATACTGCACGCCTATCTCGGAAAGCGAGCTCCAGCCAGGCGACCTGGTGTTCTACTATGACAGCGGCGGAACTGTCGAGCACGTTACCATGTACATAGGCAGCGGTCAGATAATCGGCTGTCAGGGCGGCGGTCCCTCCGTTACCACGCAGTCCTCCGCAGAGGCTGCCAACGCCAAGGTCAAGATAGTCAGCCTTGACAGCGACAGGCGCTACAAGACCTACGGCCGCGTACCCGGAATGGGATGAGTTGGATTAGTGAAGAGTGAAAAGTGAATAGTGAAGAGTGAAGAGTGAATAGTTGACAGTTAATAGCCGATAGTTGATAGTTAACATTTGATGGTTTGCGCTTGGATGATTTTTTTGTTATGGAGGGACATGCTGTGAGCGGCTTTGAAAAGTTTCTGGAATGGGCGGAAAAGCACGGCTGGAGGATCGAAGAATGCGCCGAGGGCGAGAGCTATGATATTCCCGAGGTGTACAGAGGAAAGCTGGGAGAGTTTGAGGATATCATAAAGAAGTACAGAGTGATATCAAATCCGGGTTATACCGCGTGGCTTGTTCTGGGCAGCAGCCTTTCCGACACTTCGCCTGACAGCGCTGAGATAACATGGGACTATTACAAAAGCATTTCCATAGACGCCGCTGACGGAGATGATGAACTAAATGCGGTCAATCAGTGGTGGGACAGGCATTTTCCGTTCCTGCTTTCTGTGGATTACGGCTACGAATTCTATGCTGTGAATACAGAGGACGGCAGCGTGGTATATGCCTGTGAACCGATGTTCGAGGACGGCGAGAAGGCTGCGGACAGTATTGACGAATTCTTTGCAGGAGTCGTAAAGGGAGAGTACCTGTTCTGTTTTCAGGACTATTTCGACGGCGATAATTTTATCGGGTAGTACACACTTATTATGCATTATCAAAACGGACGAGGGGCTCCTTGTCCGTTTTTTGTCCGTTTTGTTTGCATTGTGCAAGCTGTACGGATGTATGGTGATAGTTGGCGCAACTTTTTGGAAACTGTTATGTTGCAGAAATGTAAGATTTTTCCCCACAATGTAAGACCTATGTTATTGCACTGAGTTTTTTTCGGAGGTATAATGTTATTGGTTACAAATTGACAATTTTTTTGATCTCTATTGACAAAATAATTATTATGTGATATAACTGTATTAGTATGAATAGTACAGCTTGAGGGAGAGGCGTGAACTATGAAAAAATATGAAGACTATGACGATGATGAGCTGGACGAGGAGGAAGAGGCTCCCAAAAAGAAAAGGGGAGGCTTTATCAACCGCGTGCTGTTCTTTTTTGCGGTCATCATCGTGGCTGTGGGCACCTATGTTGCCTGCATCGGCTACGAGATGTATTCCCGTGCCGTTACCGCTGTGCCTGTGAAGGATATGGCGGCGGATATCCGCTCTATTGATAACTACACCTCTATTGAGGATATACCCGATATCTACCCGGACGCTGTGGTATCCGTGGAGGACAAGCGGTTCTATTCTCATCACGGAATCGACCTGCGCTCTATCGGACGGGCAATTGTCGTCAACATCAGGGAGCTGAGCCTTGCCGAGGGCGGCTCTACCATTACTCAGCAGCTGGCGAAGAATCAGTACTACACTCAGGAGAAAAGCTTCCTACGCAAGGCTGCCGAGGCTTTCACCGCTGTTAAAATAGAATCCGAGCTCTCCAAGGACGATATCCTTGAACTGTACATAAACAGCATCTACTACGGCGACGGCTGCTACGGCATTTATGAAGCGAGCATGCACTACTTCGGCGTGGAGCCCTCCGAGATGTCCGATTATCAGTGCACTCTGCTGGCGGGGATACCTAATGCGCCCAGCGTATATGCTCCTACGGTGAACCCCGGGCTGGCAGAGGAACGACGTATCCAGGTGGTGGACGCTATGTATAATGCAGAGGTCATCTCCACGTCCGAACGGGACAGCTTACTGGCTGCGTCCGATCATGTATGATATGCTATCCGGCATGTTTGTAACCGAATAATGTTATTCGATAGATGAACCAAAAAAATATTCTGTCCGTGAATAATTATGTGCAGTGTGACAATATTCTGTGAAAAATTATTACAAGACGGTACATTTATTGATTTTGACGGCTATTGCAGTTATAATTATATATAATGAATTACATTGATTTTACTGTTGACAAATCTATTTTATTGTGATAGAGTATTATAAACGATCTTGACAAAAGGAAGTACAGAAAAACATATGAAAACGAAAACAAGACCGGGAAACACAAATACGACCTTTGCGGTGCTTTCTATGGTGCCGAGCATTGCGGGAGTGCTGATCTTTTTTATACTGCCGTTCTTTACGGTGGTGTACTATTCGGCAGTCGATAACCCTATTACTCACGAATTCGTGGGACTTGAAAACTTTAAGGCGCTTTTCGGCAACAAGGCTTTTATCGCTGCGGCGAAAAATACCGCTGTGCTCTCTCTTATAACGGTCCCGCCTGCGGTGGTGCTCTCCATGGTGCTCGCTATGCTCATGGAATCCTCCATTCCCGCAAAGAGCGGCTTCCGCAGCATTTTTCTCAGCCCTGTTATGGTGCCCGCAGCTTCGGTAGTGCTTATCTGGCAGGTGGTCTTTCATTACAACGGCACCCTTAATTCACGACTCCTTGAAGCTTTCGGCGCCGAGCCTGTGGACTGGCTCAAATCGAAATACTGTCTGGTCGTTATCGCTCTGCTGTTTTTGTGGAAAAATCTCGGATATAATATGATACTCTATCTTTCCGCGCTGGCGGGCATGCCCAAGGACCTGCTGGAGGTCGCAGAGCTGGAGGGCGCAGATCCCTTTTACAGATTCTTTCACATTAAGCTTCGGTATCTTTCGCCGACTGTCATTTTTGTTACTATTCTTTCTCTTATCAACTCATTCAAGCTTTTCAGAGAGGTATATCTGCTCACCGGCGATTATCCCTACGAGGGACTCTATCTTTTACAGCATTACATGAACAATACCTTCAGGACTCTCGACTATCAGAAGCTTTCCTCGGCGGCTATCGTTATGATGCTCATTATGATAGTTATAATCGGCACGCTTATCCACTTTGACAATAAATTCGGAGGTGACATCGAAGAATGAAGGCTCTGACTATGACAAAAAAGGTCAAAAAAACGATAATTACCGTGCTGCTTACGATAATTGCCGCATTTTCGGCGGTGGTGTTCATCCTGCCTACGCTGCTTACGATAGTCAACTCCTTTATGACTACCTCCGAGATAAACGCCAACTACGGCTCCATTTTCAGCGCAGCGGCGGGCGGCAGCCACACCTACATCTCCGAAAAGATAAATCTCAAGCTTATCCCCGACAAGGTGTCCTTTGACCAGTACAAGACTGTGCTGCTCACAAGCCCCGATTATCTTATCAAGTTCTGGAATTCCGTTATCCTGACTCTGCCTGTGGTGATATTCCAGACCGCGGTGGCAGTGTTCGCCTCATACGGCTTTTCAAGGGTAAAAAGCAGGATAGCTGACGCGATATTTATGGTGTACATATTCCTTATGCTAATGCCCTATCAGGTGACTATGGTGCCTAACTACATCGTTGCAGAAAAGCTCAATATCCTCGATACGATATGGTCTATTATCCTTCCGGGTATTTTCTCGCCATTTGCCGTATTTCTGCTGACCAAGGTCATGAAGAGAGTGCCCTCCGCTTTCTATGAGGCGGCTATGCTCGACGGGGCAAGTGAATTCAGCATCTTTGTCAACGTCTATATACCTGTTTGCAGAAGCGCCATATTTTCCGTTATGGTGCTGATATTCATCGACTACTGGAACATGGTCGAACAGCCTCTGGTGCTGCTGTCCGATACCACCATGCACCCGCTGTCGGTATTTCTGTCTAAGATAAATACGCAGGAAACAGGAATAGCTTTTGCTGTTGCTGTAATATATATGGTACCGCCTATGCTGCTCTTCCTCTGGGGAGAGGATTATCTGGTGGAGGGTATCTCCTATTCCGGCGGCGTAAAGGGATAGTGAGGGTTCTGACATGAATAAGAAAAAAATCAACATTATCATCGCCGCGGCGGACGCTGTGCTTGCACTGGCGCTGGGAACGGCTCTCGTTTACGCTTCGGCGAAAATTGACGAGGTCAGCCTGCAGGGCGCCGCAGACAGCTGGGCGGCTGATTCGGCACTGCCTTATTCCGTTTCTTCTCTTTATACGAGCAAAAATGCGGCATATTCTATCGGCGAGGTGTATCAGCTTCGGGCACAGATACTCGATAAGGCGGAAGAACAGCTTACCGATACCGAGGACGGCTACTATGCCGACTGCTGGTACGGCGTTGGAAATATGTCTCTGACAGGCTCAAAAAGCAGCGCAGATGTGAAGGCATGCTATGTGGGCGGGGATTACTTCGATATCCACAATGCCGAGGTCATCTCGGGCAGCGTTTTTAAGGGCGATAACGCCAACATCGACACCATAGTGCTGGACGAGAACGCTTCCTGGAAGCTGTTCGGTGCGCTGGACACCGAGGGCATGACCGTGACCGCAAACAATATGACTTTCTATGTATCGGCGGTAATACGGGCTCCCTCCGACAAGGAAAAGGTCCTTAAAAAGGCTTACGAGGACGACGGGCAGGAGCCTATGGTCTACATTCCATACGAGGCGGCGGACGTGATTTACGGCGAGGAACAGCGGTTTACCGCCTACGATATCATGCTCCCCAACAACTACGACGGCTTCGCTTCCGATGAGCTGCGAAGTGCGGCGGGCTGCTCCGAGGGCGATACCGCCGAGCTTGCCGTTACCGACAGCAGCCTGAGGTTCGGTATCAAGGAGATACGCGAAAAGGCGGACAATATCGGCAGCATGATGGATTCCGGCAACAACATCGTTTTTCCCTTTTGGGAGGACGCCGCAAGGACTGTTATGCTGGAGCTGTGTATACTGTACAAGGCGTTTCTTATACCGTTTATCCTGCTGATGATATCCGTTTGCTACTGGCTGTTCAGGCTGGTGGGACTTATCGCTTACATCATCAGGAGAATATACCGCTTCTTCGACGATAAGGCGGAAAAGAAAAAACTGGAAAACTACTACAAGACCCATCCTATGATCATAATCAAGCCCGAAAATGAAGGAGAATCAAAATAATGAATACTGATATCACAAATGACAAAACCTCCGCTAAACGCTCCCGCAAGGATATTATCAAAAATATTGCAATCATCTTCCTTGCGGTGCTGCTTGTGCTTACGTTTTTCTCGAATACCGTTATGAATATGTCCCTGCCGCAGGTGTCGGCTCAATACGCTTCCAACGGCAATATCTCCGAGCAGATACGCGGGAGCGGCGTTGTTTCCGCAGGTCAGAGCTATGACGTTATGATAGACGAATCCCGCGTTATCAGCGGAGTTAACGTCAAGGCGGGCGACAAGGTGGAAAAGGGAGACGTTCTCTACACATTGGAGGGCAAGGAAAGCTCCGAGCTTGAAGAGGCGGAAAAAACTCTCTCCGACCTGCAGTACGAATACCGCAAGGCTGTTATCGCTGCGGGCGGCGATACCGGATATCTCGTAGAAATGCTGGACATAGATAATGCTAAGGAGGACATCGCCGATATAAAGCGCGATCTGGAACGGTTTGACGATCCCGCTTATCTGAGCTCTGCATATGCTGCCGAGTATTACGACCTTTCCAAGCTCAGAAGCGATATCTCCGAGCTGGAGGAGCTTATCTCCGAGGAGCTTGATGGGTACTCCGATATTGAACTGGAGGTGCTTGCGTCCGATCTCGACGCGGCGGTGGCTTGTCTCGATACCGACGATTATACCCCCCTTCCCGCAGAGTGGTACTCGAAAATAGATGCTGCTCAGAAGGAGGTAGACGCTTACAGCGATAACGACAAGTCCGCGCTGACCGAGCAGAAGGCAGGCATTGAAGCGGCTATTGCTTCGCTGGGTACCGATGATATGCTGGATCTCCCCACGAAATACTACGAGCGGATATCCGACGCGCTCGAAAAGAGAAACGAACTTAAGGACGCTTACGATCAGGCGGAGTCCGAGCTTAAGGCTCTTCAGGATCAGCTGGTGGACTCCACCGACTACGACGAGAGCATCAAGGCAAAAAGCAGAGAGATCCGTGAAAAGATGGTCGAATTAGACGATGTGAACGCACAGATAGCCTACTATATGGGCGATGATGAAGAGGCTCTTGCGGAGCTCTACAAGAAGGCACGGGACCTTGAAAGAGAGCTTTCATATCTTAACGAGGACCTTGCAGATCTTTCCGAAAAGAAAAACGTTTCGGCAAGTCTTAAGTTCCGAATCAACGGCAAGCAGACTGTCTACAACAACACCAAGTTAAAGCTGGACGCTGCCACAAAGGAGCTCAATGCCATCAAGACCGAGATAAGAAAGGACCTTATCGCCGATCTTAACGAGGTCAAGGCTAAGCTTGAAGCGTACGACGGCTCGGCGGCTGATTCCGCTCTGGCTGCCGCTAAGAAAAATCTTTCCGACTTGAAGCGCTCCGCCAAGACCGAGCTTAAGGCAAAGCTCAATACCGTAAACAAAGAGGTAAACAACCGCAAGGAGCTTGAGGAGAAAAAGACCTCTCTCGAAAAGAGCGAGTCGGAATTCAACGTTAAGCTGCTTGCCGATAAGAAGGCTCTGGAGGATTCTCTTAAGGAAAAGGAAAGAAGTCTGGAGTCCCTTGAAGCGAATCTGTCCGTGAAGAAGATAACCGACGGAGTTACAAACCGTCAGGAGGACGAGGACCTTAAAAAACAGGCAGACGATATCGAAAGACAGCGCCAAAAGGTCACCGAGCTTAAGGAGAAATCTCTCGGAGGGACTATTACCGCTCCTGTCAGCGGAACGATAAGCTCCATGACCTACCGCGCAGGCGAGACTACGGCGGCAGGAAATGCGGCGGCTGTTATCGACATGACAGACAAGGGATTTGTTCTCAGCTTCTCCGTTAAATCGGAACAGGCTAAAAAGCTTTCCGTCGGCACTAACGCGGATATCTCCAACAACTACTTCGGCAAGGATATCTCCGCTGTGCTTACTGCCATAAAGCCCGATAATGCCAATCCCCAGACAAGCAAGCTCCTGGAATTTACTATCTCCGGCGGCGACGTTCAGGCGGGGGACAGCATCAGCCTCTCGATCGGCGCAAAGGGTCAGGATTATCCTGCGGTGGTGCCCAACAGCGCGGTCCGCGAGGATAAGAACGGCAAGTACGTTCTTGTGGTCGAATCCAAGAGCACCGCTCTCGGCAGCAGATATTATGCTGTAAGATATCCTGTTGAGGTACTTGCCTCCAATGACAGCAAGACGGCGGTAAGCGGTCTGACGGGCAGCGAATTTGTCGTTATCTCATCATCGACTCCCATTGAAGAGGGACAGCAGGTCAAGCTTACGGAAAACAGCTGACACAATAATCTGATTTGAGAAAGGATATATGCTATGAATAACAAGAAAAAACTTATCAAGGCTGTCTGCATTTTATCGGCAGCGGCTCTGACTGCGGCGTCCTTTACAGCCTGCGGAAAGAAAACCGACGGAAACGAAACGGACGGCTCTTCGGAGAAGGGCAATTCCGCTGTGGGCTCCGATACTGCGGGGGATACCGCAGGGGAACTCGTTAAGATAAACTATCAGTGCGACAAGATAAAACTCAGCGACGAGCTTAAAAGTCAATACTTCGACAGCTTCAGCGTCTCCGACAGCGGCGTTTCTCTGATATACAACGACTATCAGTGGAACGAGGAAACTATGGTATCTACCGTCAAAACATATCTCTACATTCTGGGCTTTGACGGTTCCGTTATCAGCAAGACAGATATCTCCGTGGAAAAGATAAACGACAATGACAACGCTTCGGTAAATAATGTGAATTATCTCAGCGACGGCTCCGTTGTGTTTATTGAAAATCATTACTATCCCGTTGAGGACACGTCCGATAACGGGGAAGGCGCTGCCGATGAGGGCGCTTCTGACGGTATCATGCCACTCGAGGAGGAGACCGCCGAGACCGAGATCGCTGCGGAGGAGGAGGTCTCCGCCGAGACCGAAGCCGCTTCGGAAAGCTATGATGACTACGAATATGACCAGCCTTATAATTATGTGAATAAAATGGCTATCGTTCATATGTCCGCAGAGGGAGAGATCATCAGCAGAAACGAATTCAGCGATGTTCCCGCTCTTAAGGCAGTTTCCGATAACCCCAACAACTATATCCAGTACATTAGGATCAACAGCAGCGGCGATATGGCTATAGCTTACCAGTCCTATGACGAGGAGTGGAACTGCAGCACAGGCGTTGTTGTCATTAACAAGGACAACGAACAGCTTTTCAGCAAAAGCTTCGATGGAAACGATACAGGGCTCAACGGCTGCTATTCCGACGGGGACGGCGATTTCTGCTTCGTTGTTTCTCAGAATGAAGAGGGCAGGTATGTTCAGGTAGTTAAAAAATGCAATCTGCAGACCGGCGAGTTTGAGGACGTTTGTGACTGGACCAGTAACAGCGGCGCCGAGACCATGATAAACGGCAGCGGCGATCATCAGGGCTTTTACTATAACTACAACAACAATTCTATCATGGGCTTCAAAAAGGACGGCTCCTCCGAGGTAATGCTCAATCTTCTCAATAACGGTGTCTATATTGATTCGGTGAACTCTATGGCCGTTAATGGCGATGATTTCTATATCCTCAGTTACGATTACGGCATTCAGGAGACCGTTATCTACAAGCTGAGAAAGCTGGACGACTCCGAGATCAAGGAAAAGGAACAGGTTACTCTCGCTTCCTATAACGCAGATTCGAGCCTGCAGAGTGCAGTAGCAGAGTACAACAGGTCTGACGGAAACTACGTTATCACCGTTACCGAGTACAGCCAGTACAACGACTATTCCTCCGAGGACGAGGACGCATGGAATGCGGGTCTTACAAGACTTAACAGCGAGATATCTTCCGGTCAGATACCCGATATCATCTCCATCTCCGACCCCGAGATGCTGGCAAGCTTCTCTGCCAAGGGGCTGTTCGTGGACCTTAACTCATACATTGACGGCGAGAACGGCATTGACCGAAATGAGTATTTCGACAACATCTTCCGCGCTATGGAGACCGACGGCAAGCTGTATACGATCACAGCTTCCGTAAGCATTCAGGGTGCGTGCGCGAAGAAGTCCCTTATCCCCGAGGACGGACCTGTTACCTGGGAACAGGTGGATAGCATTCTCGGTCAGCACAGCGGCATGTCTCTCCTTGCTGCCGATATCTCCAGGGACTCGTTTATGGATTCCGTACTGTCCTGCGGCTACAGGAATTTCGTTGATACCTCCGCAGGTGAATGCCGCTTCAATACTCCCGAATTCGTGGAGCTGCTTGAACGCGCAAAGGCTTATCCCGAGGAGATAAACTATGAGGAACTCGAAAGCTCCGACCCCGATTTCTGGAACAACTACAATATGCAGTACAGAAACGATCAGGTGCTGCTCGCGGGCTTCCAGCTCTACGGCTTTGACAACTATTACTACACTGCCGACGGCATGATGGGCGAGGATGTGAGCATCATCGGCATGCCCGGCTCGGGAAGCGGCGCTTATCTTTATCCCCGCAGCTACGTCTCCGTTTCCGCTAAGTCGGCTCACCCCGACGCAGGCTGGGAGCTTATCAAGTCTATGATAGAATACGACGAGGATAAGTACAGCAGCTCCAACTACTATTCAATCAGCTATAACGGATTCCCCGTTAACAAGCAGGCTTATCAGAAGGTGGGCGAGGCTGCTATCGAGGCAAGCTACTACACCGACGAGAACGGCGAAAAGGTACAGAATCAGAATCAGTACTATATCAACGACAACGAGACAGTTACTCTCAGAAACGTTGACCAGGCGCTCATCGACAGGCTAAACAGCTTCATCTCCTCCACCGATAACGTGTTCATGGGTATCGAGAGCGGTATCAAGGACATCATCAATGAGGAGGCTGCGGCGTTCTATGCAGGTACCTCCACCGCACAGCAGGCGGCGGATAATATCCAGAACAGAGCGTCCCTCTATCTCAGCGAACACAGCTGATGCTCCGATATATCAAAACGAAAAGCAGCCGACGCGGTTTCGGCTGCTTTTTTTACGCTGCGGTGAGGAAAACACTTGAAATTTTCCTTCGTGTGTAGTATAATAGTATCATAGGAAAATATTTTCCGCCCAAAACATCTGTAAAGGAATGATCTTATGTCCGAAAAACGCAGCTGCGGTGTTCTGCTGCATATTTCAAGCCTGCCCTCCAAGCACGGCATCGGTACCCTCGGCAAGGAGGCTTACAGCTTTGTGAAATTTCTTAAAAAGGCAGGTCAGGAATACTGGCAGATACTGCCTATAGGTCCTACGGGCTACGGCGATTCGCCTTATCAGTGCTATTCTGCCTATGCGGGAAATCCGCTGCTTATCGACCTTGACATGCTTATTGAGGACGGACTTATTTCCGCTGACGATCACGACCTTATGATAATCGACAAGAAGACCGATTTCGCCGATTATGCGCAGCTTTTCAGCTTCAAGAATATTATCCTCCAGAAGGCGTATTCGAAATTTTCCGCCGAGGGCGCTCCCGAGGACAAGATAGCTTTCAATAAATTCTGCCGCAAGAATTCCTTCTGGCTGGACGATTACGCGCTTTTCATGTCGCTGAAATATCATTTCAGACAGGTCATGTGGACCGAATGGGACGACGATATCCGTCTCAGAAAGCCCGAAGCTATGAGGTGCTATTCCGAAAAGCTTGAATTTATGATAGGGTACTGGAAATTTACTCAGTACATCTTCTTCAAGCAGTACAAGGCTCTGAAAAAATTTGCCAACAAAAACGGCATCAAAATATACGGCGATATGCCTATCTATGTTTCCATGGACAGCGCCGACGTCTGGGCGAATCCAGGACTTTTCATGCTGGACTCCGACAACAAGCCTATAAAGGTGGCAGGCTGTCCGCCCGACCCCTTCGCTCCTACGGGACAGCTTTGGGGGAATCCTCTCTATGACTGGGATAAAATGGAGAAGGGCGGCTTCAAATGGTGGATATCCCGCGTAAAGTACAGCTGCAAGCTCTTCGACCTGACGAGAATTGACCATTTCAGAGGCTTTGAGAGCTTCTACGCTATCCCTGCCGAGGACGAGACCGCCGAAAACGGCGAATGGCTCAAGGGTCCGTCTATGAAGCTTTTCGACGCTATAAAGGATAAGCTGGGAGATGTTGCTCTTGTGGCGGAGGACTTAGGCTTCCTGACCGATGATGTCCGTGAGATGCTGAAGCAGTCGGGCTTCCCGGGAATGAATGTGCTGGAATTCGCATTCTCTCCCGAACGGGATAACAGCAGCTATCTGCCCCACAACTACGTGAAGAACAGCGTGGCATACATAGGCACTCACGACAACAGCACGGCTCTCGGCTGGTATAACGGTCTTGACGAGCGCACGCGGAAGTTTGTCAACAGGTACCTCGACATACGCGAGGGAGACGACCCTGTGTGGGCGATGATAAAGGCTGTGTATGGAAGCGTGTCCGAGCTGGCTGTGATACAGATGCAGGATATCCTCGGTCTGGACGACAGCGCGCGTATGAACATTCCCTCTACCATAGGCGGCGGAAACTGGGCTTGGCGCATGGAAGAGGGGGCTTATGACAAGAAGCTTGCCAAAAAGCTGAAAAAGCTGGCAAAGCTGTATTTCAGGTACGAAAAGCCCAAGAAGGCGGAGGAGTCCGTTTCCGAAAGCGTATCGGAGGTGTCCGACGGCGATATTTCGGAGGTCAGGGAACTCTCCGATGTCAAGGCTGAACTGACTTTGGCTAAAGAGTAAAAAATAACGGATAGGAAGCGGTGGCTTCTTATCCGTTTTTTGCTATTTGTTTTTAGGTCACTTTCGCGGGTCAATGTCACCTTTTGACGAACAATTTCAAACGCGGCATTAGCTGCGGGCAATCCTGTCATCACGTTCTTTTTTGGAGAACACGCACCCGCAGTAATCCTGCCGATACAGCCCGTACTCCCTTGAAAGCTCCGTGGAACGCAGAAATCCGCCTTTTTTCTTGAAGTCGGACGGGAGAAATTTCACATTGTATATCCCGCTGAGCTCTTCGCCTGTCTCGTTGAGTTTTTCCGCATTTTTCATGGGACTTATCGTCAGCGTGGTGGTGAAATAATCAAAGCTGTGCTCTTTTGCATACTTCACTGTCGCTTCCAGCCGCAGACGATAACACTTGAAGCACCGCTCTCCGCCTTCGGGGATATTTTCATACCCCTTGACCGCTTCATAGAATTTCTCGCTTTCCCAGCCTATCTGTGCAAAGGAGATATATCCTTCGGGAAGCCCGTTCTTTTCCGAAAACTCCCTGATGAAGCGCTTTTCCTCGTTTATGCGGTGGATATACTCCTCCTCGGGGAAAATATTCGGGTTATAATACAGCACCGTTATCCTGAAATAGGGAGACAGATATTCCAGCACATAGCTCGAACAGGGTGCACAGCAGCTGTGCAGCAGCAATGTGGGCTTGTTATCAGCGGAAATGCTCTGTATTATCTTATCGGTTTCTTTGCCGTAGTTTCTTTTCATCAGCTCAGCGTATACTGTATCTTGGTCAGTATCATCTTATAGGCGGTGGGCTTGAAGTGCATGCCGTCGGTCTCGGCGTAATAATCGACGAAATAGCCCTCGTTATCCTCCAGCATGGTGGTGATGTCGATACATTGTATATCCTTATCGTCGCAGAGCTGCGCTAAGCGGGAATTATAGTCGTGTATCTTGTCCATTACGTCAAGCTCTTCATTGGCGTCATCGTATTCCTTGGTAACGGGCGGGATAGTCAGGCAGATTATCTGGGTCTCGGGACTTGCGTCGTGTATCGCGTCAACGATGCCGCTTATGGCGTCAAGCATATTGCTGCACGCCAGCCAGTCTATTCCGTTGGAGCCCAGCATCACATAGGCTCTCTTAGGAGCCGCAAGGCTTACCGCGTCGGAAAGTATCATATCTCCGTTGACGGTGGTGACCTCCGTATCGAGGGCACTCAGCGGATTCAGCCCTATCTTCGCGAACACGTTCTTTTCGTTCAGTATCCCATAGCCCGAATAGCCGGTGCTGATAGAATCTCCGATAAAGAGGTCGTCCTCGAAGAATTCCTCGTCATAGTCCACGGTGAAGCTGAAATCCATTTTCTCACCGTTTTCGTCGTAGTAGCTGCTGTCGTATGTATCGGAAGCGGCGGTGACGATATTTTCGTCATCGGTGCCGTTTATGTCGATATCCATCTCCGCGGACGGAGCGTCTGCCGAGTGAACGTTTACCTCGGCGGTCTTTTCGGGAAGCTCGTCTATCGAGGGGACGGACACGGAAGGTGAACTCTCAACAGGTGAGCCACAGGAAGTAAGGAGCAATGCCGTAAGAGCCAAAACCGTGAGAGCTTTTGCCTTAAAATTCATTGAACGATTCCTCTTTCTATACTGTCGCGCATGCAGCGCGTTATTTATTTGTAAATATTGTAACACAAGCGCTTTGTCAAATTGAAACGAAATTGACAGCTTTTTTTACCGAAATGAAATCGGTAAATTTCAGGCGCTTTTTTTACACAATACCATTATACCACACTTTTTCGAAAAGGTACAGTCTTTTTGGCAAAAAAAATCTCACAAATTTGCATATATTTTTTGGCAACAAGTTGTCACATCTTTGTAACCTTTATACAAAAGGGTTACAGATACGTTGTTTGCGGAAACAAAAACTGTTTCTGCCGGACGGGTGCAAAAAAGCGGAGCCTTGATAAACAAAGCTCCGCTGATGCGGTATGTTTTATTAAGTGACGGTATCAGCTGTGGACCGCAGGTTCGATCATCTCGCTCACCATTACGTTAAGCGCTGTGGTGGCGTCTGCGACTTCCTTCATTGCCTCGCGGATAGTGGTGGAATTTGCTGCGCTGTCGTCGATGAGCACGTTCAGCGAATCTATGGCTACCTGAAGCTTTTCCAGCGTGGATACCAGAATCGGAAGATTATCCGAATCTATGCTCTCGCAGCTGCTGCAGAAGCCAACTATCTTCGAAAGGATATCCTTTACAACAGAAGAACGGCTCTGAGACTGACGATTCGCGTCGTCAATATTGTACAGGCTCGCATAGATGTTCTCGATATCCGCAAGCAGATGATTTGCGTATGCACTTACCTTTTCGGCGATCTCCGTCATTTCTCCGACCTTTGCGGTCACAGACGACGAGCCGCCTCCCGATGCAGACTGAGCGTACTTTATGCAGTTCTCGGGAACGTTCAGACCAAGATACAGCTTTTCCGCCATTTCGGCACAGGTCCTGCAGCCGCATGCGCCGCAGTTTGTCTTTCTTTCCTTTTCGTCCACCATGCCCATTTTCAGGTATGCGGTGTTGAGGTCCTCGGCAAGTATCTTTACGGAACCGCTGCCGTTTTTCTTGACCTCGCGCATAAAGCTCTTGACGTTGAATATATCGTCAAACTTCTTGAACTGCTTATCGGGGCCGTTCATGATGCCTGTTTTTCTGCGGCTTCTTGCGTCAAGCTCCTGCTGATGAAGAACGTCCTGTATCGTAAAGGAATTGGTATCCCTGTCCATACCGGGACCTACCGCGCAGCCCATGCCGCAGGAAAGGCAGTCCAGCAGTACGGGATGCACATGCTTCGGCGTGGACGCAAACTCGTCCACGCAGTCATATGCGTGATCTCCTGCGCAGGAGGAGATATTGACCTCGGGCTCTCTTGCCCAGAGATTGTCTCTGAGACCCGAAGGACGGATAACAGTGGCTCCGAGAGTGCCTTCCTCCTCGTCGAAATTATATGTTGCGGGAGCGTCGGGGTTCTTCTTGCCGAAGTTTACCTTTCTGCGGATAAGCTCCTCCTCGAGACGCTTGAAGGTCACGTTATATTCGATAAGATTGCTTTCGCCCAGATCGGTCCTTGTTGCTATGCAGGAATTCAGCACGGCGATGGAATAATTTACCTTAAGATAGGTCCTGATATATACTGCCATGCAGGCAGCAGGTCCGTACACGGGGGAAACGTCGGAGATAAGCTCCTGCTTGTAGGTGGTAACGTAATTCACGATGGAAGGGCAATGGGACGAAACGGCATACTTCATCTTGTTCTGTTCGATGGCGCGGAGATTAGCCCATGAGCATATATCGCCGCCCAGCGACATATCATAGATAGCGAATACGCCCTCCTGCTTAAGCCATTTGAGCACCTCTGTCCAGGTTTCGGGGAATGCCGTCCTGATGGCAGGGGATACGATAAGGACAACTCTTTTCTTGTTGATATCCTTGAAAAACTTATCGGTATCGTCGTCGAAATCCCTTGCGTCGTGGGGACATGCATGCAGACATTTTCCGCACACTATGCATTTATCGTCGTTTACCTCCACTATCCTTCTGCCGTCCTCAAGTGTCCTGAATGCATTTGCCTCGGGCGCAGGACAGCTTCTTACGCAGGCGCCGCAGCCCGTACATTTATCGGCAATAACAGAAATAAGCTTTTGCAAAGCAAACATCTCCTTAAAAAAAGTTCCGAATTAAAATCATACAAAAATATGTATTATATTTCAATTATACATACTAATTATAACAGAATTTCTTTCGCATTGCAATAGAATTTATTAAAAATATTTATTTTTTGTTGATTTTGTATAATTACTTTTCAAATGTTAAACATTTTTACTAAATGGTTTTCCGCAGGACTATATTCATTGTTGACAAAAAAATCGTAGTGTGCTATAATGAAGATACGGGCGCGAAGTGCGTCCGATTTCCGGGAAACAACGATTTTTATTGATAAAATGGAGTTATTATGACTGAAATTATTGGAGTCCGCTTCAGAAGCGCGGGCAAGGTTTATTATTTTTCGCCGAAGGGCGAAAAGCTTAAGACAGGCGACAGGGTCATCGTGGAGACCTCCCGCGGCGTTGAATGCGGCGAGGTCGTTATCCCTAACCGCGGAGTGGGCGAGGATAAGCTGGTGGCTCCCGTCAAGGAGATAATCCGCACGGCGACCCCTGCCGACCTCAAAACTGTTGAGCAGAACAAGGCTAAGGAAAAAAATGCCATGAAGGTGTGTCAGGAAAAGATAGCCGCTCACAAGCTCAATATGAAGCTGGTGGACGTGGAATGCACCTTCGACAACAATAAGATGCTCTTCTACTTCACCGCCGAGAGCAGAGTGGATTTCCGCGAGCTGGTCAAGGACCTGGCTTCGGTATTCCGCACAAGGATAGAGCTGCGGCAGATAGGCGTCCGCGATGAGGCGAAAATGCTTGGCGGATTGGGCGTTTGCGGCAGACCCTTCTGCTGCAAGGCGTTCCTCGGCGATTTTCAGCCCGTTTCCATTAAAATGGCAAAGGAACAGGGGCTTTCTCTCAATCCTACCAAGATATCCGGCACCTGCGGACGGCTCATGTGCTGCCTGAAATACGAGCAGGACTGCTACGAGGAGCTTTTAAAGGTCACTCCAAAGGTGGGCGCATACGTTAAGACTCCCGACTTCAAGGGCTACGTGGAGGAGGTAAATCTTCTGACGGGCATGCTTAAGGTAAAGCGGGAAAAATCCGACGACGCTCCCATATCCATCAGCAAGGACGAGGTCGAGGTCATCCGCGACGGCAGGATACGCGTGGATAAGGACGAGATACGTGCTCTGCGCGGTCTGGAGGATAAATGAGCGGATATTAGCAATCAGCAATCAGCGGTCAGCCGCTTGCTGATCGCTGCGAACTGCTTATAAGAAAGGAGTGAATACTGCAATGAAAAACAGCTTATTCGGCTTTGAACCGCATTCGTCGGAGGGAGAAAGGTCCGTATGCAGCGGGATACAGGTCGCTATCCTTGTGCTGTCCGCACTTTCTCTGATAATCAGTGCGGCGAGACTTATCTACGACGTGTTCGGCGATAAGCTCCGCAGGGACGATTACGAGGATTACGAAGACTATGACTTCGATCCCTCGGATATCTACGACACAGAATAAGAATACCCATTTTAAATGGTATGCTCACATCGACATTCACACAGGCGGGAACTGCGGCAATGCATTTTTCCCCGCCGCATTTCGGAAAGGAATATATAACAAATGGCAGATAACAACACATATAACGCCGCTCCTGCGGGCGGTGCGGGAAAAACAGTCGGAAAAATAGTCACCGCAGTCATTGTACTGCTTGTGGTTCTGGTAGTGCTCTTCAACACCTTTACCACCGTTGACGCGGGTCACAGCGGAGTTGTGACTACCTTCGGAAAGGTATCTCCCAACGTGCTCTCCGAGGGGCTTCACACCAAGATACCCTTTATCCAGGAGATAATCCAGATAGACAACCGCGTGCTTAAGGCGGAGGTCGAGTGCAGCTCCGCTTCCAAGGATCTGCAGACCGTTTCCAGCACTATCGCGCTGAACTACCGCGTCAGAAACGAAAGCTCAGCGGATATCTACCGAAACGTGGGTCTTGATTACGAGAGCATTATCATCGCGCCCGCTATCCACGAGTGCGTCAAGGCGGTCACCGCAAAGTTTACCGCCGAGGAGCTTATCACCTCACGTCAGTCGATAAGCGACCAGATGAAGGAACAGCTCTCCGAAAAGATAAGCTCCTACGGCATCGAGGTGCAGATATTCAACATAATCTCCTTCGACTTCACAGCCGAGTACAACGCGGCTATCGAGGCTAAGCAGACCGCTCAGCAGAACGCTCTTAAGGCGGAGCAGGACCTCCAGAGAGTTAAGGTCGAGGCGGAGCAGACTGTGGCAAAGGCTCAGGCAGAAGCGGAGGCTTATCGTCTGAAATCACAGGAGCTCACACCCCAGATGATACTTATGGAATACATAGACAAGTGGGACGGAAAGCTTCCTTCTATGGTCTCGGGGGACGGGACCTCGGCTATGATAGACGTGACTTCGCTGCTTGAACAGTTCGAAGAGGAACAGTCAGGGAGCGGAAACACCTCCGAAAGCACAAGCACATACACAGCTCCCGCTGTCACCACCGAAGCAGCTCCCGCGGAGGAGCCTGCCGAAGAGGACGGCGAGGATATCGAATAATCATACATATTAAATGAAAAACGCTCGGAAGCTGCATTTTCCGAGCGCTTTTTTATCGTGAGAGTATATCCGCAAGCTCCTGTCGATGGTGGATATGCAGGAAACAGCGATCCGTACAGATACGCCGAAAACGCATAGCTTAAACAGGTGTCTTCTTTCGAGGGCGAAACGTCCAAGCTCACGGTTCAGTTCGTCCGCATCAGCGATGAATCCCACAGCCGGAGCGAATACATCGAGGCTATCCGTGACAAGATAGACAAGGTATTGGGCTATGTTTCCGCTGCCGCGGTAAGCTCTCAGGAAAGCGCCGCTTCCGCGGAGGAGCTCAACGGTCAGGCTTCCGCGCTCAAGGATATGGTCAAGAAATTCGGGGCTTGAATCGGTTGACAGTGAAAAATGCCGCAGGTACGGTGAATCGTATCTGCGGCGTTTACGTTGATATGACCGGAATAGCTGACAGTTTAATAACTGTTAACTGTAAAAAAATCTCCGTATCCGAAACGGATACGGAGATGCAGTGCGCTGTGGGGGACTCGAACCCTCGGCCTACTGATTCGTAGTCAGTCACTCTATCCAACTGAGCTAACAACGCTTGCCAATCAGCATATTTAATTATATACCAACCGCAGGCGTTTGTCAAGTGGTTTGGATTATTTTACAATTTGTTCACAAAATTGCCGACAGTCCGTACTGCTCCGCAACAAAGCAGTAATACTTATACGGCACGAAATAGCCCTTGCCTACCGCGCAGACAGGACATCTTTCGGGAGGATTGCCCTTATGGACATTCCCGCAGTTTAAACACATCCACTCGGTATCTTCATTTCCCGTGAACAGCCGGGAATCCTCCATGAGCTTCGCAAAGCAGGCGAAACGCTTTCCGTGAGTTTCCTCTATCTTCGCTATCATTTCGAAGCTGTAAGCCGCTGCCCCGAAGCCCTCCTCACGGGCAGTCTTCGCAAAGGACGGATATACCGACTCGAATTCCTCGTACTCGTTATGCACTGCCGCACGCAGCAGCTTTTCGGGCTCGCCGTAATTATCCACGGGATAGCCTGCGTCGGGAATGACGATATTCGTTCCCGAAAGGCTCTTAAGATGGTCGTAGAATATCTTCGCGTGCTCCTTTTCCTGATTCGCTGTCAGCGTGAAGATGTTGTACAGGAAATAATAGCCCTTCTTCTTCATTTCATCGGCGGCGAAGGTGTATCTGTTCCGCGCCTGGCTTTCTCCCGCAAAGGCTCTCATGAGATTGATTGCGGTCTCGCTTTTGGAAAAATCGGTTGACATTGTAATTCCTCCCGTATATTGATATACAGCTATCATGCGCATTTCGGGCGGATATATTCATGTTCCGCGAATTTTTTTTGTACATCATTCGGAAAAATGCACAAAAAATATTGAACTGAATTATATTATTTTGCGTATTGATTTAAAGTGAAAAATATGTAATGCAATTCCCTTGACAAAAATCAGGGCTTGAGTTATAATAGATATAATACGTATATTGTATTCATTTGCCGAAGTATAATTTGAATTAAGGTGGAATAAAGTAAATGGGACTTTTAGACGGACTGTTCGGAAATTACAGCAAGCGGGAGCTTAAAAAGATAGAACCTATCAAGGATAAGGTCCTCGCTCTCGATGAGGAATATACCAACCTTTCAGAAACTGAACTGAAGGGCAAGACCAAGGAATTCAAGGAGCGACTTGAGGGCGGCGAGTCTCTCGACAGCATCATGCCTGAGGCTCTCGCTACCGTTAGAGAGGCTGCATGGCGCGTTCTCGGCAAGAAGCCGTTCCCTGTGCAGATAGTGGGCGCTATCGTCCTCCAGCAGGGACGTATCGCCGAAATGAAGACGGGTGAGGGTAAAACTCTCGTTGCCTGCTGCGCTTCCTATCTTAACGCTCTTGAGGGCAAGGGCTGCCACGTCGTTACCGTTAACGACTATCTGGCTAAGTCTCAGTCCGAGGAAATGGGCAAGGTGTACCGCTATCTCGGTATGACTATCGGCTGCATTCTCCACGATATGGACAACGACGAGCGCCGCGAGGCTTACAACTGCGATATCACATACGGTACCAACAACGAATTCGGCTTCGATTATCTCCGTGACAACATGGTCATCTACAAGGCCGAAAAGGTACAGAGAGATTTTCACTTCGCTATCGTGGACGAGGTGGACTCTATCCTCATAGATGAGGCGCGTACTCCTCTTATCATCTCGGGCAAGGGCGATAAGTCCACCGAGCTTTACACTCAGGCGGATAAGTTCGCAAAGACCTTAAAGCCCTACGTTGTCGTTGAAATGGACGACAAGCAGGATCAGGAGGATCTGGCCGAGGATTACGACTATATCATCGACGAAAAGGCAAAGACTGCCACTATCACCCGTCAGGGCGTTAAAAAGGCGGAAAAGGCGTTCAATGTTGTAAATCTTTACGACGCCGAGAATTCCACGCTCCTTCATCACATCAACCAGGCTCTTAAGGCCAACGGCGTTATGAAGAACAACATCGACTACATCGTCAAGGACGGCGAGGTCATCATCGTTGACGAGTTCACGGGACGTCTTATGATGGGACGCCGCTTCAACGACGGTCTTCATCAGGCTATCGAAGCCAAGGAGGGCGTTAAGGTCGCTCATGAATCCAAGACTATGGCGAGCATCACCTTCCAGAATTTCTTCCGCCTCTATCACAAGCTGTCCGGTATGACCGGTACCGCTATGACCGAGGAGGACGAGTTCAGAGAGATATACAAGCTGGACGTTATCGAGATACCCACGAACCGTCCCGTTCAGAGAATAGATCATCACGACGTTATCTACAAGACCGAAAACGGCAAGTTCAAGGCGGCTATCGACAAGATAGTCGAGTGCCACGAAAAGGGACAGCCTGTTCTGGTGGGCACCATATCTATCGACAAGTCCGAAAAGCTTTCCAAAATGCTGAATCAGCGCGGCATCAAGCATCAGGTCCTCAACGCAAAGCAGCATGAGAAGGAAGCTCAGATAGTCGCTCAGGCAGGTCAGTTGGGTGCGGTCACTATCGCTACAAACATGGCAGGACGCGGTACCGATATCCTGCTGGGCGGTAACGCCGAGTTCCTCGCCAAGGCGGATATGCGCAAGCTCGGCATGGAAGAGGAGCTTATCAACGAGGCTGTTGGCTTTGCCGATACCGACGACGAGGAGGTGCTCGCCGCAAGAGCCAAGTACAAGGAGCTTTACGACAAGCATAACGATGTCATCAAGGAAAAGGCGGAAAAGGTCAAGGAAGCGGGAGGACTCTTTATCCTCGGCACCGAGCGCCATGAATCACGCCGTATAGATAATCAGCTCAGAGGACGTGCGGGACGTCAGGGCGACCCCGGCGAAAGCCAGTTCTTCCTCTCGTTGGAGGACGACCTTATGCGTCTGTTCGGCGGCGACAAGCTCACAGGCATGATGGAGACCCTCAACGTGGAAGAGGATATGCCTATCGAGTCCAAGATGCTCACAAAGGTCATCGAATCCGCGCAGAAGAAGGTCGAGGGACGCAACTTCGGCATCAGAAAGAACGTCCTCAACTACGACGACGTTATGTCCACTCAGCGCCAGATCATCTACGATCAGAGAGCTAAGGTACTTAACGGCGAGGATATCCACGAGTACATCCTTAAGATGATAACCGACTGGATAAACGACGGCGTAAATCAGTACATCATCGAAGGCGTTTCCAAGGATGAATGGAATCTCGACGGTCTCCGCGAGCATTTCAGAGGACTGCTCACCACCTCCGACGATTTCAAGTTCACCGTTGAGGAGCTTGAAAACACCGAGAAGGAAGATATCGTCAAGACTCTTAATGACAGGGCTCTTGATTACTATAACAAGCGTGAGGAGTCCATCGGCAGCGATGTGCTCAGAGAGCTTGAAAGAGTTATTCTCCTTAAGGTCGTTGACCTTAAGTGGATGGCTCACATCGACGATATGGACGAGCTCAGAAAGGGTATCGGACTGCGTGCCTTCGGACAGAAGAACCCCGTTGTCGAGTACCGCTATGAGGGCTTCGAGATGTTCGACGCTATGATAGAATCTATCCGCGAGGAGACCGTTCGTCTGCTCTTCACTATCCAGCTTAAGAACAACGAACAGCCTAAGCGCGAGAGAGTCGCTCAGATAGACGCTCCCGGCTCGGGCAGCGGCACAGGCGGCAGACGCGTTAAGAAGGTCGGAAGAAACGATCCCTGTCCCTGCGGCAGCGGCAAGAAGTTCAAGAACTGCTGCGGAAGAGACCTTAAGTAAAATATCATTACGCTGCCTGTCGGTTCGGGCAGGCGGCGCTTTCTGAAAAATGTCACAGATCTGCGGACATATTATCCGTTGAACATAAAGAAAAGAGGAACTGTCAGATGCTTATCAAGGAATGTAAAGACGAGCTTGAAAATCATATAATCCCGTTCTGGGACGCACTCAGGGACGACGAAAACGGAGGATTTTACGGTCAGATGGACAACGACCTCGTTCTCGACAGGAAGGGTACTAAGGGCGTTATCCTCAATTCGAGGATACTTTGGTTCTACTCTTCGGTGTACCGTTCGATCGGCGGAGAGAAGAATCTGGACAATGCCCGTCATGCCTATGAATTTCTCCGCGACAGGTGCGTTGACCGCGAAAACGGCGGAGTGTACTGGATGATGAATTACGACGGCACCGTAAACGACAGCATGAAGCATACATATAATCAGGCATTCGCTATCTACGCGCTTTCCACCTACTTCCTTGCATGCGGCGACAAGGACGCTCTCACGCTGGCATTTGAGCTTTTTGACACCGTCGAGGAAAAATGCACCGACGATATCGCTTACATGGAGGCCTTCTCCAAGGACTGGCAGCTTATCGAAAACGACGCCCTTTCCGAAAACGGTCTTATGGCGGACAAGACCATGAATACCGTCCTTCATCTTATCGAAGGCTATACCGTGCTTTTCGAAGCGTCGAAGGACAAGCGGGTCGAGGAAAGGCTCCGCTTCCTGCTGGATATCACCGCGGACAAGATCTACGATGCGCAGAACCACAAGCTCAAGGTATTCTTTGATGTGGACCTTGACGTTATCGGCGATATCTATTCATACGGTCACGATATCGAGGCAACATGGCTCATCGACAGAGCCTGCGAGACTATCGGCGATGAGAAGCTCATCAAGGACTGGCAGGAGAAGAATCTTAAGATAGCGGAGAAGATATATAACGTCGCTCTCGAAAACGGCGCGGTCAACAACGAGCGCGAAAACAACGTTATCGACCGCAAAAGAGTATGGTGGGTGCAGGCGGAGAGTATCGTAGGATTCATCAATGCGTATTCTCACTGCGGCGATAAAAAGTATCTGGAAGCAGCTTCCTCCGTGTGGAGCTGGATAAAGGATTTCCAGATCGACAAGCGCAGCGGCGGCGAATGGTGGGCAGAGGTGGACTTCACCGGAAAGCCTATGACAAGCTTCACCATGGTAAACGAATGGAAATGCCCCTATCATAACGGAAGAATGTGCCTCGAAGTGATGGCGAGAGGCGTAGATGCCTGATAAAATATAAGCTTACCCCGGTTGTTTTCAGTTTCACCCCAGTTTAAATTTTAATAAGTCGGAGATGATCTGTTTATGGCGCTTGTAAATATGATGGAAATTATTGCTCGTCAGAAGCTTGATGATATGCTGGAAAAAATGGACTGCTGCAAATGCGAGAAATGTTATCTGGATACTCTTGCTTATGCTCTGAACAATCTGAAGCCTATGTATGTCAATTCCAAGGAGGGAGAGCTTTTCTCCAAGGTCAGGAGCTTGTCATATCAGGGCTCTGTGGATATCGACGTGGCGATTGCGACGGCGATAAACATAGTGTCATCATCTCCTCATCATGAAAAGACTGCGGACGGAAATCCCGACGGTCAGGCTGTGTGATACGATGAATATTCGGCGCTTCATTCTTTGGAGCGCTTTTTCTGTGCTTGATACGCGGCTGCACGCATTACTGTTCAATTATATAGCTATTATTTAGTTATTATCACGAAATGGAGAAAATCCTCTTGCATTTCGGCGCATTATGTGATATAATATAATCCAGTGTTTATATTTTAGATTAGGAGGAACGTTAAAATGCCTGTTAAGTATATTTTCGTCACCGGCGGCGTTGTTTCGGGACTGGGTAAGGGTATCACAGCCGCTTCTCTCGGCAGACTTTTAAAGGAAAGAGGATATAGGGTGACTATCCAGAAGTTCGACCCTTATATCAATGTTGATCCCGGTACTATGTCCCCCTATCAGCACGGAGAGGTATTCGTTACCGACGACGGCGCCGAGACCGATCTCGACCTCGGTCACTATGAGCGCTTTATTGACGAAAATCTTTCGGTCAATTCAAATGTAACAACAGGTAAAGTTTACTGGACTGTCCTTAATAAGGAGCGCAGAGGTGATTATCTCGGCGGAACTGTCCAGGTCATTCCTCATATCACCAACGAGATCAAGGAGAGAGTGTACCGCGTCGGAAAACAGGCTAACACCGATATCGTTATCACCGAGATAGGCGGTACTGTCGGCGATATCGAATCTACGCCCTTCCTTGAGGCTATCAGACAGGTCGTTACCGAGGTGGGCAGGGAAAATGCTATATTTATCCATGTCACTCTCGTTCCCTATATTGCAGGCTCCGAGGAGCTTAAGTCCAAGCCTACTCAGCACTCCACAAAGGAGCTGCTTTCCATCGGTATCCAGCCCAATATCATCGTGTGCAGAAGCGAAAAGGAGATACCCGATGATATGCGCAAGAAGATAGCGCTTTTCTGTAATGTCCGTCCCGAGGACGTTATCCAGAACCTGACCGCGCCTTCCCTTTACGAAGTTCCTCTCTGGCTGGAAAACGAGGGTCTTGCACGGTCTGTATGTCATCATCTCGGACTTAGGGAGGAGACTCCCGACCTCACCGAGTGGAAGCAGATGGTGGACCGCACAAAGGCTGCAACAAAGAAGGTCACTATCGGACTGGTCGGAAAATATGTCATGCTCCACGACGCTTATCTTTCCGTTGCGGAAGCTCTCCGTCACGGCGGTATCGTCAATGATGCAAATGTTGATATCCGGTGGATAAATTCCGAGGAGATCACCGCGGAAAATGCCGCGGAAATGCTTAAGGAATGCGACGGTATCATCGTTCCCGGCGGCTTCGGCGACCGCGGTATCGAGGGTATGATAGAATCTATCCGCTATGCCCGCGAGAACAAGGTGCCGCTGTTCGGAATCTGTCTCGGCATGCAGATGGCTGTCATCGAATACGCAAGAAATGTTCTGGGACTTTCGGGCGCAAACTCCACCGAGTTCGGCGAGACGCCCTATCCCGTTATAGATATCATGGAGGACCAGAAGGACGTTACCGAAAAGGGCGGTACTATGCGTCTGGGTCTGTATCCCTGCAAGCTAGCGGAGGGCTCGAAGTGCCGCAGTATCTACGGTGAGGAGCTTATCTACGAGAGACACCGCCACCGCTGGGAGTACAACAATCAGTTCAGAACACAGCTCACCGAGGGCGGACTTATCCCCGTGGGACTTTCTCCCGATGAAAAGCTGGTGGAGATCGTGGAAAACCCTGATCATCCCTGGTTCGTGGGAGTGCAGTTCCACCCCGAATTCAAGTCCAGACCCAACAAGCCTCAGAAGCTTTTTGCCGACTTTATCAGGGCAAGCCTTGAAAATGCACGTCAGTAAGAGGTGTTTCCGTTGATCATAAGAAGAGCTGCTGAAAAAGATATCGACGGGATAAACAGACTGCTTCGGCAGGTGCTGGAGGTCCACCATGAGGGACGTCCCGACCTGTTCAAGACGGGAGCGAAAAAGTATAACGATGACGAGCTCGCACGGATACTCGACGACGACGGCACGCCCGTTTTCGTGGCGGCGGACGAGGACGGAAATGTGCTCGGATACGCTTTCTGCGTGTTTATACAGCATTCCGACGACAATATCCTTTCCGAAATAAAGACCCTTTACATCGACGATCTTTGCGTTGACGAGAATATCCGCGGACAGCATATCGGGAAGAGTCTTTACGAATATGTTCTTGATTTTGCAAAGAAGTCGGGCTGCTACAATGTAACGCTGAACGTCTGGTACTGCAATGAGAGCGCTCGGAAGTTTTACGAAAAATGCGGGCTTGTTCCTCAGAAGATCGGTATGGAAAAAATTCTTTGATATATCTGCGCTCCGTTTGGGGCGCATTTCTGTTTTCATAGGATTTTCATAAATATTTCAGTTGAAATCTTAGAAAAAGTATGATATAATATCTGTAAGTAATAATAAGCGTATATCATCTATGATTGGAGAATATATATGAATATGAAAAAATCAGCTGCGGCAATAGCTGCGGCAATTGCTGCGGCACTTATCCTGCTGACGGGCTGCGGCAGCGGACAGGATAATACGGATGGGAACGGTCTGCCCTCCGATAATACCGCTTCCGCTACACAGACCGTTTCGCCCGCACAGGATACGATAGATCTGAAGCTCTTTGCGGAGGCTTCCAAAACTTCCAAGCTCCTTGAAAAATACGGCTCCTTTTCGGTGAGCTACAGCATGGATTACGGCGAGCTTCTCACTCAGAATGCGTCATTTTTCCTTAATTCCGACGGCAGCTATTCCTATGTGAACAACGCCGACGGAAGCGTTGAGTTTTTCGACGGCGTCAACGATTACTGGCAGGAGGAATATGAGGATATGGTAGGCGGATATGCATATCTGTCCCTGCCCGGCTCCTCCGAGATAATGGACCTGGAAGGCTATATCTTTACCTACAGCGACGATGACGGTCTCGTGGTCACGGACTATACCCGCACCGACGACGGCGGCTATATCATCTCCGCGTCCGAAAATTACAACGATTCCTATGAGGACGCCGACGGAAGCATCGTCAGCATTTCCTACAAGTATGAGTATGTCATCAGCGCTACCGCCGACTATGAGGTCACGGGGCTCAAATGTACCTGCACCGACGTTAATTCGGGCGAGGTGGATTCCACCCTTGAAATGAGCGTGGAGTACGAAGCTGCGCCTGCAAAGATACCCGAGTTTATGGACGAGACCTTCGTTATCACGGTCATCGTCATTAGCGGCGACAGTGAGGTCACCTCCGAGTTTGAAGTCCCCATGGGTTTTCAGCCCTACTTCTCCATGCCTTCCGACGGAGATTATCAGATGTGCTGGGACCGCGAGGGCACTCAGCCTGTTGAAGATACTATGGCGATAGATTCGCCCTGTATGATATATGCAATAAAGGTTGAATAACGGAGAGATCATATGAAGAAGATAAAGCGCGTATTTCTTATTGTTGCGGACAGCTTTGGCATAGGCGCAGAGCCTGACGCCGATATGTACGGGGACGAGGGGACGAATACTCTGCGCTCCTGCTTTGAGACGGGAAGGCTGAATGTTCACGAAATGGCGAAAATGGGACTGTTCAACATCGACGGGGTGGATATCGGAACACCCGCAGTCAGCCCCGAGGGCGCTTATGGCAGAATGAGGGAGGCCTCCAAGGGCAAGGACACCACTACCGGTCACTGGGAGATAGCGGGCATCATATCCAAAGAGCCTATGCCTACCTTCCCCGACGGATTCCCCGAAGAGATAATCAAAAGATTTGAGGATATCACGGGACGAAAGGTCCTGTGCAACAAGCCATATTCGGGGACTAAGGTCATCGCCGATTACGGCAGGGAGGCTATGGAAAACGGCGGACTTATCGTGTATACCTCCGCGGACAGCGTGTTTCAGATAGCCGCTCATGAGGATATCATACCCGTGGAGAAGCTGTACGAATACTGCGAGGCGGCAAGAAATATCCTGACGGGAAAATACGGAGTGGTAAGAGTTATCGCCCGTCCTTTCAGCGGGGAATATCCCTTTGTGCGCACTTCCCGCAGACATGATTTCTCACTGGTGCCGCCCAAGGATACCATGCTTGACCTTATCGGCGGCGCAGGCATGGACGTTATCGCCGTGGGAAAAATAAACGATATCTTCGCGGGGAAGGGCATTACCGAATTTGTCCGCACCGAGAACAACTCCGACGGAATGGATAAGACCATAGCTTATGCAAAGAAGGATTTTCATGGACTGTGCTTTGTAAATCTGGTGGATTTTGACATGGCATACGGTCACAGGCGTGACCCCGAGGGCTACACGAATGCTCTCAACGACTTTGACAGGCGTCTTGCCGAACTGAAAAGCATCATCACCGAGGATGATATCATCATCGTCACAGCAGACCACGGCTGCGACCCCACCGCTCACGGCACCGACCACACAAGGGAATATATCCCTGTGTTAGTGTACGGAAAATCGGTCGTTCCGCAGAATATCGGCACGGGCAGCAGCTTTGCAGACATCGGAGCGTCGGTCTGCCATATGCTGGGAGCGGACAGCTCGTCAATTTCGGGTAAAAGCTTTGCGGAAAGAATAATTAAATAAAAATCGGAGCAGCGAGGCTCCGAGAAAGGACCTATTATGGAAACTTCTGTAGTGATCATGGCAGCGGGAATGGGAAGCCGTTTCAAGGGCGGTATAAAGCAGCTAGCTCCAGTGGGAGAAAACGGGGAGACTATTCTGGAGTATTCCGTCTGCGACGCGGCACGGGCAGGCTTTGACAGGGTAATATTCATAATCAGGCGGGAGATAGAAGAGGAATTTATGAGCAAAACCGCTCATATCGGCGAAAAATACGGGGTAAGTGTGCAGTATGTTTTTCAGGACCCCGAGGATATCCCCGTGAAGATAAGGACAAACCGTACCAAGCCCTGGGGAACGGGTCATGCTCTTCTGGCGGCGCGCAATGTCATAGATACGCCCTTTACGGTGATAAATTCCGACGATTACTACGGCAGGTCCGCTTTTGAAAAGGTCCATGCCTATCTTGTGAAAGCCGATGACAGCGGCGATGTCCTTCGGGGCTGCATGGTGGGGTATATCCTTAAAAAGTCTATAAGTGGGAATGGTACGGTCAATCGTGCGATATGCCGCACCGACGGAGACAGGCTCACGAGGATAAGCGAATACTACGGAATATCCGAGGAAAACGGCATTATCTCGGGCAGAAACAAGCAGGGCATTACCGAGGTGCTTCCGGGGGACAGCCTTGTCTCCATGAATTTCTTCGGGTTCACTCCCAAAATGATAACCGAGCTGGAAAAGCGCTTCACGGATTTTCTGCTCACACTTCCCGAGGACTCGGAAAGCGAGTTTATTATCCCCAACGTTCTGGGCGAGCTTCTTGAAGAGAAAAAGGCTGAAATGACGGTGGTCAGGTCCGAGGAGGATACCTTCGGCATGACCCGCACCGAGGACGTGGAGGACGTGCGGAGGCGGCTTCGGGCTATTGCTGCCGCAGGGGCTTATTGATTTAAAAAGTATATAAAAACAGCGGGGTACGCAGATTTTATGCGTATCCCGCTGTTTTATTAAGGCAATACCGCACAAAGCTTGTGTGCAAGCAGATTGCGTGCAAAGCCGTCAGGCGGGCTTTGTGCGGTATTGCCTTAATATTTGCTGTCAACGTCGATAGGCTCGCCGTTCATCAGTTCGGAGAGCGCTTTTTCCGCCAGCAGCTTTCCGCCGCCCGAAACTGCCGCCGCCTGCATCACCGCCAGCGACAATATGGATTCGTCGTCGGCTTCACTTTTTGATATCTCGGTCATAGCGTCGCGGATTATCTCATTTGTCCTTGCAAACGCAAGCTCGTAATGCTCGCTGAAATAATTGAACATTTCCTCGTCGGAGCGCGTATTCAGAAGGATATCTATCAGCGTGCCGATAAGCGGTATGGGCAGTATCGGCTTGAATACGCAGATCATTATCAGCCGCGAGATGTGTATGCGGGAGTATTTTTTCTTTATCGGCGCAGGCAGTATGTCCAGCTTGACGTAATTGTTTATCATCGACGGCGTAAGTGGAGCGTCGGTGTCCGCCGACAGCGGGCTGATATACTTGTTGATAAGCGTTATGACCTGATCCATGTACAGCTCCAGATCGGGCAGCTCGTTCCATCTGGGCAGATGAAAGCTTTCCGCTCCTGCGGAAAAAAATCGGGGTTCATATGCAGGATCGTTATCCATATCAAGCGCTCCTTTCGTCACATTTTTCGTCATTTTTCCTGTATAATATCATTATAGCATATTGTTCCTGAAATTACAATAGGGTTTTCATAAAAATTATTGATAATACAAAAAATCCCTTGACAAAATTATAGAAATGATTTATAATAGTTTCAGAAACCAGATGAAGTGTTTACCCGGAGGAATAATTATGAATTACAGCTTCAGAAAAATAACTGTCCTCATGGGACATTACGGGGTGGGAAAGACAAATCTTGCCGTGAATATGGCAATGCATCTCCGCAGGCTCGGCAGCGTTTCTGTCGTTGACGCGGATATAGTCAATCCCTATTTCAGAACGGCTGACTTTAAAAAGCTGTTTATGGAAAATGATATAAAAAGCTTTTGTCCCATGTATGCAGGCACTAATCTCGATACGCCTGTTCTTGATTTTGATATGGAGAATATAATAGCTTCGGGGGACTACATCATCATTGACGTGGGCGGCGACGATGCGGGAGCATTTGCTCTCGGAAGATATCGGCATATTTTTGAAAAATATGCCAATAATACAGATATGCTTTATGTGTTCAACAGGTATAGGCGGGAGGATTTTTCTCCCGAAGAGGCGGCGTGTATCCTGCGGGATATCGAAAACGCATGCGGCATGAAATGTACGGCTCTCGTGAACAACTCAAATCTGGGAGCCGAGACCGATTTTGATACCGTCCGAAGCTCCCTTGCGTTCGGCAGGGAGCTGGAAAAGCTCACGGGACTTGATACCGCATTTACGGCAGTCCCCGAGGGCTCGCCCTGTGACAGAGACTTTTTTGAAGTAAAGCGCATGGTGTGTATGCCATGGGAAAGGTCGGACATATGATAACAGTTAATTCCGAAAGATGCAAGGGCTGCGGACTCTGTACCGAGGTCTGCCCCAAAAAGATAATCCAGATCGGACAGCACCGAAATTCCAAGGGCTATTATTCCGCAGAGTGCGTCGATAATTCAAAATGTATCTCCTGCACGATGTGCGGAGTTATCTGTCCCGACTGTGCTATACGGGTAGAGAGGAGCAAATAAAATGAGCAAGGTTCTTATGAAGGGAAACGAGGCTCTCGCCGAAGCGGCAATGAGAGCGGGCTGCAAATGCTTTTTCGGCTATCCCATCACCCCGCAGACGGAAATATCCGCATACCTGGCAAAACACATGGCAAAGCGTGGCGGAGTATTTCTCCAGGCGGAAAGCGAGATAGCTGCGATAAATATGACCCTCGGAGCTGCGGCTTCGGGAGTAAGGGCGATGACATCCAGCTCCTCCCCCGGAATATCGCTGAAAAGCGAGGGAATATCATATATCGCCGCTTCCGACCTGCCCTGCGTTATCGTGAACGTTGAGAGAGGCGGTCCCGGACTGGGCGGAATACAGCCTGCGCAGTCGGACTACAATCAGGCGGTTAAGGCTCCCGGTCACGGCGATTTTCACATGCTGGTGTTCGCGCCGTCCTCCGTGCAGGAGACAGTGGATATGACCTACCTCGCCTTTGATATGGCGGATAAGTACCGCATGCCTGCGATGATACTGTCCGACGGGCTCATGGGTCAGATGATGGAGCCTGTGGAGTTCCCCGACAGGGAAAATATCCCCGCAGAAAAGCCGTGGGCGTGTAGCGGTCACAAAAACAGGCGTGAGCATAATATCATCAATTCGCTGTATTTAAAGCCCGATATTCTGGAGAATTCCGTCCGTGACAGATACAAGCGCTATGAAGAGGCAGAAAACGAGCTCCCCGACGCGGAAATATATCTCTGTGAGGACGCGGATATCGTGGTGACGGGCTTCGGAGCGGCTGCGAGAATTGCGGAAAGCGCAGTGAACAGCGCCCGCGAAAAGGGTATCAGAGCAGGACTGTTCCGTCCGAAGACGCTGTATCCCTTCCCGAAGAAGCAGCTTAATGAGGCGGTGGCAAATGCGAAGGCTATCCTCGATGTTGAGATGAATATGGGTCAGATGATAGACGATATAAAATTATATACGGAATGTCGTCTGCCCGTGTATTTTTACGGAAGAACAGGCGGAAATATCCCGTCTGCGGAAGAGATTTTACAGCAGATAGAAGCTTGCAGCATGAAAGGGGAGAAGGCAGAATGCAGGTAGTTTTTGATCGTCCGAAGGCACTGTGCGATGTGCCGCTCCATTATTGTCCGGGATGTACTCACGGAATTATCCACCGCATAACGGCGGAGGTCATCGACGAGCTGGGTATCGAGGGAGATACCGTGGGGATATGTCCCGTGGGCTGCGCAGTCACCGCTTACGATTATTTCGGCTGCGATATGATAGAGGCTCCTCACGGAAGAGCGCCTGCCGTTGCAACGGGCGTGAAGCGTGCAAACCCCCATCTTACCGTGTTCACCTATCAGGGAGACGGCGACCTTGCCGCCATAGGCACCTGCGAGACCGTCCATGCCGCCGCAAGAGGGGAGAACATCACCGTTATTTTCGTCAACAACACTATCTACGGCATGACGGGCGGACAGATGGCGCCTACCACTATCCCGGGACAGGTCACCCAGACCACTCCCTACGGCAGAAAGCCCGAGGTGAACGGCTTCCCCGTGAGGATGTGCGAGATGCTCGCCACGCTGGACGGAACAGCTCTTGCGCAGAGAGTAGCCGTGGACAGCGTTCCTCACATCAAGGAAGCGAAGGCGGCAATTAAGAAGGCTTTTGAAAATCAGATAAATAAGCGGGGCTTCTCCATTGTGGAGATACTGTCCACCTGTCCCACCAACTGGGGCATGACTCCCTCCGAGGCAATGGAGCGCCTGCGCACCGAGATGATACCCTACTATCCTCTGGGAGTTTACCGCGATACGGACGTATGGTCACAGTGAGATTAGCAATTAGCGAATAGCAATTAGCGAATAGCAAACAGCGATTTGCAATTTGTAATTGTCTGATTTTATGAACTATGCTGTAGACTGCGGACTTACTGCTAATCGCTATTAGCTCGCACATTACAAGGAGATGATATACTATGCTTACCGAGATAATTTTTTCGGGCTTCGGCGGACAGGGGATACTGTTCGCGGGGAAGACCCTTGCTTACAGCGGAATGGATATGGGAAAGGAGATATCATGGCTGCCGTCCTACGGTCCCGAGATGAGGGGCGGCACCGCTAACTGCTCCGTATGCATTTCCGACGACAAGATAGGCTCGCCGCTGGTGACCAGCCCCGATATCCTTGCGGTGATGAATACGCCCTCCTTTGACCGCTTCGAAAGCAAGGTCAAAAGCGGCGGAGTTATCTTCGCCGACAGCGCCATGACCGAAAGGGAGACTGTCCGCGACGATGTGGAGTTTCACAGCATACCCGCTTCGGAGCTGGCTGACAGTAACGGTCTGACAGGTATGGGAAACATCGTGCTGCTGGGAAATATGCTCAAGGAGTGCGGCAGCCGTCTGGGAGATTTTACCCTCTCCGCGGTGAAGGAGGCCTTCAAGAAGATAGTTCCTCCCTCCAAGCCCGAGCTTCTGGAGAAGAATATCAGGGCGCTGGAGATAGGTTATGCTTATTAAACGATATTTGCAGAACGGCTGCTGCCTGTGACGGGCGGCAGCCGTATTTGTTTAATTATTAATAATGTTGTCATATCTTCCAAATTATTGCTGAAAAATTTTTCTGAAATATACTTGACCGCCGGTCGAAAATATGATATTATAATTACAGAAGTTTTCGAACAGTGGTCGAAAACTGTCTTTGATGTAAAAAAATGCTCTGCGTTCGGATATCCGATCCACAGACAGAGTAATCATAGGATAACTGACTAATTATCGAAAGGATGATGTATTATGAGCACTTCGGGAATCGTGACGGGAGCGGCTGCCGTCGGCGCAGTTCTTCTTGCTGCGGGCAGCACTGCCGGGGCTGTATATCTGTTTAACAGGGTCATTCCCCGCCAGGACGAGGTCCGCGTGGACGTCAGCGAAATGGCGGATATGACAAAGTGGGAGGAGTATAAGAAAATTATCCACCCCAATAAGGAATGGCTCATGGCACAGCCGTTGGAGCATGTTACCGTTAAGGCAGGAGACGGCATTACTCTTCATGCGGATTATCTGCCCGCAGAGACCGAGACCGACAAGCTTGTCATCGGATTCCACGGCTATACAAGCTGCGGCAGCAACGACTTCTCCACCCTTTCTCACTATTACCACGACCGCGGCTATGACTGCCTTATCGTCGATAACCGCGCTCACGGCAAGAGCGAGGGCGATTACATAGGCTTCGGGATCCTTGACCGCTTCGACTGCATCTCATGGGTGAAGTACATAAACGAACGCTTTAACGGCGAAAAGAAGGTGCTGCTCCACGGCATCTCCATGGGAGCGGCAACTATCCTTATGGCTTCGGGCATGGACGAGCTTCCCGATACGGTGAAGTGTATCGTCGCAGACTGCGGCTTTACCTCGCCTTACGATGTTTTCGCTCACATTTTAAAGAGAGATTATCATCTGCCGCCCTTCCCCGTAATGAATATCAACGATATGCTCTGCAGGAAGAAGGCAGGCTACGGCTTCCGTGATTTCTCCACTCTCGATTCGGTGAAAAAGGCGCACTGCCCCATACTTTTCATTCACGGCAAGGACGACGATTTCGTCCCCACCGAAATGAGCGTGAAAAACTTCAACGCCTGCACCTCCGAGAAAAAGCTGCTTATCGTCGAAAATGCGAGCCATGCGGCTTCGCTCTACGAAAATAAGAAGCTGTACGAGGACGCCGTCACGGAGTTTACCGAAAAGTATATGTAATGACCGTTCCCGTTATATTGTTTGGCGGGCTGCGGCTCTGCCTTAGAATACGGACTATGGACATTAATGGATATGAATCCGAAAGGGGATCTTGAATATGAAAGAAAAGATGATCAACATCAATGGCGCTGAGATGAAGTGCTATCCGCTGGCGGCTGCCACAAGAATGCACAATTTCACCGTCAAGTACTGTCCCGCGCATCAGGTACTGAACATCGGAACAGGTCTTTACGTAAAGCAGGATATTGACTTCAATCTGTTGAAAAAGGCTATCTACATGGCGTATGAGCGCTGCGAGGCTATGCGGCTGCGTTTCGTTCTCGACGAGGAGGGCGAGACCTGGCAGTATATCGTCCCCACAGAGGACAGGGATATCGAATTTGTGGATTTCTCCCACTGGCAGGAGGAAGCCGCTCACAACGAAATGCGCCGCTGGACGGGTATCCCCTTTGAGCGGTACAATTCTCCCATGAACCGTATCGTTATGATAAAGCTGCCCGACGGCTACAACGGCGTATACGCCAAGTTTGACCATATGACTATGGATTCCAGCTCCCTTATCATCTTTGAAAGGGATATCCTGGAGATCTACTGTGCGCTGCGTTACGGCACTAAAATGCCCGGTCCCATGACCTCCTATATCAAGGCGCTTGAAAAGGACCTGGAGTACGAGGCAGATTCTCCCGCAAGAAAGCGCGACGAGGAATTCTGGATGAACGAGCTTGCCCGTCCCGAGCCTATGTATACCGACTTTAACGGCGTGGGCAGACTTATCACTCAGCGCAGAGAAAGCGGCAATCCCGATCTGCGCAGCGCGGTCATCGTGTCCGGAAGCATTGAAGCGGCTATCTCCACCTACAGGCTTGAAGCAGAGCCCACTCAGCGGCTGCTGGACTTCTGCTCCGAGAACAACGTTCCTATGACGAGCCTGCTGCTCATGGGACTGCGCACCGTGCTTTCCCAGTTCAACAACGGCGAAAAGGACGTCTCCGTCAAGACCAATGTCGCAAGAAGAGGAACTATCCTCGAAAAGCGCTGCGGCGGAACGAGGATACATTACTTCCCGCTGCGTACTATCTTAGAGCCGGAGCTTACCTTCTTGGAGGGCGTTAGGGAGATACAGAAGGAGCAGATGCGCATATTCAGACATGCAAATCTCGACCCCGTTGAGCTGACCATGAGAAGAAGCAAGATGCTTCATCTTGCTCCGGGCGCCAGCTACGAGAGCATAAGCCTGACCTATCAGCCCCTTACATCACAGAGAGCTTCTGCCGAGATGCCCGATATCCCCTACAAGAGCATGTGGTATACCAACGGAACGGCTGCTCAGCCCCTGTATCTGACGATAATGCATCGTCCCGAGGACAACGGTCTGAATTTCAACTTCGAGTACAAGAAGGACGCCGTTACCGAGCAGGAAATGGAAGTATTCTACTACTATTTCTGCCGTGCGCTCTTCAGAGGCATCGAGGACAAGGACAGAACTATCGGCGAAATTCTTGAAATGATATGATAAGAGAGGGTAATTAACATGTACGAACAGATCAAAGAGCTTATTCTTAACTACGTTGAGGTTGATCCCGACGCTGTAACTCCCGATTCCAAGTTTATCGAGGATCTGGGCTTCAATTCCTTTGACTTTATGAGCATGCTGGGCGAGCTGGAGGACACCCTCGGCGTCACCGTGGACGAAAATGAGATAGCAGGTCTTTCCACCGTACAGGACGCTGTGGATTACCTTGAAAAGCTTAAAAATGCGTAATTTTTGCTTATAAAGCGGAAAGGAAAATGTAAATGGACAAGTCAGCTGTAAAAACACTTGCCGACCTGGTGGTAAATGCCGCCGAGCAGTTCGGTGACAAGACCTTCGTCAAGGAGAAAAAGGGCACGGAGATAGCCGAAAAAAGCTTCTCGGAATTCCGCTCCGACAGCCTTAAGATAGCTTCCTATCTGAAGGAGCTGTCAGGGGAAAAGCTCCACGCGGCAGTTATCGGTCCCACATCCTACGATTATCTGACCTGCTACTTCGGCACGGTCATGAGCGGCAATGTCATAGTTCCTCTGGACGCACAGCTTGCCTGCGAGGATATCATCGACCAGCTTATCCGTGCGGATATCTCGGTGCTTTTCTACAGCCCGCTGTTTGATAAGATGATACCCGTGCTTAAGGCAAAATGCCCTGATGTAAAGGCGTTCGTGCCTTTCAGCGGAGAGGGTCTTTCCGCCGAAAAGATACATGCGGAGTATTCTCCCGCCGAGCCTGCGGATATCGACCCCGAGAGCCTTGCGGCGATACTCTACACCTCGGGCACCACAGGCAAGAGCAAGGGCGTAATGCTGGCTCACCGCTGTCTTATCGACAATGCGATGTGCTGCGATAACGAGGCGAGCCCCGAGGATTCGCTGCTGACAGTGCTTCCCATACATCACGTATACTGCTTCACCTGCGATATACTGCTGTCGCTAAGATACGGCACCACCGTCTGCGTAAATGATTCCATGCTTCGTCTGGGAGCGAACCTCAAGCTGTTCCGACCTACTATAATCCTTCTCGTTCCGATGATAGCACAGACCATCTACAAGCAGATAGCAGCCGCTTCCAAGGCAAAGCCCGAGATACCCATGGCTGCCATTGCGCAGGTCGTTTTCGGCGGACGTCTTAAGAGGATATACAGCGGCGGAGCATACCTCAGCCCCGAGATAGTGAAGAACTATGCCGCTCTAGGCATACCCATGGCGCAGGGCTACGGCATGACCGAGTGCTCTCCGAGAATATCCACCGCAAGCTTCGATGAAGAAGCTATTGACAGCGTGGGAGTTATCGTTCCCGGCTGCGAGGTCAAGATAGTTGACGGCGAGATACGCGCAAAAAGCTCGTCGGTAATGCTGGGCTATTACAAGGACGAAGCGTCCACCGCAGAGGCGCTCACCGAGGACGGCTGGCTCTGCACGGGAGACCTGGGCTATGTCAGCGAGACGAATCACATCTACATAACGGGCAGAAAGAAGAATCTCATTATCCTAAGCAACGGAGAAAACGTATCTCCCGAGGAGCTGGAGAACAAATTCGCCGACGCGGAAATTGTTCAGGAGGTACTCGTGTACGAGGAGGACAGCGTTATCACCGCGGAAATATTCCCCAATCAAGAGCTTACCAAGGATATGCTCCTTGAAGAGATCGGCGCAAAGCTGCAGAGCCTTATCGACGAGATAAACAAGACTCTTACCTCCGCAAAGACTATCCGCAGACTGCGTGTCCGCAGCACGGAATTTGTCAAGACCACTTCCAAGAAGATAATCAGAAAGCAGCCTGAAAAGGGCGAGCTTGTCAAGTAACAAGTAAGGATAAAAAATATCGGTCAATGTACAAAACGTACATTGACCGATATTTTTGCGTATTATTTCATAGAAGCCGCACTGCGAAGGGCGCGTACTTCCTCGCTTGAAAGCTCCCTCCATGTTCCCGGCTTGAGCATGCCAAGCTTTACGGGACCTATGGCGATACGTCTTAATCGTGCCACTTCAAGTCCCACAGCCTCGCACATTTTGCGTATCTGTCGGTTTCGTCCCTCGTGTATCACGATAAGCAGAACGACTCTGCCTTCCTCCTTTGAGAGCACCTCCACATTTGCGGGGAGAGTCTTTTTCCCGTCGATGACCACTCCCGACGAAAGCGCGATAAGCTGCTCCTCGGTCACGGCGGGGGGCACCGTTACACGATAGGTCTTGGTGACATGACGTGCGGGGTGCATGATATCGTTGGCAAACTCGCCGTCGTTGGTGAACAGCAGCATGCCCTCGGAATTCCTGTCCAGTCTGCCTATGGGATATACTCTGTCCTCCACGCCCGTCAGCAGGTCGGTGACGCACTTTCTGTCCAGCTCGTCGGACATGGTGGTAACGTATCCTCTGGGCTTGTTGAGCATGATGTATATTTTTCTTTTGCGGCGGGGAAGATCTATCCTTTGTCCGTCCAGCTGTATAACGTCGCGGGAGCCTGCCTTGTCACCCAGATGAGCCACATTCCCGTTGACCTTTACTCTGCCCTGTGAAATATATTCCTCTGCCTTGCGGCGGGAGCATATCCCCGCGTCGGACATTATCTTCTGAAGTCTTGTCTTTTCCATTTATATATTCTCCTTACAGTGGATAGGTTTTCAACTTTACAGATAATATTATACACCCCGCGCCATGATTTGTCAACAAGGATTTTTCATAAGATGCTATGTCAAAACGCTCATCTGCCGCATATAATGAAATCGGGGATAATATTTCCCCCGAAAGGACCGATAACATGAAAAGATATACTGCTGCCTTTCCGTCGGTAACTCTGGCGTCGAAGGCAAAATATATACTTGAAGCGCAGGGGTACGAGGCGAAGCTTATCAGAACGCCGAAAACTCTTGCGTCGGGCTGCGGCTACAGCGTTGTGACAGATGCACAGCCGCAGGTGATAGCAGAGCTTCTCGAAAGCTATGGCATGAATTACAAGGCAATTTCGGTAAGCAATGAATAGGGAAGCGCTGATTAAAGGCGAAGCCATCGTTTCCGACGCTCGAAAATCCGTTACTGAGAGTGTCGTGAAACGATTTGATCAGCGGTTCCATAGATATCCGACGGCAGGAAATGAATGATGAGCGCACTTGCTCATTCATTCAGCCTGCTGCGGAGACGGAGGGGAAATGGTCAATTTTGATAATGCCGCAACAACTTTTCCGAAGCCTGACAGCGTTCGTGCAGCTGTCGCAGCGGCAATAACAAAATTCGGAGGAAATCCGGGGCGCAGCGGTCATGACATTTCCATTGCGGCTGCGCAGGAAGTATATAATGCAAGAAAAAAGGCTGCCGATTTTTTCGGCGCACAGCCCGAGAATGTGGTATTGACTCTCAACTGCACACATGCGCTGAACTTTGCCATAAAAGGCATTGTGCGCCGTGGGGATCATGTGATAATATCCAATATGGAGCATAACTCGGTATTCCGTCCTGTGTATGCCCTTTCAAAGCGCGGGGGAGTATCCTACAGCATAGTTCCCGCAGCGCCCGAAAAGGATGTGCTGCTGCGCAATATCGAAAAGGCGGTCACCCCGAAAACGACGGCTGTGATATTCACCCTCGGCAGCAATGTTACGGGACAGCTGATGCCCTACCGTGAGATAGGCGCTCTCTGCAAGCGGCGGGGGCTGTGCTTTATCGCCGACGGAGCGCAGGTCTGCGGAGTGCGGGACATCGACCTTACCCGTGACAATATCAATATACTCTGCTGTGCGGCTCATAAGGGACTGTATGCGGCTCCGGGCACGGGACTGCTCATCTCGGACGGGAAATACAAGATAAAGCCCGTCATCGAAGGAGGAACGGGCAGTACGTCCCTTGACCCCGAACAGCCCGATTTTCTTCCCGATTCGCTGGAAAGCGGAACGATAAACACTATCGGAGCGATATCCCTTTCCGCAGGGCTGGACTTTGTGAACAGCGTCGGCAAGGATAGGATATACGCTCATGAGATATCGCTGTGCGACCGTCTGATATCGAAGATGAAACGCATCGACGGAGTGACGGTCTACAGGCAGGAGGGAGCGGAATATCTGCCTATCGTGCTGTTCAACATCAGGGGAGCGCTTCCCGAGGAGGCGTGCAGATTTTTCAATGATAAAGGCTTTGCGCTGCGGGGAGGGCTTCACTGTTCGGGGCTTGCCCATGAAGCTGTCGGAACGCTTCCCGACGGAGCGGTAAGATTTGCTCCCTCGGTGTTCAACACTGCGGCGGAGACCGACAGATTCGCAAGAGCGGTATCGGAAGCCGCAAAAAAATTCGGGACAAAATAGAAAACGCTGAAAAAAGGCTCTGCCGTAATATTTGCGGCGGAGCCTTGTTTTCATATCTTTACATTAAAATCGTTTTTGCACTGGGGACAGTTCACGGTATGCTTTCCCTTTCGTTTTGGAAGGCGGAGCATTTTTTTGCACACGGGGCATTTTCTGTAGCAGTAGGTCTTTCTGTCCTTGAATCTCAGCTTAGCGATGCGGAAGCTGCGTCCCACGTCGCCTTTTATCTTAAGAAACCATCTGTTTTCGGCTTGTCTTGCGCCGATGTTCCGCGAAAAAGCGCGGTAGTACATCCATATCAGCAGTATTGTCAGAAGAAGCCACAGAGCGAAGCTTCCGGCGAACAGATTTAGTATGAGCAGTATTCCTGCCGCCGCTGCTGAAAAACGGTAGAGATCGTCTGCACCGTATCTTCCCTGCATAAAGCGCAGCAGCTTATCTCTGAATTTATTCAATAGATCACCTCCGAAGGGGAAAAACATTATCTGAAAAGCAGCCCTATCCCACTCAGCATAGTGAAGATAAGCTGTATGACAAGAAATATCACAAATAATCGGAAGACCATAGAGACCGCATTTGAAAGACAGCCTCCGCTTTCGGTCCTATGAACGTACATACTCGGCTCGGACATGGATTCCATTACGCGGCGGTAGCTTTCGTTGGACGGGTCAAGTGTCACTGCCTGTCCGATATTGACCTTTGCGCTTTCGAAATATCCCATGGAATAGTCCGCCAGAGCGCTTAGGTAGTACCACCGTGCATTTCGGACGGAAACACCCTCGAGTATCAGCTTTGCCTTGTAATACTCGCCCGTGCGGATAAGAATCTCGGCGATATCGAGCTCGCTGCCCGTATTTCCCGCAGAGGTGCCGTAAAAGCCGAAGCCGCCGAAGGGACTGCCGTAGTAGGTATAGCTGTGCTGTGCATCCTGTGAAGAAGCGTTTCCGCTTAAGTCGGCAGGTCTGCCTGCGCTGTCCTTTCCGCTTTTTATCATATCGTAAGCGGAGTTGACCTCGCTCATTTTTGCCGCAGCCCCGGGGTCGCCGGGGTGAAGGTCGGGATGATATTTCTTTACCAGCGCACGGTATGCTTTTTTTATCTCGTCCTCTGATGCGTCTCTTGAAACGCCCAGAACATCATAGGGGTCAGTCATGACTCCGTCCTCCGTTTTCGGATCACATGGTAATGTGACCACGTCATATATTGCATAGTATATATTATACTCCGATTTGTGATAATTCCGTGATAACGGACTGTATGTTTAGCGTATTATCGTTGATTTCTGATAAAAGCATATAAATCGCCGCAAGGTTACATTTTCAAACTTTTTTAACTAATTTGTAATGTTTTAACAAAATTTGCGGCAATTATCTTATAGTGTGAGGTCGGAATCGGTCAGAATATGAAGATATTAAAATTATGAATTTTTTTAACACTCGGCAATATTGTCGGATATATCACGTATTTGCGAGGTCTGAACATGATGACAAAAAAGCGGGCAAGAATTTTATTAATTTTTCGTCAAGAAATTTTGAAACTAATATAAATAACAATTCAATTGCAGATTGTTACATTTTGTGGTAAAATATGTTTGAAGTAAAAAATATGGAGGTAATTTTCGTGACTGATAAGATCAAAGTGATGATTGGCGACGACAGCTCAGAGTTTGGATGTACATATGCCAGCACTCTGAGAAGCAGAGGCTTTTACACTCTTACGAGAGCAAAGGACGGGCTTGTGCTTCTGGACGCGATACGCGAGGAAGAGCCCGACGTGGTGATAATTGAGGCGATACTGCCCGGAATAGACGCGGTGGAGCTGATAAGACGCACATCCGACGATGACAGGCGGCCGTTCTTTATCGTTGCGTCTGATTTTCGGAACGATTTCATCGAAAAGCAGATCATGTCCTGCGACAACGCATATTTTGTATTAAAACCCTTTGACGTTGAAATGCTGGAGAATGTTATCAATTCCGTTATGCAGAGCAGGTCCTCCTCGCCCGCTTCGGCAAACGATATGGAGGTCGTCGTTACCGATATAATCCATCAGATCGGTATCCCCGCGCATATCAAGGGCTACCATTATCTGAGAGAAGCGATACTGCTTTCCCTCGCAGACAGCGAGATGCTTGAAAGTGTTACGAAGCTTCTCTATCCGACAGTGGCAAAGAAGTTTTCTACAACAGCCTCCCGTGTGGAGCGTGCGATACGTCATGCCATTGAAACGGCGTGGGACAGGGGAGATCTGGACACCATACAGACTCTGTTCGGCTATACGGTGAGCGTGGGCAAGGGAAAGCCCACAAACTCCGAGTTTATAGCTCTGATAACCGACAATCTGCGGCTGAAATACCGCAGCTCTGCCCCTGTCAAGGCAGTGGCGGGCGGACTCAGGGGCTAAGGGGGGACTGCCTATCCGAAGTTCATCTGTCCCTTTGCAGTTTGAAGTACATGAACGTTATTTTTGCTGATTTTTACGGCAGGGAAGTGATTCCCTGCCTTTTTTGTAACCATTTGTTGCTTGACCTTTTTTCGGCAATGATGTATAATTACATTATAAATATATATCTGAAAGGAACGGCATAATATGAAAAAGCTTCTTATAGCGCCTATCACGGCGGCAGTGATGATATCGGCAATGGCAGCACCTATCGTATATGACTGCGATGTTTCATATGCGGCGGAGGCTGAAGCGGCAGTGAAGCTGTCTGCTCCGACAGGGCTTTCCTATGACGTTATATCCGATGGCAAGGTGCGCCTTTCGTGGAACAAGGTCAGCGGAGCGGACGGATATGTGGTATACCGCTTCAAAGCGTCTACCGGAGAATGGGTAAGACTGAAAAGCACCTATAACAATTATATGAATATTTCGGGCATCAAGAGCGGCTCCTCCTATTATTATAAGGTGGCGGCTCTCGATAAGCGCAGCGGCTCCTATTACCGAGGAAAATTTACCGATTATATAAAGGTAAAGTGTAATTTCAATACGGTTCCCGTGTCCGAATCGGGAAGCTTATCCGCCGACGAGCAGCAGAGATTTCTCTCCGATTATTATAAGACCAATCTGGCGGTATCGGGGAATAATCCCATGAATGCCGAGAAAACGCAGGCATTTATTGCAAATGCGCAGGTGAACGGCGGACAGGTAATGCTGGTGGATTTTTACTTTAAAAACGGCAGCAAGCTGACCTACGGATACTGTATATCATACGGAAGGGTCGCACAGATAGGCAATGAGCCGATAGCGGATTCTACTCAGAGGAACAATTCGTCCGCATTCTTTGTCAAGGAGGATTTTACCAACAGCTATTACATCTGGGTGGAAAACAATTACGGGAATACCTATGAGTGTACCATCAATAAGGCAATGTCGGGCGGACTTGTCACACGGTATAAATTAAGCTCTCTGGCAGATGCTATCTTCTATATCAATGACGAGCAGATAGATTACGGCTCTTACAGCAAGATCGCAGATACGATGAAGAAATGTACAGGCGAGGACGAGATAGTGTATCTGAAATAAATGAGAGGATCGGCGCTGACTTGTGTGCAGCGCCGATCGTTATGCAAAATATAAAGGGCAGTCATGCAGGCTGCCCTCAAATCTCCGCAGCTGCGGAGGGATAGTTTGGCGCCGCCCCGTAGAGGAACAGCATTATAGAATAATTCAGCACAGTATTTTTTCCTGCGCCGAAACGCGTACAGCCGCGGCAGATCCTGTCGGACAGCATCAGAGCTGCGTTTGGGAAAGTGCATGGAAAAATTCTTTTCTAAGCCAATTATTATGTTTTCCCGATGATATTATCATATATGATGTATGTGAAATTTGTATGAAATCTTAAAGAAAACAGAGGAAAAATTTGTGTATAACGTGTTTGAATCGGATGCTTTGTTGTTGGTTTTTACTATAATATTATATATTTTGACTTAAAAAAATATTCAGATATACAAATGTGAGAAAAAATCAAAAAAATGCTTGACATTTCCGCAGAAAAAGAGTATAATAATTAAGTAATCTGATTCGAGGGTTACAAAAAATATCGCGGAGTGGAGCAGCTCGGTAGCTCGTCGGGCTCATAACCCGAAGGTCGTTGGTTCAAATCCAGCCTCCGCAACCAACGTAGATAAGCCGTTTGATTAAGTTCAGACGGTTTATTTTTTTGTCCAAAACCGGTCAAAAAACCAACAAAAAACCAACAGCACCAAAATCAGACCAACTGATACTATTTCGCAGTCAGCAAAAAAATGCAAATCATTCCTTTTTTCCGAAGATGGCAGCAGCGATACATTCGGCTGATCTCTCATCTGCCTGCTTGATAATATGGGAATAAAGGTCACTTGTGGTTGAAGGCTTAGCATGTCCGAGACGGCTCGATATGCTTATCGTGTCCATTCCGTTAAAATATAGAATACTTGCCATAGTGTGGCGGAATGCGTGAGGATTGATGTGAGGGAGTCCGTACTTCTCCGAAAAATCCGCACACCAACCTGTAATGCTGTCCGGGTGGATAGGATATCCTACCTTGTCGCTGTTTTCCTGATAGAAAAGATAATCATTTATTACGCTGTGCGTAGCTGTGTTTTCACTGTTATGTGCAGCGTTTCTTATACTGTCTTCATCGGGCAGGTCGATATAGGCATTCCACATTGTTCCGTAAGTTGAACGTGCTGCAAGCCATTCCTTGCGATATTCTCTTAAAAGCTGAATGGTTTCGGCAGGCAGCTTGATAAATCTGTCGGATTCATCTGTTTTTGGCGAGCTTGTGTACATTCCGACATCCTTTTTATAAAGAATGTTGTGGCAAATATGAATCTGGGAGCGTTCCCAATCAACGCAAGACCAGCGCAGTCCTGCAAGCTCCCCTCTGCGTATGCCTGTAATAAGAAGCAGATGCACCATTACCTTTCTGCTCATAGGCACATTTTCAAGAGCATCTCTTATCGCAGCAACTTCTTCCGGCTGAAAATAATTCGGGTGTGACTTCTCAACCTTCGGCGGAGTTGCTTTTGAAGCAGGATTGTACTGAATGAGCATTTCTTTTTCAGCCTGCGCAAGTATGGTCGAGATAAGCCTGTGATGCTCCACAACGGTCTTTGCGGAAAGCGGCTCATTGTTTACGATGATTTCAAAAAGTGCATTCACAGGCCTTCCAAGCACATCTGCGATTGATTCAGCCTTATCGTAAGAGATGATCTTTTTGCTGTAACATGAGGATATGGTTGTGAGTGATACTTTCGCAGATATGGAAAGGCTTTCCTTTGTTATCCCCATTTCTTTAATTATCGCTTTCAGCTCAACTTTACAGATAGCTTTTTTATTGTTCGCTCTCATACCGTTCTTGGAAAGCTGTTTGTAGAAGTTATTCAGATGCTGCGGTCTGATGTCGGCGATCTTTATGTGTCCAATCCCTGCATTGATGCGTGGCAGCATATCACGATAACGGGTGATTGTGGTATGTTTCATACCATTTCGCTCTTTTAGATCAATTACATAATCCGCATATTGAGCAAAGGTCTGTCTGTTGTCAAGGCTGAAGCCAAGCTTGCACTGTTCCTCAAAGGTAACCGCTTGTTTATTCAGTTCCTTTTCAATCTGTTTATCAGTCATACCGGGCGTTGGCTTCCAGGTCTTAACGTAAGGATTGAGCTGCTTGCCGTTTTCGTCCCTGCCCTTGAAAACGCGTATCTCGTAGCTGATGATCTCGCCGTTTTTATTCTTTTTTGGTCGTATTGAAGCCATTGAAATTCTCCTTCCATTCCTTAACAAGATCTGTTGCAGAGTAATTATCATCATTAAGGTGATTTAACCACTTAAGTTCATAGTCTTCCAGTTCCTCGCCTTCTTTCATTCGTTTACAAATATATTCGTTTATATAACCAATTAGGGCATCAAAAAATACTCTTGAACACATACAAGCATTTTCATACAACCCCATCATAGCTTCTTCATGTTGAGTATCCAGCCGTACATCCAATATTTCTCCGTTTTCATCATGATAAAGATATTCAGGCGGTGTAAGCCTTTGAATAACTTCTTGGAAGTAGTGTCTGCTTTCGTCTATGATGCTTTGAAAAAGATATCGTTTATAATGATAGCCCGAAAGAATAGTGCCATTCTTATATATTTTTCGAAGAACAGATTCATCTCCCGTTTTTTTACTTTCTTCGGCAATCTTCCAAAGCTCGTCATCTACATTTTCTTTAATATCCTGATTAATGTCAACCACAGCGGCATATTTTATATTTCCCATCATTTCGACGTATGAATCAAGAACATCTATCATGGTTGATAGTATATCAATATCATAAGGAAAATTCATATTAGCTCCGTCTTGATATTCATTAATGAGTTTTTCATAAAACCTTTTTTCCTCCTGCATATGCTTGACCTTATTCAGCTCCGCAAATAATTTTATATTTGATTCGGAAAGTCCTGTGTAGTCGCAGACTGCTTTCAACTCGGTATCGGTAGATCTGACATCACTTGTACCGGCGAGATAATCAACGGATACTCCAAAAAATTTTGCGACTTTGGCAGTTGTAAGAACATCGGGAACGCTATCTCCACTCACCCATTTACCTACACCTTGACGTGTCACACCGACAGCGGATGCTACATCCTCATGAATATAGTTGTTTTCCTGAATCAATTGTCCCAGACGTTCCGCAAATATATTGACATTATTCTTGTTTTTGGACAAAGTATATTCCTCCTAAAAAAATGATTTATATTTTTTTCATAATGGATCGGTTGCTTTTTTTATATGAAAGCATTTCGGAGAAAACATTTTTGCTTTTGCACATTTTCAAGAAAAATATATTGACTTTTGTAAATCAATATGCTAATATATATTATAGCAAAATAAATTGCATTTGTCAAGATGAAGCAATTTAATTTTACAATAAAAGAAGGTGATATGTGGTACAACTAAAGAAATGTTTCCCATTGACCTTTGGCGAAGAACTCAATGGGAAACATAAAAGAACAGCAAGCAGAAACTTACCGCTCCATTATTATATCATATGTGGGGCAAAAAAACAAGGAGGAAAAATTAATGAATTTGACCGTTCCGCACATGGAAACAATAAAGGCTACGTCCAAGCTTACAGGACTTCCCGAGCATTTTATACGCCAGAAAGTCCTTAGTGGAGAGATAGTGTCCGTAAAGGCCGGAAGCAAATATCTTGTTAACGTTGATAAGTTCATCGAGTATCTCAATACCTGCACTGTTGAAACCAATGGAAATGATCACGAAACGGATTTCGAGATAAGCCCCGTTCCTGTAAAGCTTTAAGGCGGTGCATTTATGGCAGCACGAAGAATGCTTGCGAAAGCAGTTATGGATTCCGATGATTTTCTTGAAATGCCGTCGTCAACTCAATTATTATATATTCACCTTGAAAACATCGAACAGCTTGAACTCGCCATAAGGCAGAAGAAGCAAGTGAGCTTTTACTACTTCGATTTAGATGAAAAGAGAAATCGTGTTTATCGTAAGGAAAAGAAACGGTATATTACCGATCCTGTTGCACTTGTTTTCAGCGAGGATAACTATTATCTTGTAGCATACAGTCAAGAGATACTGCGGAGGTGTGAGTATGAATTACAAAGAAACTGGTTTCCGTGCGTTATATAAGAACTTTGCTGCTTTCATGCTAAAAGATAACTGCTTGACAAGGTATCTGAGCTGATAGAGGAAAACAGCGATAATCATTGCTATTATAACATGGTTGCAGCTTGGTACTATACGCTTGCCGTACCTGACATTGAGGAAACTCGGAGATTGACGGAACAGGCGGAGTGTATTGCAAGACAGGTTTTCCCGACAGATTTGGAGCTGATTGACATTATCCATATCCCGACAGCAAACTGCTTCTACTATCATAACGATTTGCGTTCCGCTGCCGAAAAGATAGAGGAAGCTATGGCAATATGCAAGGGTTATCCCGATATGCTCCCTTATATCGACAAACAGGCAGAACTGCTGAACATTCTGCTTGACATCTATTCAGCTATGGAGAACAGGGTGAAATGCCGTGAACTAATTGCAGAGATAGACCGTATCAACGAGGAATACAAGGAACAGGGCGTGTGCCGTGAGGTATCGCCAGACATACGAAAACAGCTACAATGAACGAAAGCAGGTTCTTTTGAGCCTGCTTTTTGTTTTGGAATCCGTTTTTATAACCCCCTGAAAGCGTGTGGTATACTGTAATCAGCAAGAAACACAAGGCACACCGACACGAACCAAAGGAGGTCTTATCATGAGTGATATTGGAAAAGGAATGCTTATCATCTTGGTGATTCTGTACATCGTATCACCGATCGACTTCGCTCCAGGACCGGTTGACGATGCTATCGTGCTTCTGCTCGGACTGGCGGCAGCCAAAAAATCAGATTGAGGGATACAATCCCCATACTCACAACAAGAACGGAGGGTTACTATGAACAAGCTGAATAACATCAAAAGAGGTCTGTTTGCACTTATCATGTGCTTATCGCTCTCGCTCTGCGGTTGCGGTAACACCGAACAGACAGAAGGAACCGGAACATCGTCCGCTGAATCCCAGCAGAGTGCCGATGTTTCAGAAGAAGTCATAATCGACTACGGCGATGCGGAATCCTTTGAAGCTGCACTGAACGAAGGTAAAAACCTTGAGGGCAAGGTGGTTCGGTTTGTTGCAGGCGAATTTCACCCGGATTCCAAGCTCGGCTACGATGTATGGGCTGGCGAACACCTGAACTTCGTATCCTATCGCAATCCTGACATTAAGGAGGGCGATACCGTTACGGTACGCACTACCACTGTTGAGAATATGATGGGTTCATGGGTTATCAACTACGAAAAGGTTGAGAATGCTGTTGTAGGCGATGATACGATAACCTACTCCAAGCCAAAGGAAACAACGGTAGCTAAGACAACAGAAAAGCCCAAGACTACCACAACAGCAAAGGAAACAGAAAAGGAAGATACCAAGACTGAGACCAGCGCACCCGATGAGCCTGCGGAAAAGGACACCTACGAGCATAATAAATACTATGACATAGTTGAGATGGCAAGTTTCAAGAACTCTATCGGCTATACTATCGTGATCCACAAAGTTCTTGCAAAGCAGAATGTTTCGATATCCGCTACACTCTTAGCGTATGGATCTGACAACAGCGTTATCGGAAAGAGTTCTGATGATATTGTTCTGACCGAAGGAAAGTATAACTTCTTCCGCTATTCTTTTGAGGGCGATGTTTCAAACGCAAGTATCCAGGCGAATGCTAATGCTAAGAGTGACTCCTTCATGACAGGAGAACGCAACGTCGTTGAAATGACGCAGTATAACCTTTCAGGCGATGATCTCTATATCACCTTGCAGCAGACAGGCGATGAAATCGGTGCATTTGCCAAGTTCAAGCTCTTATTCTACAAGGGCGATCAGATCGTTGATACTGAGGACGGCTATTTCAACATCTATGCGGAGAACCTGAACGGCAAGGGTTCTACCGATGTGGCTAAGATTTGGGCTTACGGTACAGATTTTGATAGGATCGAGTACATCTATGAGCCGTAACAATTCTCTCAAACACAACAGCACTCAGAGCTTTCTGGGTGCTGTTGCCAATGAAACCGAATGATTACGGATTGTATAAAATCAAAATTATATACTATAAATACAATTTGGTCAAAGATGGGGAATCAATCAAAAAATAGGCAAGAAACCATTCATATATGATTGACATTTTGGACATTTTCTGCTATACTATTAGTAGGCATATCTTTATAAAAACGCAAATCTAAAGGGGGCGGTTTTGTGAATCTTGCCAGAAAAGTTAAAGCCGGATTATCGTTATTTACAGCTTCAGCTATGCTGTTTTCTTTTACGGGTTGCGAATTGGGGAAAGCCAAACAAGAGAGTTCAACAGTTTCTCAAGCAGAGGTTTCTAAAGCTACAAATGTCGATGCAGACGTGAATGACATTAACGATGCTTTTGTTGAGCTGAATATACAGCCTATTGTTGTAAATTCTGTGGATACATTGGAGATTAACGTAGAAGATATTGTAGTTAATCCGGTAAATGTTAAGGGAATACAAAACATTGAGGTTGAAGTAATACCTATAAATGATGATTTTATCACCGTGGCACACGAAAACTTTGTATCGTACTATGGTGAAGATATAGATCTGAAAAAGTTCTTTATTGATGCTGCCATTGGTGCTACTGCGGTTGTTGTGATGGTTACACTAACCACGGTATCAGGCGGAACAGCAACTTTCTTTGGAGCTGTTCTTGTTTCAGAGATGTCTAAGGCAGCCGTTATTATTGGTGCCGCAATTGATGCTGCGGTATCCGGCTATCAAGCATATCAAGAAGGTGGAGATGCTTCGTATATCATCGGACATATGCTTAACGGCGTTGCTGAAGGCTTCAAATGGAGTGCGATTCTTGCACCTTTAACTGGTGGCATATCAGGAATCAAGGCACTTCGAGCTGTAAAATATCTAAAGAAAGTTCCAGGCTTAGAGCAATTAGAAGATAAGACAGCTCGTGCTTTAATCAAGAACTTAGCCAAAATCATTAAAGAAGCACCTGAAAACTTATCCGATGATGCATTGAAGAAAGCATATAAAGCACTTTCAAAAGAAGTTACGGAGGAAATAACCGAAGATATATTCATGCAGGTTATTAAGAATGAATCTGCGATAGTATCTATTGTTCAGAAAACTGATGCTTTTGGTGCAGGCAAAGGAGTAAGGCAAGCACTTCAAGAACGTTTTTGGAAAAGAGCCGGAGTAACTGATGAAGTCGGCAAAACAATAATCAAAGAAATTAAGCAACAATCTCTTAAAAACTTGGACGATATATCGGAACCAGCGGTCAAGGAATACATAAATAAAAATATGTATGAGTTTGTTGAGTATTTCGGAGGTTCTCTTTCAAAGGATTTTGTTGATAGTTGCTTAAAAAATTCCATAAGTGAAGAAGCATATCAAGCTATCAAAGAAACAATAACAGATGAAAAGGCTTATCTTCGACTCATAGAAAAACTGGGAACATCTCAAACAGATGACATACTATCTGATTCAAGTACCCTTATAATGCTTCAAAAACGATTTGGTGCTGATAACCTTGCCAATTTAAGGAATGGTCGAGCAGTTTTCAATCAACTTAGTAATACAGCAGGCAGAACCAACGTAACTATTAACCCTGATGATGTTGTTAAGGTTATGGAGGATCTGTTTGATGGCAATATTGATAATCTTGCTCAAATTGAGAAGATAGACCGTAATATTGCGGCTAATCTTACAGCGTCGCGCGATCTGATTTCGACAACATTCAAGGATATGGGATTGGTTAAGAAGTCCAGTTCATTGTTTGATGATTTATCCGTTAAAGGGCTTGGATATGCAGGCATTGATTCAAGTGTAGCAAACACAATCATCGGTGATGGAATGACCAAACAAAAAATTATCAATGATCTTGGTCAATCCGCTTATGATTCTCTTTTGAAGAATCCAGATTTAACTATTCAGAGTTTGGCTTTGAAAGCAAACGTTAATGAATCACTGATAGAGGAGATTACTACAGATGCGTTAAAATCCAATGGATTAAGCGATGATATAATAAAACAGCTTATTAAGGGCGATAGCTTAGGTGCAGCGGAGCAACTCACTGCTAAACAGCTAAATGACGTAGGAAATATCGTGGCTGATTATTATAAATACACGGATTTCTCTACATATAGCAACTTTAACAGGCAGTTAGCGCAGGCGCGCGGTGAAAATATCTCTGCGTTCCTAAAAGAGTATCAAAAGGATTTCACCATAACCAATTACAAATATGCAGGAAATCTTATGTCTCCAACAGGTTCTAATGCAAACTATATCAAAGCAAAGTACGGTGATATATATATGTCAAAATCGGGCTTCGCTATTTTTGATGATTATGCTATCGCAAGAGTAAAAGTGTCCGATCTTACTGGCATTGATACATCGGACATTCAAAAAGCTAACCGATTGCACCACGGCACAAGTGAATCTATAAAAGGCTATACATGGCATCATCTTGAAGATGGTGAAACATTGATACTTATACCAACAGAATTACATGACGCTTATAAGCACACTGGTGGTGCTTCACTTATTCGTGAAGGTCTGAAGGAGGCGGTTTAATATGGTTACAGATAATGTAAAGCAGGTAGCTTCTCTTTCTGAACTGCTTGAGATAAAGGCAAAGGATAATATCTGTATTACAGCAGATATAGATTGTGAAGGACAAGTTATCCCTTATATCACTGAAATGTTTAGAGGTACTATCGAGGGCAACAATCACACTATATCAAATCTTACAGTAAGCGATGATGTTTGGGGAGATGAGCAGTCTATTGCTTTGTTCCATTACCTTTCGCACGCTACTATTTCCAATCTGCATTTCAAGAATGTTCGATTTGAAATTGATAAGAACGGATACACTCCAAGAATTGCAGGTTTGTGTTATGAATGCGGGGCTTCAACTCTTGAAAATGTATCAATGGAGCTAACTACTTCCTTTAATGAAGAAGTAGCATTGATATATGATGCAAATTCCGTTAAAGCATCTGATCTTGCTATGACCTGTAATGGCAAATCAGTTGAAACTATTATGAATATGTGAGGTATTAAAAATGAAAAGAATTATGAAATCAGTCCTTGTGCTTGTTATGGGCTTAGTGATGATGCTGCCGCTGACTGGCTGTGAAGTAACAGAAACTCCTTCTGTAAACTTCGGATTTAAGGCTGTTGATACCGCTTCAGATTACAACGAATCCCTGTCCGCATTTGAGGTTGGAAAACGTTTCTATACTTCTATCAAGGTTCAGATCAATACTGACAAGAAGAAAGCTCATGATTACAAGGTTGTTGTTACCGTTCCTAAGACAAAAGATGTTGAAATGGAAAAAATGGGCGGTCTTAATCCTGATTCAAACGAATGGGTTGAAGCAGATCAGCTCACAAAGATGACCTTTACGGTTAAGGGCTATAAAGAAGCTACTGCCGATAATATCATGTTCTATGGCACTCCTACTGATGAAGGGGAAGCAGAGATGACTGTCCATATCTATGATGAGGACGGAAATGAGATTAACTCAGGATATTCGAGAAAAGTGTTCTTTGAATACGAACTTAATACAGGAGAGAACTAATAATGAGCAAATACAAAAACAAAAGGCTTCATGTTTCTGCTTTTGATTTTGTTTTTGCAGTAATATTCCTCGGACTTCTGATAGCTTCGGCTTTCTTTTGGGCAGAGCGTCAAGAAACTAAAGGAAAATTCAATATAGAACAAACAAAAGTAGATTTTATCATCGAAGCTCCAAGTCAAGACCAGGTAGCTGAAATTGACGCACGAGGTGACGTTGATAAGGTTGTTCCTTATGTATACAGATCAGCAGATATTAAGGGAAACAAGAAAACTGTCAATTCAAGTCTGTATATTATCGAAAACACTGATGATTTAGGTTATACAGTGTTTTCAGATAGGTTAAAGCTCCAAACAACCGCTTCAACTGCAAATAATCCTCTGTATGTTTCATATGACCTTGCAAAGAGTGCAGGACTATCATTAAATGATACGACTTCTATCACGTTGTCAGGGACTTCTATTGAGTTTACAATAAGCGGTATCTATAAGAGTGATTACAGGAATGTTGGCGGTACAGCTATCGCCATAATGCAAAACGATGTAAAAGCTCTCTGCGGTTTGGAATACAAGTACAATGGTGCTTATGTATGCAGTAATGATGTAAGCTCAACTCAGTCATACATTGAAAAATATGTTGGTATGGGTGATATTCGTTCCGCTGATGAGTTCGATAGTGACGATGCTTATCAGCAGTATTTGGAGAATCGCAAGAATAAGAACAGCACTGAGTCAACGTTTTATGTTTCGAGTTTTATAAAAGAACTTGAAAGAAGATATAATTCAAAGCTGAACCGTGATCTTATCATATCAATCGCTTTTATCGTTGGTGCAGCACTTCTCTTGCTGATTGATCTCTGTGGGAAGCCTAACCGATATACGAAAAATGACGTTGAAAAGGATATACGCAACAACTTCACGCTTGAACAAGAAAAGCAAATGTATGGAAGATACAGCTTTTCAGGCTTTTTCCTCTATATTATTGCTGTATGTGCTTTCATCGCTATATCATATTTCGTTTTTGGGAATGAGCTTATCTCAATAAATAACATTGCTGCGCTTGGCTCGACTGTTTTATTCAGTATAATAGCAAAAATCTCTACAAGCGGTAAGCTCGATAAACAGTTTTCAATTGTTTCTGAAAAAATAAAAAAAGAGAGCGAAGGTAGATAACGAATGGCTAAGCAAAACAATTCTGCTGGGCGATACAGATATGAATATGTTAAGCACTTGCAGAAAAATGCTTTCCCCATATCGCTGTATCTGATCGCTTTCTTGGTGATTTCAGCTGCGGTTACTATAAGTGCCGCAGCTATTATCAATCCGCTTACTAAGAATAGCACCAGCATAAATGAGTGCAATTACGATTATGTTATCGAGAGCCAAAATAAGAGTTCAGAATATAGGCAGAACTATAAACTTGAAAACCTTGTTACTTTTCTTAATGCTGATAAACGTATCAATGTAAATACTTATCTCACTTCTGACACTAATAATGGTGTAATAAAGTTGAATAATGACCTTAAAGCAGATGAGGTCGCTATTTCAAGCCAGATAGCTGATAGACTCGGCGTTGTGGTGGGAGATCAGATACAAGTGGATTTACCGATATATGATACTCCTTCAACTTATCGTGTCAAAGAAATTTTCCCCTATATTTCTGACTATTACAAGATTGACGATAACAAAGATTTCGCCGTAGCATTCTTAGGCTATGACGAAAAAACAGAAAGCAACACAATAGGAAAATATGTATTCTTCTTAACAGACAACGAATTTGAGCGACTTTCGCACTCTTCTTTGGATTATGATCAGAAGTATTATGTTCATGGAGAACTTGAAGCATTAGCGGGTAAAGTCAAGGCATATACTGCGATTATCTTGTGTATTCTGTTTTCAATCGCCTGTTTTTATCATGTAATCATAACAAGGATCATTATGCTTGAATTGATAAAGTATTCAAGAGACGGTTTCTCGCTGAATGTAATAAAGGGCTTTTATAAGGCAGACCATGTGCTATATTCTGCCGTTCCACTACTACTAATCTGCTTTCTTGCTTATATACTGAAATTGTCACATTACTGTGTAATTGGATATGCCTGTATAAGTGGAGTGCTGATAATACGGTGGCTGATAGGAGGAAAACGCTTTGAAAAGGCTGCTTGAATTTAAGAATGTTACAATATCAATTCACGGTGAAGTCCTATATAACGACTTGAACTTAGTAATAAATGAGGGTGATCGTTTCATTTTCCTCGGTCCGAATGGCGTGGGCAAATCGCTTTTGTTGAAGCTGATAGCTTTAGGATATAGCAGAAATCTTCAGAGTGAATACAAGGGTTTAAAAGTTAATGGACAAATACTTGATAAATCCGGAAATGATTTGCTTGATCCGAGTGTCGCTCGAAAACATATTTCTTATTCAGAACAGATAGATACCCCATATAATAACACAACAATACTTGAAGAAGCTGAAACTGCTTGTGCAGGCAGCGAAATTGACTTAGATGAAGCAAAGTTAGATCGCCTGCTTGATACTTTCAACCTAACAAAGAAGAAGAAAAAACGTATAAAGGGTAATGTTAGCGGCGGCGAAGGTAAGCTGGTTCAGCTTATTACAAGAATACTCAAGCTTCAGAAAGCAGATATTCTGATCTTAGATGAGCCGCTTAATCATCTCTCGTTTGAAAACTCTCGCAAATTTAACGATGTCATTATTGAGGAAATAAAGAATAAGCCCGAACTTGCTATTATTATGGTGTCACATTGCCGTGCTGCCAATTTTACAGACAAGGCTTTGGTTTATGACAAGTCATCAAAGACGTTAAAGATCGTAAAATATTCAGCTTATGATTGTTTTTCAGATGATTTCTGTTCTTCACTATGCCTATAATTTTATCTGAATAACTTTAACTTTGAACCCACTGGATTCAAAGTCCCCCATAAAAGGACGGCGCAAACCGTCCTTTTTTCGTTATTTCTGTATCTCAATCACAAATTTCCCCTCGGAGTTCAGCTTGAGCCGCAAGGTCTTGACATACCGATTACAGAAGTTCTCCATTTCCTTCCTTGTAGCGGTGACTCTTGGTATCCGCCAACCAATCCTCCAACTACCCACCAGAGAAAAAACATGGTAAAATAAGCTCCGAAGGGAGCTGAAGGAAATGGCAATGATCAAAGAAATAAAGATGGAGCTAAGACATCGTGAGTGGGCAGAGCAGATACAGGAGTGTCAGAACAGCGGTCAGACGGTAAAAGAATGGTGCAGCAAAAGCGGTATCAGTCCGAGCACATACTACAACAGGCTGAGGGCGGTACGTGAAGAAA
>JALEMR010000058.1 GCA_022768245.1 Oscillospiraceae bacterium
AAGCTTTCCGCCAGCATAGGTACGGTTTCCGCTCCCATTGAAACGTCGGATTTTGACGAACTGATGAAGATAGCTGACGATAGAATGTACGCTGAAAAGATTACACGTCCTAATCATAGGGTGCGTAGGAGCAATGAACAAGAATGAAATTATCCGCACAGGCATTCCTGCTTGTGCGGAACTGTTTTTACAGCACTCTTATGCATTTTCACTGAAAAACGGATATAATATATAATATCACATCAAACGAAAGAAGAGTGCATATGCCCGAATCCTATGCGCATTTTTCTATGGGCTGCAGGGTCGCTGACAGACTTCCTCACGATGTCCGCAGAAGGATAGCTCCTTACAAAAAGCTGTTCTTTATCGGTCTCCACGGCCCTGATATTTTCTTTTACTATCACCCTGTTATCCCTAACAGGATAAATATGACAGGCTATGCTCTCCATGGAGAAAGCCCCGCAGCTTTTATCACGCATGCCAGAAGCGTTATCCGCTCCTACCCGGGTCAGCGGGAGAAAAATATGGCCTTTGCCTATCTCTGCGGATTTATCTGCCATTACTATCTGGACAGGGAATGTCATGCTGTTATCCGCGAACATGGAAAATATGACCCGCTATACCATTTCCGCGCTGAAAAGGCTCTGGATATGGCTCTATATCATCGTGACAGACTGTCAGGCTCTGCCCGAAACAAAAAGGATTACCATGTTATCCCCTCCGAAAAAAGCTGCGGCATCATCGCTGATTTGTACGAGGATATCTCTCCCAAACAGATTCTCGGCGCAGCAAAGGGTCACCGCTTTTACTGCGAGCTCCACCATTTTTCCGAACGACTTTTTTATAAGCTGTTCCCCGAAAGGAAGGGCTCCCCGGTGAAGGGCTCTGATATCCTGCTTATGCAGGAGCTCTATGAGCTGGCAATTGACGAAAGCTTAGCTATGATATCCGCTCTGGAAAGCTATATCCTTCATAACGGAAAAGCTCCCGTTTTTCTGGTGGATTTTAAGGGCAGATAAAATGCGCAGATAAGCTTTTATCGCTTATCTGCGCATACTATTATTTCTTCACTTCCGAAAGAGTTATGCCGTTTTTGCCCAGAGGTATCTTATGGTCAAGTCCTACGAATTTGCCGTTTTGCTGCCAGAGGACCTCCTTTACGAACTTGTACTTTTCCTCGTCCCAGGTCACAAAATCGTCCTTTACAAGTCCGCCCGTATCCCCGGAATTGGCGTTGAAGCACCAGAAGGTGTGATTGATGCGGTTCTCCTTTATCAGCTTGCGCAGATAGGTCATCCAGGTGATGTTGGGCTCCCTCATATAACCGCCCCATTCGCCTATCAGCAGCGGCGCAATGTTCTCCTTCTGGATATAAAACCAGTTATCATACCATGCGTCCTTATAGAGACTGTCAAAGGTGTAATTTCCCTTAAACCAGGGCTGCTCGTAGACGGTGGGTCCGTAATCGTGGGGAGAGTAGACTATCTTGTTGTTATACTTGCCCAGCTCAACGGGATTATCCCTTACGCCCCGGAGATTTCCTCCCCACCAGGTGCAGTAATAATCACCCATATCCGTGGACTTGAAGCTGCCGTTTTTCTTGATGTCCTTGGGATATATCTCAATGCCCTCTATCATCACAAGCACGTTCGGATTGGCAGAAAGCACCTTTTTCGCTGCCTTTTCGGCTATGTACTTCCAGTTGTCAGAATCGGTGGAGCCGTCCCACTTTGCACGGGGATTTTCATAAGCCTTGCCGTGAGGCTCGTTTTCCAGGTCGTAGGCGATGATAGTATCATCGTTCTTATAGCGCTTTGCTATCCAGCCCAGAGCATTCAGATAATCTGCCTCGGATATCTTATCGCTGTACCACATAGGCGCCATATGTCCCGAAGCATCGGTATTGGCGCTGTGAATGTCTATCATTATCTTGATGCCGTCCGCACGACAGAGGTCCACTACATAATCGAATATCTCCAGACTGTTCATGCCCACAAGATAATAGTTGGTCGCCTGATTGAAATTCGCTGTGGGATAATCCCCCTCGGACCACTGCTTGATAAGCTCTGCGGAAATGGGTATTCTCAGCAGATTGAAGCCCCGGTCAGCTATGGCGTCGATAGAGGTCTCCAGGTCGCAGTTCCAAAGTCCGTCAAAGGTATTGGTGCCGGTATTATAGCCGAACCAGTTTATTCCCGTAAGCCATACCTCCCTGCCCTCGCTGTCAAGTATCTTATTTCCGTCGGTATGGAGCCAGTCATCGGTGGTAGGTGCGGGGATATCTCTTTCCTCGTGAACTCCGCCGCCGTTAGGATTTACGGGCTGACCCGAATTGTTATTGTTGTTATTGTTATTGTTATTATTATTGTTATTATTCACATTCGCCGAAGCCGAAAATCCGCCGCTTTCCACCTTTGCACTTGATGAGTCTATCTTGCCCGGATTTTTCAGGATAAGCCCGAAGGAGCCTCCCTGTCCCGGCTCCACGTTGGTGTTATAGCTGACGGGAGTGATAGTCAGCACGCCGTTTTTCTCGGATATGGTGCAGTTCCAGGACTGGTCCACTGTTGCATTTTTTCCTGCGTTGATAGTAACTGTCCAGCCGTTTAGCACCTTATCTGAATTATTCTTTACATTTACGTCTATCTGCGTAAAATCATTCTTTCCGTCGTTCCATGAGTTGGAGTTGGTTATCTCCAGCGAAACGTCCCCGGACGAGCCCTTATCAGTCTTTGTGGTCTTATTATCTGAGCTGCTGCCAGAGCCCTTCTCCGCTGAGGAAGCTCCTACTGCGCCGTTTTCCGATGCTATTGTGGCGACAGTCTCCGCAGGCTGCTCAGCTGTTGTAGTGACTGCCTCGGTACCTTCCGCTGTATTTTCGGTATTATGCACCGCTGTCACTGTAAAGGCGCCATTTCCGCCATAGGGGTCATAGTCCTCGGCGAAGGGGTCGTAATCCTCACCGAAAAGCTCCGTGGTCACAGATGCTTCCTTGGTCCCTGTCTGCTCAGAGACAGCTGTGGTCTCCGCTGTGATGTCCTCTTCCGGAACATCTCCGCAGGCTGTGAGCATCGACAGCATCACCGTTACTGCTGTCACGAATGAAATGATCTTACGCTTTCCCATTTTATCACTGTCCTTTAAAAGTTTATGTTATCCTCGAAATATACCTTATACCACACTAAGAATGTGTAGACTGTCCATATCTTTCTGCTGTTGTCCGCCTTGCCGTTTCTGTGGTCGTCCATGAGCTTTATCAGCATATCCGTATCAAAGAAATGCTTTCCCGCTTCACTGGTGAAGGTGTCCTTTACCATGTTATAGTATTTGTCCTCCTTGAGCCATACTCTGATAGGCACGGGAAAGCCCAGCTTTTTCTTGTTGGCAGTCTTCGGAGGAGCTGCTCTCAACGCCGCCTGACGCATGGCAAGCTTGGTATTTTCAGTGCTTACTCTGTACTTGACGGGTATTTTTTCCGCCACGCCCATGACCTCCTTATCGAGGAAGGGCACTCTAAGCTCCAGTGAATTCGCCATGGACATCTTATCCGCCTTTAAGAGGATATCGCCTGTCATCCACAGGTGCAGGTCGAGATACTGCATCTTTGTGATGGTGTCCTTATCCTTCACCTTGTCGTAGAAGGGACGGGTTATCTCCATTGCCGCAGGAGCATTTGTCTTTATCTTAAGCAGCCTTTTCCTGTCCTTTTCCGAGAACATGTATGCATTGCCGATGAAGCGCTCTTCGATATCCTTTCCGTTTCTTACGAGGAAGTTCACTCCCCGCTTTGCGGGGAGCTGCTCTGCTATCTTTCCGATACCTCTTCTTATGGGACGGGGCAGAGCCTTATATGCAGGAGCCGCAAGAGGCTCCTTATAGACGTTATATCCGCCGAATATCTCATCTGCGCCCTCGCCCGAGAGCACTACCTTCACATACTTTGCCGCTTCACGGCATACAAAATAAAGCGCAATGCATGCAGGGTCCGCAAGAGGCTCGTCAAGATGATACTGTATCCTCGGGATATTTTCCCAATATTCCTCGGGGGTTATAACATGGCTGATATTTTCCTTGTGGATATACTGTGAGAATTCCTTTGCCCAGCCTATCTCGTTATATCTCTCGTCCTCGCCGAAGCCTACGGTGAAGGTCTTATCCACGTTGGCAACGGAAGCAACATAGCTTGAATCCACGCCGCTGGACAGGAAGCTGCCCACCTCAACGTCGGATATCTTATGGGCACGCACAGAATCGTTGAACACATCGGATATCTCGTTCACCCAGCCGTCCATATCGGGCTTGCCGTCCTCGCTGAAGTGGATATCCCAGTAGCGCTTTACGGTGAGCTTTCCGTCCTTATACTTGAAGCAGTGAGCGGCAGGGAGCTTATACACGTTCTTGAAGAAGGTCTCGTCGGAGGGATTGTACTGGAAGGTCAGATAGGTCTCCAGTGCGGACTCGTTCAGCTCCTTTTTGAAGGCAGGGTGGCGCAGGAAAGCCTTTATCTCCGAGCCGAACATGAAGGTGCCGTTCATCTCGGCATAGTACATGGGCTTGATGCCGAAGAAGTCCCTTGCGCCGAAAAGCTCCTTTTTAACGGTGTCCCAGATGACAAAGGCGAACATTCCGCGGAGCTTGTTCAGGAGACCCTCGCCGTACTCCTCATAGCCGTGGAGCAGCACCTCGGAATCGGTCTTGGTCTTGAATACGTGACCCTTTTCCAGAAGGTCCTTTCGGATATCCATATAGTTATATATCTCGCCGTTGAAAAGCAGCACCTTGGTCTTATCCTCGTTGAAGATAGGCTGGTCGCCCGAAGCGGTGATGTCGATGATACTAAGACGGCGGAAGCCCATAGCTATCTGCTCGTCAATATATTTTCCCTCGGAATCGGGACCTCTGTGCTTAATAGCATCCATCATATCCCCGAGGACTGCATTGGAGTTATCTATTTTATTGGTAAAGCCTACAAATCCACACATTTTACAATATCAATCCTTTCTTTCACATTACGCCGTGCCGATACGATATCGGCATAATATTATTATACTATATTAAGTATATTTTAGCAATAGTGTTTTTATTTACAAATCAGTAAAACCCGCAGGCTTTTTTCTGCGAATTACACAGAAAGGCGGTCTGTATAAATACAAACCGCCCTGCTGCTGTGAAAAAAAGAGAAAAAGTAATGAAACTGTCATATTTACATCAAAGACCCCGCTGTCTGAATCCCTATCTGTTTTCCTTTGATGTTTATATTATACTAAACCTTTGCCGATTTGTCAATAGGTTTAGGTAAAAATCCATAAAATATTACGAAATTTGGAATATATCACAAATTGAAGATGAATTTATAATGCATAATGCTTAAAACAACTCTTCCAAACAAAAAGTACGCCCACTAAGGAGCGTACTTTTCATGCAATATCTATTCGTTATTCCGCAAGAAATGCATAGAATGCACGGTTGGTCATATAAACGTCCAGCTTGGAGACAAGCTCAAAGGGTGCGTGCATGGACAGCACAGGCACTCCCACGTCAATGGTGTCGATGTCAAGGTTTGCAATATATGCTGCGACAGTTCCGCCGCCGCCTGCGTCTACCTTGCCAAGCTCGCCTGTCTGCCAGATAACGTTATTCTTGTCCATAAGCTGTCTTATCCTGCCCACAAATTCTGCGGAGGCGTCGCTTGTGCCCGACTTTCCTCTTGCGCCTGTGTACTTGGTTATGCACACGCCCTTATTGATAAAGCAGGAATTGTTCTTCTCGGAAACGTCTGCAAAGGTGGGGTCAAACGCTGCATTTACGTCTGCGGACAGGCACTCCGACGCGGACATTACCGTTCTGCCGTCAGTGCCGAAGCAGTCTGCCAGATCGTACAGGAAATATTTCAGATAGGACGAACGAAGTCCCGTATTGCCGTCGCTGCCCGTTTCCTCCTTGTCGGTGAGGACGCAGACCGCTGTCTTTGAAACATCGGTGCAGTCCAGTATCGCTTCAAGGGCTGTATATGCGCATACTCTGTCGTCGTGACCGTAGGAGCCGATAAGACTTCTGTCAAAGCCGATATCCTTTGCCTTGAATGCAGGAACTGCCTCCAGCTCCGCAGAGAGGAAGTCCTCCTCGGTGATACCGTACTTATCATTCAGAATTGACAGGATATTCAGCTTTACCTTTTCGCTGATCTCGTCGTCCTTATAGGGTGCGGAGCCTATGAGGATATTCAGCTCCTCTCCCTTGATAAGCTCTCCGGGAGTGCGCTTCATCTGTGCTGCCGCAAGGTGGGGCAGCAGGTCGGTGATGCAGAAAACGGGGTCATTCTCGTCCTCGCCTACGGTTATCTTCACCTTGGTGCCGTCGGCCTTTATAACAACCCCATGGAGCGCAAGAGGGATAGCAGTCCACTGATATTTCTTGATCCCGCCGTAATAGTGAGTCTTGAAATATGCGGTCTCGTTGTCCTCGTAGAGAGGATTCTGCTTCAGGTCAAGTCTGGGGGAATCTATATGCGCCGCCGCGATATGCACTCCCTCGGAGATGTCCTTTTTTCCGATGACTGCAAGGATAACAGCCTTTCCGCGGTTAACATAGTATACCTTGTCCCCCGCCTTAAGAGCCATTCCCTTTTTAAAGGGCACATAGCCCTTCTTCTCCGCTGCGGAAACTGCATACTCCACAGCCTCCCGCTCGGTCTTGGAGCGGTCGAGGAAATCCTTGTAGCCTTCACAGAACACGCCCGTTTTCTCCATAACGGCTTCGTCCGCCTTAAGCAGACCGTTCTTCCTTTTCATGCAAAGCTTTTCCTGCAAAAGCTTTGCCGCCGATTTTTCCTTTTTTTCTGACATAATATCATTTCCTTTCAAAAAAACTGTAAATTATCAATTGTACAGATTATTATACCCCTCATAAGCCGTCATAACCTTGTGAACGTAATGTTCCGTCACCGATGAGGGTATATTTTCGAGAGTTTTCCCGTCTGAGCTGATGCTTTTGTCGTCAAGCCAGCTGTTGACGTTTCCCCGTCCCGTATGATATGCGGCGGCGGCTGTTTCCTCGGAGCCGTATTCCTCATACAGCAGCCGCAGCAGATAGGTGCCGTATTTGATATTCGTCTCGGGGTCGTACAGGTCGGAATACTCTTCCCCCGCACATTCCTCGCCCATGCGGTACTGCACCCAGTCGAAGGCGTCCTCCATTATCTGCATAAGCCCCACAGCGCCCGCTTCGGACACCGCCTGCGGGTCGAAATTGCTCTCCGTCTTTATCACTGCGTACACGAAATACTTGTCAAGACCATTCTCCGCCGAGTACTTCTCCACAAAATGGCTGTACTTTTCGGGATAGACGTAATTGCGTTCGATATCGGGTATCTTCCCCACGGCATACACTATCCCGGCTATCACCGCAAGTGCTGTGAAAATGGCGGCAAAACGTGGTCTATTCTTTTCTTTTCTGCGCATTGCTGTTCTCCATTATCTGCTTTATGATATCTTTTGCTCTGTTTTTCAGCTTCTCAAAGGAGCTGTTGTTCTCTATTATATAGTCCGAGCGGCTGTGGAAAAATTCCGTGTCATGCTGACTGTTAAATCTTTCCTCGGCGGAGCTTTCGGATATTTTATCTCTCTCTGTTATTCTTTTCAGCCGAAGCTGTTTATCCGCGGTGACGCTTACTATGATATCGCACAGCTTATCCTCACCCGCTTCAAAGAGCGTAGGAGCATCAAGGAGAACATATTCTTCACCCTGTCTGCTATACTCGGATATCATATCCTCCACCATGCGGTTAATATATTTATAGCATATTCCGTTAAGTTCGTCAAGCCTTTTTCTGTCGGAAAACACTATTTTCCCAAGAAGCTTCCTATCAAGACTACCGTCGGGGAGAAGTATCTCACTGCCGAAATGACGAACCGTTTCTTCAAGGCAGGGCTGACCTTTTTCCATGACCTTCCGCGCAAGGATATCAGCATTTATGACCATGAAACCCGCCGCGGCAAATTCTGCGCTGACGGTGGTCTTGCCCGAGCCGCTCTGTCCCGTAAGTCCCACGACTGTCATAGCTTTTCCACCCGGAATGCTGCCGCTCTCAGCAGACGGTTATACACTGCAAGTCCCACTCCATCGGTGGACGGACATCTTGCGAACACCTGCTTTGCGCCTATCTCGTCTGCCTCACGCAGTACGCCGAACAGCATTCTCGCATGTTCCTCGGCAGTATTTCCGTAGGTTATGTAGGGATACGGAAATGTAAGCACATCATCATCGAATATCATGGAGTAGGTGCCTGCCTTGTAGTGCTTCTTCACATATTCGGTGAACTGCTCAAGGTCGCCGTCAACTATGGTCACTTCTGCTTTGGGAGCATAGTGCTTGTACTTCATGCCCGGAGAGAGCACCCTCTCGCCCTCGTCTATCCTTTCGGTAACGCCCTTTGCATAAAGCACCTCAAAGCCTGCGTTTTTTATATCCTCGCCCGAAACAAAGCCGGGACGGAGTATCCGCACCGCATTTCCCTCAAAGGAGACTACCGTAGATTCCACTCCCACGGGACAATATCCGCCGTCGATTATGGCAGGGATACGCCCGTTCATATCGGCGAAAACATGGTCTGCACTCGTGGGACTGGGGCTTCCCGAAAGATTGGCGGAGGGCGCAGCTATAGGCACTCCGCAGAGCTTTATGAACTCGTGAGCGGTCTTATGGACAGGCACTCGTATGCCCACGGTATCAAGTCCGCCGCTGGTGATATCGGGAATGATATCCTTCTTTTTCACCACCATGGTGATAGGTCCGGGACAGAATATCTCCGCAAGCTTATAGGCGCTGTCGGGGATATCCTCTGCATATTCGGTTATTTCGGAAAAGTCCGCCAGATGCACTATCAGCGGATTATCGGCGGGACGTCCCTTTGCAGCGAATATCTTCGCCACGGCTTCGGGATCCAATGCATTTCCTGCAAGACCGTACACCGTTTCGGTGGGAAAGCCCACCACTTCTCCCTGTTTTATAAGCTCCGCGGCTTTGATAAGGTCTTTTTCCTCCGCGGATAACATTTCAGTATGAAACATAAACTATCCTCTTTTTATTCATCACTTTCGGCAGACAGCTTTGCCGCCTGATCGGCAGTGGCAAGAGCGTCGATGACCTCGTCCAGATTGCCGTTTAAGATACTTTCCAGCTTATAGAGGGTAAGCCCGATACGATGATCGGTCAGTCTGCCCTCGGGGAAATTATAGGTGCGTATCCTCTCGCTGCGGCTGCCCGTGCCCACCTGTGAACGGCGGTCGGAGGCTATCTTTTCGTTCTGCTCCTGCTGCATCTGCTCGTAAAGGCGGGAGCTTAAGATCTTCATTGCCCTGTCCTTATTCTTGTACTGGCTGCGCTCGTCCTGACATTCCACCACAAGCCCCGTGGGAAGATGAGTTATCCTGACGGCAGACTCGGTCTTGTTGATATGCTGACCGCCTGCGCCCGACGCACGGAAAACGTCTATTTTCAGGTCGGCGGGGTCGATATTCAGCTCCACCTCGTCGGCTTCGGGCAATACCGCCGCAGTTACGGTGGAGGTCTGTATCCTGCCCTGTGACTCGGTCTCGGGGACTCTCTGCACACGATGCACGCCGCTCTCGAATTTCAGCCGTGAGAACGCGCCCTCGCCCGAAATATTGAAGCATATCTCCTTAAATCCCCCAAGCTCGGTGGGATTGGAGTTCAGGACTTCTATCTTCCAGCCCTTGGATTCGGCGTACATGGTATACATTCTGAACAGCGAGTTGGCAAACAGCGCCGCTTCCTCGCCGCCTGCGCCTGCGCGTATCTCCATGATGACATTGCGGTCATCGTTGGGGTCCTTCGGCAGAAGAAGTATCTTCAATTCCTCGGCGCATTTTTCCGCAGCGGCGGCGTTTTCCTCAAACTCGGACTGAGCGAGCTCCTTCATATCCTTATCAATGCCGCCCTCGTCCAGCATTTCCCTCGCCTCGTCGCGGGACTGCACATACTTCACGTACTCACGGTACTTTTCCACCACGGGGGTAAGGCTCTTATACTCCTTCATCAGAGAAGCATACTGCTTATTATCGGAGATAACGGCGGGGTCGGTCAGACGCATGCTTATATCCTCATAATGCTGCTCGGTCGATCTTAATTTTTCAAACATACTTGTAATTCTCCTGTTTTGTTAGCAATCAGCGAATAGCCGGCTGTTCACTGTTTCTCTTCGTTTCGGGTCACAGATTTGATATTCTTTTCGATCTTGCTTCGGGGCACCATAAACTCGCGGCCGCAGCCCGAGCATCTGAGACGGAAATCCATACCCGAACGGAGGACGATCATCTCACGGCTCCCGCAGGGATGTTGTTTTTTCATCAGAAGCAGATCGCCTACCCGCACATCCACAAAGCATTCTCCTTTCGCATACTCATACATATTATATTATAACACACTTTTATACAAAAAGGCAATTACTTTTTGGAAAAAATTTTGGCAGTCCCCAGAGCGGAGTCATTAGCAATTAGCCATTAGCGATTAGTCCATAGCATTTAGTCTGACGACCCCAAGTCCATATTCACTCTCAACTATTCACTAAAATAAAAAAGCTCCCGACGGAAAACCTCGGAAGTACGAAATGCTGCAATATAAAAAAGGGACGGCGGGAGGGTAAAAAAATGGGAACAATAGGGCTCGAACCTATGACCCTCTGCTTGTAAGGCAGATGCTCTCCCAGCTGAGCTATGCTCCCATGAATAAATTTTTCCTCAGGTCATGAGGAAAAATTACTGTATTAAGTTGGAGGCGCCACCCGGATTCGGACCGGGGGTCAGGGAGTTGCAGTCCCT
>JALEMR010000071.1 GCA_022768245.1 Oscillospiraceae bacterium
GGGATAACCCCCGAGCAGGCGGCGGAAGCCACAGCGGAGAACACAAGAATGCTGTTTAGCGGGATGACCCACAGCTAATGCCGCGGCGGGATGACCCGCAGCCAATGCCGCGGATGGGGTTTTAAGCATAGGCGACATCAACCCGCGAGCGGTAAGCAAGTCCCGAAGGCATGCAGGGGCGAGGCTGAGAGCACCAATTACTAAGCAGTAAGCCCAAATTAAAAAGTTCGCCAGCCTTTTCCAAAGGCTGCGAGTTTCCAAAGGGCGGAGTCCTTTGGGCGGGATGACCCGCAGCCAATGCCGCGAATGGGGTTTTAAGCATAGGCGACATCAACCCGCGGAAGTGAACGAAAGCCCAAGCGCCGAAGAACAATAAAGCGCCGCCCGTGTCAAAAACACGGACGGTTGAAACGCGCAACAAATAAAATCGCAAAGTAAGCAAATCACGGGCGGCGCAGCATTTGACAGCGGAGCGAATCAAATGCGCGGAGCTCTGCTCCGCCGAAAGCGAACAGCCAATCGTATGTAAATCTAAAGAACTGTAAAAAAAACCGATTTACAATTTGCAGGGCATAATAATCAAAATAACGAAACAAGGTGTACTATAACAAATGAAAAAGCTTAAATTTTCAGACGGAATAAGAGACAGTATCCCTATCGCACTGGGATATCTGTCGGTGTCCTTCGGAGTGGGGATAACTGCCGCGTCCTGCGGGATATCTCCTCTTGAAGCGGCGGCATTGTCACTTTTCAATGTCACCTCCGCAGGCGAGGCGGCGGGTATCTCCATAATTGCCGCAGGCGGGACTTACATAGAGACCGCAATATCTCAGCTGGTCATAAATCTGCGGTATTCCCTTATGAGCATAAGCCTTACCCAGAAAATGGACGAGAGCTTTACCCTTTTCCACAGGCTCACCACCTCATTTGCGGTCACCGACGAAATATACGCCGTCGCCGCGGGAAAGCCCGGGAATATCAACCGCTCCTTTATGTACGGTCTGATGATTCTGCCCATACTTTTCTGGACCCTCGGAACATTCCTCGGAGCAGCTGCGGGAAATATCCTTCCCGCGTCGGTCTGCGATGCTCTGGGCATCGCGCTTTACAGCATGTTCATCGCGATAGTAGTCCCTCCCGCCACCAAGAACAAGGGGATACTGTTCACCGCACTTTCTGCGTCGGCGCTTAGCTGTCTGGTATATTATCTGCCCGCTCTGGATTTTATATCCTCGGGATTTGCGGTGATAATCTGCACGATAGCCGCTTCTCTGGCAGCTGCGCTGATATTCCCCGTTCCCACCTCGGACGAAAAGGAGCATGAATGATGAGCGGAAATATTTTTATTTACATAGCTGTCATGGCGATAGTCACCTATCTGGTGAGAATGCTGCCTGCCGTGCTGATACGAAGAAAGATAAAGTCAAAGCTTGTGAACAGCTTCCTTTTTTACATGCCATACGCCGCGCTGTCCGCAATGACCATACCTGCGGTATTCTACGCCACAGGCTCGTGGATAAGCGCCGCCGCGGGATTTGCTGCCGCAGCCGCGCTTTCCCTTAAAGGAAGATCTCTGACGATCGCCGCAGCAGGTGCGTGTATTTCGGCGTTTTTGGTAAATCTTATTATCAGTACGTTTTTCGTCATGGCATGAAAGGAATAGATAAGGCACAGTCCATAACGGAACTGTGCCTGTAAAAACTATTCATGCAGTGACATGGTCAAGCTCCTTTGCAAGCTCCTGCACTTCTTCGAGAGTAAGTCCGCTGTCCTCGGCTATCTCCTCAAATGTTTCCTTACCTCTGTTAAGGAGATTGACGGCGATCTGAATCTTTTCATATATTACCGCTTCTTTAGCCCGTTCATTGCACAGTTCTTCCATAGCTTTGCACATAATGCTCACTCCTTCAAATCGTGTCTTATCGTCAAGCTCGTTCTGAGCGTAAGCATGAGAGCTTATTCATGCAGTAACGTGGTCAAGCTCCTTTGCGAGCTCCTGCACTTCTTCGAGAGTAAGTCCTGTGAGTGCGGAAATTTCCTCAAATGTATCCTTACCTCTGTTAAGGAGATTGACGGCAATCTGAATCTTTTCATATATTACCGCTTCTTTAGCCCGTTCATTGCACAGTTCTTCCATAGCTTTGCACATAATGCTCACTCCTTCCGGTGTTTCCTTGAAAAATCGTGTCTTGTCGGCGATCTGCTTTGTGTACATTTCATCTGCACTTTTACAGCGGAGATCGTGCACAAGCTTTGCCAGCTCGGACGTGTCTTCGGCATTATTATATGCCCCGTTTACAAAAATTATGTGTGTGCCGTCCCCAAGGGGGCTGCCCGTTGACGTTTCTGTACGCTCAAAGCTATAGATCAGCCTTTTTTCACCTCTTACGTCATTTTCCGTTATGAAAATAACATACGATTCCGGCAGTTCCGTAAATTCTTCCTTTGCTTTCAGAAACTCAACATCTATGGCGCTTGAATGGTATCTTGCTCTCTGGGGTGTGGCTCCGCTGTCAGCCCTCTGTATCTCCAGATCGAATTTTCTCCCCTTGCTGTCCGTGCCGAACACATCAAGGCATATCGACCGCGAGCCCAGCAGACGCTTCATATCATACTGCGTTGTCTGCGAGATAAGCTGCAGATCCTCTATCCCCGTGATAGTCCTAAGCACATACTGCGCAAGAGGAAGATCGTCACGGAAAAGCTCTCGCATGAAGTCATCGTCGATAGGACGATAGTTTGCTATGGTCCGCAGTTCGTCTTCCCGCCGCTGTTCCGGAGTCTTTACCGTCTTTATCAATGGTTTCACCGTCTTTCAACAGTTTTTTTACTTCCGTTTACATTATAACACATCTTATATAAAAAATCAAGTGCCAAGCTCCCCCTCGGCAAAATCCGAAAACCTGTCCCGCTGCCCACAAAAACGTGTATTTTAACGTTTTTGGCAATATATATAAAGGAATGATATTGATATGAACACAGAAAGCTTGATCTTCGACATGGACGGCACCCTCTGGGACAGCTCCAGGAGCGTTGCAGAGTCATGGAATGAGGTCATCGAGAACCTCCCCGACTGCGCCGATATCAGACTGACCGCCAATGATATCCAAAGCATAATGGGGCTTACCATGGACGTTATCGCCGATAAATTCTTCGGGAACACCTCCAAAGCCCGCCGCATGGAGATAATGGAGCTGTGCAGCAGCCATGAGAACGACTATCTCCTTGTCCACGGCGGAAGGCTCTACGACGGCGTGGAGGAAACTCTCGCCGCGCTTCACAAAGACCACAGGCTGTTTATCGTCAGCAACTGCCAGTCGGGATATATCGAGGGCTTTCTGAAATACTACTCGCTGGATAGGTTTTTCACCGACCATATCTGCTGGGGCGACAATAAGCTATCAAAGGGCGATAATATAAAGCTCATAGCCGGGAGAAATCACATCTCCGACGGCGTCTACGTGGGAGATACTCAGGGCGACTGCGACAGTGCGTATTACGCAGGCATGAAGTTTATCCACGCAGCATACGGCTTCGGCACCGCTGACCGCTCCGACGGCATTATCCGCAGCTTTACCGGTCTTAAGGAGCTTTTCTGCCGATGAAATGTTGTTTTTATTTTAAAAAATTGTTGCTATTTCCATATTTTCGGGTCAAACTATTGACAACAGGGTGACTTTTGTATTAAAATATAAGTATGTTTTTTGATGAGGATAATTAATTCCGACCGAAAGGATATTTGATATGCTTACAAGCAAACAGCGTTCCGCTTTAAAGGGCGCCGCTCAGACCGAGGATACTATCTTTCAGGTGGGCAAGGGCGGCATTAACGATAATATGATAGATCAGATCTCCGACGCTCTTAAGGCAAGAGAGCTTGTCAAGATAAAGGTGCTGGATAACTCCATGGTATCCGCACAGGAGGCTGCCGCAGAGCTTTCCGAAAGGACCCGCTCCGAGGTGGTGCAGGTCATCGGCAGCAAGGTGGTGCTTTTCAAGCGGAATCCCCAGGACCCGCAGATAGACCTCGCCACGGGCAAAAAAGCCGTGAAGCCCGCTCCCAAGGGCATCGGCAGAGGTACGGACAAGCCTAAGCCTAAAAGGAAAAAGAGAAATTGAGCGTCGCCGTTTTCGGTGGGAGCTTCGATCCTGTCCATAACGGTCACGTCAGACTGGCGGAAAATGTCCTGAACAGCGGGATATCCGCCGACAGGATAATCATAGTACCCGCATACATCTCCCCCTTCAAGCAGGACAGGAAAGGGTACGCGGACGGCTTTCACAGGCTCAATATGTGCAGGGCGGCTTTCGCTAATATAAGCAATGCGGAGATATCCGACTACGAGCTGCGCTCCGAGGGTATCAGCTACACCGTCAACACTTTGCGGCATTTTCACAGCATTTTTCCCGATGAAAAGCTGTATTTTATAGTGGGAAGCGATTCCCTGCGGACTCTGCCTGCGTGGAAAAATTTCCCCGAGATAATGAAGCTGTGCACCATAGCCGCAGCTGCCCGCTCCGAGGAGGACAGGCTGAATATCCGCAGATTCGCGGAGGACGTACTGCCCTACGGAGAAGTAGTCACCGCAGACTGCGAGCCATTCGAGATATCCTCCACCGAGATACGAAGGCTTATCGGGGAGGGGAAGGATATCTCCCCCTATGTCCCCGAAGCGGTGGCGCAGTATATCAGGGATAACAGGCTTTACAGCATATAATATAAGGGAGGCTTCCGAAATGTATTCTGTGGAAGAGCTTAAGGATATTTTAAAAATACGTCTTTCCAAGAAGAGATTCACCCACAGTCTGAATGTGGCGGATTCTGCGCTTAAGCTTGCCGAGCGGTACGGTCTCGACAAGGATAAGTGCTATCTTGCGGGACTTGTTCACGATATCTGCAAGGAAGTCCCTAAGGACGAACAGCTGGAAATGGTGAAAAACTGCGACCGCGCAGTCTGCGAAGAGGAGCTGCTCACTCCGCCGCTGTTCCATGCACCCGCAGGCTCCTGGTACTGCGAAAATGTGCTGGGCATACACGACGAGGATATTTTAAACGCCGTAAGGTATCATACTATAGGAAGAGCAGGCATGTCCGACGTGGAAAGGGCTGTATATCTTGCCGACCTTATCTCCGAGGACAGGACCTACAAGGACGTTGAAAAAATGCGGAAGTCCGCTTTTACGGACATCGACTCCGCAATGCTCGAAGCCCTCAGCTTCAGCATCACCGACGTGGTAGCCAAATGCTCCCGTCTCCCTCACCACACAGTGGAAGCATACAATCAGTACGCGTCGCTGTCCATCGAAAAGCAGCGCACAGTTAAGGTATGAGTACCCGGCACCTTGTACTTAGTACTTAGTTTTGCACTAATAGTTTCTAACTATGAATCAAGCACCGTGTACTATATACTAATTGCTTCATAATATTATCTATATAACTATGTACTATAAACTAGGTACTAAGTACTAGGTACTAACCACCAAAACGAAAGGATGTAATACACAAATGACCGCAGAACAGAAGCTTGAAATAATCGTCAAGGCGCTTGACAGCAAGAAAGCGGAGGATATAAGGGTAATTAAGGTGCGCGATCTGACTATTCTCGCGGACTATTTCGTTATCGCGGACGGAACGTCTAACACACAGACCCGCGCGCTGGCGGACGAAACGGAATATCAGATGAAGGAACAGGCGAAGATCTCCCCCGACAGCGTTCAGGGAAACAACGGCTCCAACTGGATAATCCTCGATTATACCGACGTTGTTGTCCATGTGTTCAACAAGGAACAGCGGGAATTCTACTCCCTTGAACGTCTCTGGAGCGACGGAGAGGATATAGACATCTCACAATGGCTGAAATAAAGGACGAGGAATACAGCACCATTCTCGACGAGGAGGATTACGCCGAAATACTCGAAAATTCGGCGGATATCCCCATTTCGGACAAAAAAACGCCTACCCATAACTCCGACAGCTTTCTTAAGGGAGAAAAAACAGTCCGCGTCATTTCGATAATAATGATAGCAGTTTCTTCCGCAGATCTTATTCTATGGATACTCAGCCGCAGTCTGCTCTTCGGCATTTTCAGCGCCGCAGGCACTGCTATGACAGTTTTCGCCTGCATAAAAATGTACTCGGGAAAAAGCTATGCCCGCTATACAGCGGTCATCGCGGCAATTATCCCTATTCTGCTGTGCGTATGCCGCATGACAGACCTTCCCGGCAGCGGACGGGGTACGGCGGCGGTACTTATCATCTGCTTTATCGGCGGCGCCGCAGAGCTTATCTCCATGCTCATACTTATTTCCGATAAAAACGTAAACGGCTTCTTTGATTTCCACAGCCGCATGGACAGACTTCACGCCGCCTCAGAAAAACGAAAAAAGCTTAACTCTTTAGGCAAGCGATTTAAATAAAAAAGGAATGATAAATAATGGAAAAATATGATTATGCCGGAATTGAAGCAAAATGGCAGAAATACTGGGAGGAAAACGAGACCTTCAAGACCGATGTGTGGGATTTCTCAAAGCCTAAGTATTACGTGCTGGATATGTTCCCCTATCCTTCGGGAGTGGGTCTGCACGCAGGTCACCCCGAGGGCTATACCGCTACCGATATCGTTTCCCGTATGAAGAGAATGCAGGGCTATAACGTCCTGCACCCTATGGGCTACGATTCCTTCGGTCTGCCTGCCGAACAGTATGCGGTCACTACGGGCAATCATCCCAACGGCTTCACTCAGGAAAACATCAAGACCTTCTCCAAGCAGCTCAAGGAGCTGGGCTTCGACTATGACTGGTCCAAGATGATAGCTACCTCCGACCCCAAGTTCTACAAGTGGACACAGTGGATATTCAAGCAGCTCTATCTGGACGGCTATGCAAAGTATGCAGATATGCCCGTAAACTGGTGCGAGGAGCTGGGCACCGTGCTTTCCAACGATGAGGTCATCGACGGAAAATCCGAGCGCGGCGGCTACCCTGTCGTAAGAAAGAATATGAAGCAGTGGGTCATCGACCAGCCCGCTTTTGCGGAAAAGCTTCTCGAAGGACTGGACGAGATAGACTGGCCCGAGTCCACAAAGGCTATGCAGCGCAACTGGATAGGCAAATCCACAGGCGTTGAGGTGAAGTTCGACATCGTGGGCGGCGGCGATTTCAGCATCTACACCACCTGTATCGAGACTATCTACGGCATCACCTTCATGGTACTGGCTCCCGACGGCGACATCGTCAAGGAGCTCATGCCCCGCATAACCAACAAGGAAGAGGTACAGGCTTACATCGACGAAACCTTAAAGAAAAACGATATGGACCGCACCGAGCTCAACAAGACCAAGTCGGGCTGCGAGCTTAAGGGCGTTACCTGCATAAATCCCGTGAACGGCAAGGAAGTCAGAATGTTCATCGGTGACTTCGTGCTTGCAAGCTACGGCACGGGCGCAGTTATGGCTGTTCCCTCTCACGACCAGCGCGACTTTGAATATGCTGTCGCTCACAATATTGATATGATACAGGTCATCGACGGCGATGAAAAGCTCGGTCACGTTGACGTGTCCGAAAAGGCTTTCGAAAAGGGCGATTATCTCGGAAAGGGCTATAAGCTCATAAATTCCGAGGAATTCACGGGGCTCACCGTTGAAGAGGCTAAGGAAGCCATCACCTGCAAGCTTGAAAAAATGGGCGTTGCAAAGCGCACCACCAACTATCATTTCAGAGAGTGGATATTCGCCCGTCAGCGTTACTGGGGCGAGCCTGTTCCCGTTGTTCACACCGAAAACGGCGAGATACACGTCCTCGATGATGAAGAGCTCCCCCTCATTCTCCCCGAGCTGGAGGACTACAAGGGCAAAAACGGCAAGGCTCCTCTGGAGAATGCCACCGAATGGAAGCAGTACGACAAGAACGGCGTCAAGGGCACAAGAGAGACCTCCACAATGCCCGGCTCCGCAGGCTCAAGCTGGTACTATTTCAGATACATCGACCCCGATAACGACAAGGAATTCGCAGACCCCGAGCTGTTAAAGCACTGGATGCCCGTTGACCTCTACATCGGCGGTCCCGAGCATGCGGTAGGTCATCTTATGTACTCCCGCATCTGGAACAGATACCTCTATGACAAGGGTCTCGCTCCCACAAAGGAGCCTTTCAAGAAGCTTGTTCATCAGGGAATGATACTGGGCGAGAACGGCATTAAAATGGGCAAGAGATATCCCGAATACGTCGTTAACCCCAGCGATATCGTAAGAGATTACGGTGCCGATACTCTCAGACTTTACGAGATGTTCATGGGTCCCCTTGAGGTATCGAAGCCCTGGAGCAGCTCCGGCGTTGAGGGCGCAAAGAAGTTCATCACAAGAGTATGGAACTTTTTCACCGAGCCTTCAAACATCACCGAGGACAACGACGGCGCTCTTACAAGAGTATATCATCAGACCGTGAAGAAGGTCACAAACGACTTTGAGGCTCTCGCCTTCAACACCGCAATAAGCCAGCTCATGATATTCATGAACGCCGCCTACAAGGCAGGAGAATGCCCAAGAGAATACGCCGAGGGCATCATAAAGCTTCTCTCTCCCGTTACTCCCCACGTCTGCGAGGAGATGTGGAGCATTCTCGGTCACGACAAGACTATCGCTTACGAGTCATGGCCCGTATATGACGAAAAAGAGCTGGAAGTGGACACTATCGAGATAGCTGTTCAGGTCAACGGCAAGCTAAGAGGAAAGATACTTGTGGGCGTTGACGAGGAGCAGGAGTCCGCTCTTGCAAAGGCAAAGGCTAACCCCGACGTTGCTGCGGCTATCGCAGGCAAGAACATCGTCAAGGAGATATACGTCAAGGGCAGGATATGCAACATCGTTGCAAAGTAATATGCACTTCATTCAAGGATATTCCGACGCATTTTACCGCGTCGGAAGCCTTGTTTCATTCATCATCTTTGATTTGTGAAAAAACTACAAAGCCGTTCAAAAAAAATTGTAGAATTTTTTTCGGTTCGGACTTGACAGAATCGAAGATATATAGTATAATGTAATAGTTATATCTTATATACTGTCCGCCGAATGGTTATTCTACGCACTTTTTATGTCGGATAATTGTTCGGGTGAAATTTTTTGCGCATGACGTGCGCGGAAAATTCTGCGGATTCATATTAATGACAGCCGATACCGCTGATATGCGGATGCATTTTCTTGAATGCAGACTCGGCGTGCATTATATAATCCTCTGTCGTAGGGACAAAGGGAGGGAACAAAATGGCAGAAATTAAAGTCGGAAAGAACGAGTCTCTGGAGACCGCTCTCAAGCGCTTCAAGAGAAGCTGTGCAAAGGACGGCGTTATCGCTGAGGTCCGTAAAAGAGAACACTACGAAAAGCCTTCGGTAAAGCGCAAGAAGAAGTCTGAGGCTGCTCGTAAGCGTAAATATTAATTCTTAATACAAATCGCTTGATAAGCTGCGGCGGAGTTTTCCTGCCGCAGCTTTTTTCATTGACAATTTATTATTAATAATGTATAATTATTATCAGCACATAATCTGTAACTGACGGTAAATCATATACAAAGGACGTTTCTGCCATGAAGAAAAATCTTCTGCTCCTGCCCGTGGGCTTGTTTCCTTACGGAGAGCTTATATTCGCTCTGATATATTCCCTCGCAAACGCGGTCCTTCCCGAAGCTGCTTCGGAAATATTCACCTTGGCATTATCTGCGCTTATGGCGGCATTTTATATAAGCTGTCCCGTGTGCGCGGTGATATGGGCTGTTTTTGCGGCAAAGGGCAGGATATCACCATATGAAGCGGCTAAATATGTTCTTGTTGTCAAGGCAGTACATACCCCTGCCTACGTATTCAATTTTATCGCAGCGTTTCTGGGCGTGTTTGTGGGAGCTCTGGCAAGCGTCTGGGGGATCGGTATCGCCGCTGTTTCAATAGGTCTTGCCGTGGCTGCGGACGTGTGCACTATTGCGCTCACGGGCACCTGCTCTGTGGGAGGCGTGATAAGCATGTACAAAAACGGCGTTATATCAAAGAAATATGCCGTTATTTCGGGGATATTGTCCTTTATTTTCTGCGCCGATATTATTACGGCTATCGTTCTTTTTGTAAAATGCAGGAGATCCTGCCCCGACCGACCTCAGGAGAATTTATTATGATTTTCAAACCTACCAAAGCACTGGATTCAATACTTGACATAACCCCCGATATGCTCCGCGAAATGCATATCACCGCACTGCTGCTGGACGTGGACAATACTCTGACCACCCACAACGACCCCAAGCCCTTAGACGGACTTGACCGCTGGCTGGAGGATATGCGCGCCGCAGGAATCCGCATGATGATAGTCTCAAACAATCATGCTCCCCGCGTTGCCCCCTTTGCTGAAAAGCTGGGGCTGGATTTCGTCGCAGAGGGCGCAAAGCCGCTGCCTGTGGGATTTTCCAAAGCCGCAAAAAAGCTGGGCGTTCCCAAAAGCAGCATCTGCGCAGTGGGCGACCAGATATTCACCGACATTCTCGGAGCAAATCTCTTCGGGATACGCTCAATATTTGTTTTCCCCATTGAGCCTGAAACGTCCCTGCCCTTCCGCTTCAAGCGCGCAGTCGAAAAGCCGCTGCTCCCGAAACGGAAAAAATAATGATCTTCTCATCAAAATTTAATCATATCTGTATTTACAAATTTCCCAAAACATATTATAATGATAACGAGAAATAAAAAATTGGAGGTATTTGCTATGAAAACATGCAGAAACTGCGGAGGAATGGTGCCCGACAATGCTTCATTCTGTCAGAAATGCGGAGCGCCCGTTGAGAACAATGCCATGAACGGCACAGGCTTCGTATTCAACGATCAGTACAACGGTCAGGGCAACAATTACGGAGGTAATAACATGAACTACAGCAGTCAGCCGATGCGCCCCGGCTTTTTTGACCGTGTGCTGATGAAATCAAACGCAAGGCTTTTCTACAAGAACAACACAGGTGCCTGCATTGGTGTATCGCTGATATCCCTGGGGATAACCATTGTCCCCACTCTGCTGTCCACAGGTGCTATGGATCTGGCGGATTCACTGGATGATACAGCCTTTGCAGGCTCAATAATGGGATTTATCAGCTTGATCCTGTATTTTGCGGCACTTGCAGTATCATTGCTGGTACAGTTTGCCACCTGCAGCTGGTACAGAAAAGCTATATACTCGCCCCTTCAGGCAGGAGACCTTATCCGCGAGGGAATGGACGACACAGTCGGAAAGCTTTGCACCGGACTGCTTATGGCGCTGAAGACCTTCCTCTGGACCCTGCTTTTCTACATACCCGGCATTATCAAGGCATATCAGTATTCCATGACGCCCTATATCAAATCGGAAAACCCGCGGATAGGCGCTTCCAGAGCAATTGAGCTCAGCGGTATCATTACAAACGGTCACAAATGGGATCTGTTCGTTATGGACCTCAGCTTTTACGGCTGGTTTATTCTGTCGGGACTTACCATGAACATTCTCGGCGTTATTTATGTTATCCCCTATTACAACTCCGCAAAGGCTTTCGCGTACGAGGATCTTAAGGCACAGGCAATCGCCATGGGCAAGATAAATCCCATGGAGCTTGACCCGTACGCAGGCTAATGCCGGGTCGGGAACGCCCGACAGCGGCTGCCGCGTCGTTAGTTTGGTGGGATAGTTTACTTATTCCCGCGGAGTGGGGTGATAATTATCTTATTCATGTTCTCCCACTTAAATAATTATCTATTATCAATTATCAATTGTAAATTTTTAGAATTGTTAGTTTTAATACGAAAGGAATTTTTAAATGAGCGCAAAATTCGGCCCCGCAGGAGCTGCCGAAAGCTTCAAGACCATGGGCTACAAGAAAACTATTCAGATAGGCGAATACTTAAACAAATTCGGGCTTGACCACTTTGAGTATCAGTGCGGTCAGGGCGTGCGCATCGGCGAGGCTCCCGCCCGCGAGCTTGGAAAGGCTCTTGCGGACTGCGGCATTACCGTTTCCGTACATGCGCCCTATTTCATCTCACTGTCAAGCGTGGAGGAGGAAAAGCGGGACAATTCCATTAACTATATCCTCGCTTCCGCAAGGGCAGTGGACTTTATGGGCGGCGACCGAATCGTTATCCACAGCGGCTCTTGCTCCAAAATGACCCGCGAAGAAGCTCTCGCTCTTGCAAAGGAGACCATGAAAAAGGCTCGGCAGGCTCTCATAGACAACGGGCTGGAGCATATCCACTGCTGTCCCGAGACCATGGGCAAGATAAATCAGCTGGGCGACTTAAGCGAGGTGCTGGAGATATGCTCTGTGGACGACAGCTTTATCCCTACCATTGATTTCGGTCATCTCAACGCCCGCACTCTCGGCTCTATAAAGACCAAGGCGGACTATGCGGCTATCCTCGACGAGATAGAGAACCGTCTCGGCCATGACAGGGCGAAGATATTCCACTCCCATTTTTCGAAGATAGAATACACCGAAAAGGGCGGCGAGAAAAAGCATCTCACCTTTGAGGACGAGATATACGGTCCGCAGTACGAGCCCCTTATGGAGCTTATCTATGAGCGCGGACTGTCCCCCACATTCATCTGCGAGAGCGCAGGCACCCAGACCGAGGACGCGCAAACTATGAAGCTGTACTACGAGGGATTAATGGGCTGATATAACTACACATGAACAAAAAATGGTCTGCCGATAGGTTTTCGGCAGACCATTTTCCGCTTATGCTTTTTTATAAATTTTTCGGAAGCTTTACTGTTATAGTGGTGCCCACGTCCTGTCGGCTCTGGACGGAGACCTCGCCGTTTAAGCGCATGACTGCGTGCTTGACTATGGAGAGTCCCAGTCCCGTGCCGCCACGCTCCTTTGAGCGGCTCTTGTCGGCGCGGTAGAAGCGCTCGAATATCCGTCCCCGGTCCTCCTCGGGAATGCCTATGCCCGTATCGGATACGGTCAGCACAGCATTATTTCCGCCGTCCTTAACGCAGATATCCACCGAACCGCCAACCTTATTGTATTTCACCGCGTTGTCTATCAGATTATAGATTATCTCGCTGCAGAGTCTGCCCACGGAATGTATCACAATATCCTCTCCCGTTAGCCGCAGCGTAACGTTTTTCTTCTCCGCAGCGTCGGTCAGGATATTGATATTATCCGCAGCGCAGCTCTTAAGGTCTACTGTTTCAATGGCAAGCTCCTGCTGCTCCTCCAGCCTTGACAGGCGGATTATATCGTCGATAAGCGTAACCAGCCGCGCCGACTCGGAGCGTATCCGCCCTAAGAATTTCGGCACGTCCGCCTGCTTTACCAGTCCGTTTTCCAGCAGCTCCGCGCTGCCCATGATGCTCTGCAGCGGGGTTTTCAGCTCGTGGGACACATTCGCCGTGAACTCGCGGCGCTCCTGCTCGCCCGTTATCCTTTCGGTCACGTCGAATATAAGCATTACAAGCCCCGAGCCTTCCTCGCCGTTTATCTTCGTGATATCCAGCTGATACTTCCTGCCGCCCCGGTCGATTATGCTTTCCCCATGACCGCTTTTCCCCGCCTTTTCCGCAGTCTCGGAAATATCACGGCTTCGGTCAACTTCAAGGAAATTCCTTCCCGCAGCACTGTCGTCCGCTCCGAATATCTTCTTCGCGGCAGGGTTTATGCTCAGTATTATCCCCGTTCCGCTTAAAAGAACAAGTCCCTCGTTCATGGACTTGGTGATAGTCTCGAACTCTGTTCTGCGGCGGTCAAGCTCTTCAAGCTGCTCGTTTATCTTCCTGTGCTGGCTTTCCAGCCGTTTCAGAATGGGCGTTATCTCCTCATAGCAATCGCCGTCGGAGGGATGATCGGGATCGATCTCCAACAGCGGCTTCACGATATGCTTTGACAGCCGATTCGCCAGCAGCGCGGCGATTATCATGGCAATGAGCAGCACCACAAGTATCGGACGAAGCATGCTTATCGAAATGGTGAGCATGGTGTAATACTCGGAGCTTATCCGCAGCACCGAGCCGTCCTTAAGACGCTTCGCCGCATAGACTGTTCTTTCGGCAAGAGTTGTGGAATATCTTGTGCTTTCTCCGTAACCGCTGTTCAGTGCGTCGATTATCTCGGGACGGTCGCCGTGATTCTCAAATTCTCCGTCGCTGTCCGAAGAGTCGAACAGCACATTTCCCGCGCTGTCCACCCATGTAAGGCGGTATTCTCCGAGATAAAGCTCCGAAAAATAATCCGCTCCCGCGTATTCCACTCCCGCAGAGGCAAGCTCCAGCTGTTCGGAAAGATCGTTTTTCTGCACCGCTGTGAAATACTGATAAAGCACCCCCATAATTATAATAACGGAAGCCGCAAACACCGCAACAGCCACCGCCATCACCGATCTGAATATCTTCCCTTTCACCTTTCTGAACACCTCCCGTTAGATATTAGCCATTAGCAATTTGCTAATAGCTATTAGTTATCAGCTATTAGCTTTTACTGTCGGCAAATTGCTATTCGCTAATTGCTAATCGCTAATTGCAAATTGCTATTCGCTAATCGCTAATTGCTAATTGCTAATCGCTAATCGCTAATCGCTATTTGCTAATCGCTATTCGCTATAATAGCTTCAAGGTCAGCTGTTTTCAATTTTGTAGCCCACTCCGCGGACAGTCTGTATCTGCTCGCCGCTTTCTCCCAGCTTTGCCCGCAGGGTACGGATATGCACGTCTACAGTGCGGGTCTCGCCGTCGTAGTCGAAGCCCCATATGTCCGAAAGCAGCTGGTCTCGCGTGAATACAAGCCCCTTATGGCTCATCAGCGTGCGCAGAAGCTCATATTCCTTCAGGGTAAGCTCCACGGGCTGTCCGCTGCGGGTCACGGTATGACGCTTTTCGTCCAGTTCAAGGTCTCCCGAGCGCAGCACTCCCGATTCGGCAGCCTTTCCTCCGCTGCGGCGCAGCACAGCCTTTACACGGGCTGTCATCTCCATCATTCCGAAGGGCTTTACAAGATAATCGTCCGCGCCCAGATCGAGGCTCTTCACCTTGTCGTATTCCATCCCCTTTGCAGTCGCCATTATCACGGGGATATCCTCGGTCTTGCTGTCGGAGCGGAGACGCTTTAATATCTCCGTACCGTCCATGTCGGGCAGCATTATATCCAGCAGTATCAGGTCGGGCTTTCTGCACGACAAAGCGGCGAAAAGCTCTCTGCCCTCGCAGAAGCCCTCCGCCTCAAAGCCCGTCGATTTTAACGTGTAGATCTCAATTTCACGAATGCTTTCATCGTCCTCTACGCACCATATCATTGATCATTTCTCCTTTATGGATACCCGTTACCGAAAACTCCACCCACTCGGCGATATTTACGGCGTGGTCTCCGATACGTTCAAAATATTTCGCGGTCATCATAAGATCGACGGCATATTCTCCCGTCTGCGGGTCTGCGGAGATCATATCGGTCACGGCGTGCTTTACCTTGATGAAAAGCTCATCCATTACATCGTCGTACTTTATCACGGCTTCTGCCATTTCAACGTCACGCTTTACAAAGGCGTCCACGCTGTCGGTGACCATTTTTACGGCTGCCCTTGCCATCTCGCCCATGTCGATATGCTCGGGGAACGCCGCATTTCTGATATAATCGCTCATTTCGGTTATATCCAGAGCCTGATCTCCTATCCGCTCCATATCGGTTATCATTTTCAGAGCGGCGGATATCCTGCGAAGATCTCCCGCTACGGGCTGCTGCTTTAAAAACAGCTTGAAGCACATGTTTTCGATGATATGCTCTCTGCGGTCGATCTCGTCCTCCATATTTATCACAGACTGAACAAGCTTATCGCTGTCATCTGAAAGGGTCTTCGCAGCGGCGGCGATAGCCTCCTCACAGAGGGCGCCCATTTCTATAAGCTCGTTGTTCAGTTCAGCAAGCTGTTCGTCGAAGCTTTTTCTCATTATCCGAACCTCCCCGTTATATAATCCTCGGTACGCTTATCCTCGGGCGACGAGAATATCTTTTCGGTATTGCCGTACTCCACAAGGTCTCCCAGAAGGAAGAACGCCGTGTTGTCGGAAATTCTGACAGCCTGCTGCATATTATGAGTGACCATAATTATAGTATAACTCTTTTTCAGCTCAATTGCAAGCTCTTCTATCTTAGAAGTTGAAATTGGGTCCAGAGCACTGGTGGGTTCGTCCATGAGAAGCACCTCGGGCTCCGCTGCAAGGGCTCTTGCTATGCAGAGTCTCTGCTGCTGTCCGCCCGAAAGTCCCAGTGCGGACTTTTTCAGTCTGTCCTTGACCTCGTCCCAGATAGCAGCGCCTTTCAGCGATTTTTCCACTATCTCGTCCAGCTTGACCTTGTTTCTTATGCCATAGGTACGCGGACCGTATGCCACGTTGTCGTAAATGCTCATAGGGAAGGGATTGGGCTTCTGGAATACCATGCCTATCTCCCGTCTGAGATTGTTCACGTCCGTAGAGGGAGCATAGATGTCGGTATTCTTATACATGACCTTTCCCGTGATCTTAACGTCGCGGACAAGGTCGTTCATGCGGTTGAGGGTCTTAAGAAAGGTAGACTTTCCGCAGCCCGAGGGTCCGATGAGCGCGGTAATGCTTTTTTCGGGTATCTCCATATTGATGCCCTTTAGCGCATGGCTGTTTCCGTACCACAGCTGAAGATCGTTTGCAGTAATAATAGTATCCATTATCTGTTTTTCCTCTTCTTAAAAATATATCCTACCATTGAAGCCGACAGATTTATCAAAAGCGTCAGCACTATCAGTATCGCCGCAATGGCAAAGGCTACGCCGAATTCTCCGCGCTCCTTTGCGTAAAAGTACAGCGCCACCGTCAGAGTGGAGCCCGACGACTTGATACCCGTAAAGAATCCGTTGAGCGTATGTGCAAAGCCTGCTGTGAAAAGCAGCGCCGCCGATTCTCCGATAATGCGTCCCACTGCAAGGATACAGCCTGTGATTATTCCGTCGATGCTTCCGGGAAGCACAACGGTGCGGATAACTCTCCACTTGCCCGCTCCGAGCGCAAAGGCTCCCTCACGGTAGCTCTGAGGAACGGTCTTCAAGCTTTCCTGAGTGGTCCTCATTATGGTAGGAAGATTCATGATAACGAGGGTGAGCGCTCCCGCCAGAATAGAGGTCTGCATATTCAGGAACTGGCAGAAGAACAGCATGCCCACAAGTCCGTAGATGATAGACGGAATGCCCGACAGGGTCTCCGCCGTATATTCGATGATGTCCACAAGCTTTTTATTGGAAGCGTATTCCGTAAGATAGACCGCCGCTCCCACGCCGAGAGGAAGCACGATCAGCAGTGTGACGATAACGATATAGACTGTGTTCAGGATATCCGGGAGGATACCGATAGTATTGTTCAGATAGCTTGGAGAGGTGGTCAGCAGCTCCTTCGTTATGTTGGGAACGCCCTTCACCATGACATAGACTATCATGAACAGCACCAGTCCCACGGTAACAGCCGACGACAGTATCATCAGTCCCTTTACCGCAGCTGAATAGATCTTTCTTCCCGGTGAAAGAGTGCTGCGTACAGGCTCGGTCTTTTCCGCCGCAGCGGTAAGAGTATTTCCTTCCATATCGTTCATCCTTTCTCATCTCTTTTCAGGAAAAAGTTCAGCGCCGCGTTGATAAGCATGATGAACAGGAACAGCACCAGCGCAATGGAGAACAGTGCCTGTCTCTGCAGTCCCGACGAATAGGACATCTCGCTTGCCACCGCAGTGGTGAGGAATCTCACGCTCTCAAACAGCGAGGGCATGTTCGGAGCATTTCCCGATACCATCATTACTGCCATTGTTTCGCCGATAGCTCTTCCCACTCCGAGGACCACCGCAGCGGCGATACCGCTCTTTGCGGCGGGAACGGAGACTCTCATATAGGTCTCAACGGGAGTGGCTCCCAGTGCCAGAGAAGCCTGCTCATAATCCTCGGGAACGGCGTTGAGAGCGGTCATGGATACGTTGATAATGCTCGGCAGGACCATTATCGCAAGGACGATTATCGCTGCAAACAGTCCCGAACCGTCCGAAAGCTTGAATAATTTCATAACTCCCGGCACGAGCACCAGCATTCCCACCAGACCGTAAACAACGGAGGGTATGCCTGCCAGCAGACTCACTGCCTGTCCCACAACAGTCTTAACTCCCTTGGGCGCAAGCTTTGACAGATAGACCGCAGTCAGAAAGCCTATGGGAACTCCGATGAGGATAGCTCCCGCAGTGCCGTAGACAGATGTCAGGATAAAGGGAAGTATTCCATAGGAAGGCTCTGCTGCCGTGGAAGCCCATGTCTTGCCGAACAGGAATTTCACGGGACCTATCTCGGCAATGGCGGGGATACCCGAAATCACAAGATATATGGTTATGAGCAGCACGCAGCCCACCGTTACAAGTCCCAGTATAAGGAATATCCCGTGGATAATGTTCTCAAAAAGAGCTTTTCTTTTTGCTTTAGAATTGTTCATATGCAGCTCCTCTGTTTAAGCCAATAGCAAATAGCAAATAGCTATTAGCAGAAAACGATGATTCCGGCTAATTGCTAATTGCTAATTGCTAATTTACTGATTACTAATTGCTGATTGCTGATCGCTGTTCAATTAGCGGGGATAGCTCCTGCGCCGGAAATTACTTCGTTAGCATCGGAGGATAATGCATAATCGAAGAATTTCTGTGCAGCATCGGTGAGCTTTGCATCGCTCTTAGTGATGAGCATGAAGGGTCTCTGGATAACGTATGTACCGTCCTTTACGGTCTCCTCGGAAGCGGCTACACCGTCAACGGTAACTGCCTTAACGGTATCGCTTACCGATGCGAGAGAAGCATATCCGATAGCATTGGGGTTCTGGGAAACTGTGGTGATAACATCGCCTGTGCTGGTAAGCTCCTGACGATACTTGCAGCTGTCGGTGGTGCCTGTAATGGACTCGAAGCCGTCACGTGTTCCGCTTCCTGCCTCACGTCCGATGAGCACGATCTCGCTGTCCTCGCCGCCAAGCTCGTTCCAGTTGGTGATCTCGCCTGTGTAGATCTTGCTGATGTCGCCGAGAGAAAGGTCGGAAACGGGGTTGTCGTTATTTACGATAACGCAGATTCCGTCAAGTGCGAGAAGAGTTTCGGTAAGACCTTTTTCCTTTTCCTCGTCCTTAAGTGCGCGGCTGGAAAGTCCGATATCGCAGCGTCCCTCGGATACTGCGGTGATACCGCTGCCCGAGCCTGTGGGATTGTAGGTGAAGGTGATACCGCTGTTATCGTTCATGAACTTTTCGCCCAGTGCACCGATGACCTTTTCCATTGATGTGGAGCCGTCGGTAGCTACTGTGTTGGAGCCGTCCGAAGCGGATGCGCTGTTGTCTGCAGCTGCCGATGTGTCTGCTGCACCGTTGTCAGCTGTGGAAGTCTGTGCTTCCTCGCCGCATGCTGCCATTGAAAGCACCATTGCGGAACAAATTGTAATTCCAAGTATTGATCTCAGTTTCATGATCCTTATCTCCTATTTCTTAAAATAACGTTTTAACGTTTGATTTTATTATATTAATTCAATGTAAAATCAAAAAGACAGACTGTGTTAAATCTGCGTAAAACCGCAAAATCGACGTATTTACGCAAAAAATCGGACAGTCGGGCAGGATATCCCGTCCGATCGTCCGATTTACATTTTATCCGAAAATAAAGTCCGATATCTTCTCCCATATGCTTTTTTCCTGTTCTTCGGAAACCTCTGCATACTCTGCGCTTTCCGCTGCTTTCAGCTCATACTCGCCTGTCATCTTACCGTCGGCATATATCTGCACGCTGCCGATAACATCGCCCTCCTGTACAGGTGCATAGACAAAACGGGGCGCTATCACCCTGCATTCTATCTCGGGGACATGCCCGTCCGCCGATGGGTATATTATCCTCTCATCGTTGATAAGCTCCACGTATGGCTTGTCGCTGCCCGCCACGTTTTCGCATACCTCGCCGATATCTATCTCAATAGGCATTATCCGCGAGAATGCGTCGTCGTACATATTGATATGGTCCTGCCAGTCATTGCGGTCGTTGAGAGTCACGCACACAAGAGTGACTCCGTTCCTTTCGCATGCGGACACGAGACATCTGCCCGCTTCGTCGGTGAAGCCCGTCTTCACGCCGATACAGCCCTCGCACATGGTGAGCAGCTTATTGGTGTTCTTGAGCCACCTGTCGTAGGGCGGATCTCCGAAATGCACCTTCATGGACGAGCTTCCGCAGACCTCCGCAAAGACGGGGGCTTTCAGCGCTTCCGAAGCAAGGAGCGCCATATCGTAGGCTGTGGAATAGTGGTCGTCGTCGTGAAGTCCCGAGGGAGTCACAAAGTGAGTGTTCTTCATGCCGATAAGTCCTGCGCGGAGATTCATCAGCTCCGCAAATTTTTCCATGCTCCCCGAAACATGGACCGCAGATGCGTTGGCTGCGTCGTTTCCCGAGGGCAATAGCATACCTGCGCAGAGGTCTCTGCCTGTGACTATATCACCCTCCGTCAGCCCCATTGAGGAGCCCTCCACCTTGATAGCCTCGCTGTCCACGGTAAAGGGAGTATCAAGATCGCCGTTCTCAATGAGCAGGAGCGTTGTCATTATCTTGGTAGTGCTTGCCATGGGAAGCTTTTCGCTCTTATTCTTTTCGAAAAGCACCTTGCCCGTGGTCGGCTCGTACACCACAGCAGCCCTTGCGGATATGTCCGCTTCGGTCAGCCCGCAGCACTCCGTCGAAAGTATCCCCGAAACAAAAACCGCCGCGGACAGCGCGGCGGAACAGAATCCTTTTGTATGCATAAAAACACCGCCGTTAATACAATATTTTTACTATTATATTAACGGCGGGGCTGAATAATTCATGTTTTCGGAACAGCGATCATTCCTTATCCTCGGATATCTCACCGTCAACAGCGTCCGAAACGACAGCCGCCGCGGTCTTATCCCCCTTGCTGCCCACCATATCCTTTATCTTGTCGAGAAGCTCGGGTATCATATTCACCACAGCAGAGGTCTTAGATGTATCGAGATTTATCTGGATAAACCTTACATCTCCGTTGGAGACCACGAGGAAGCCTAAGGGCTGCAATGTCATGCCGCCGCCCGTTCCGCCGCCGAAGGCTTCCTTTTCACTCTTGACGGGCAGATCGGAACCGCCCCCCGCAAAGCCGTAGGATACCTTTGATACGGGAATGATAGTTATCCCGTCAACCTTTATGGGGGCACCCATTACCGTGTTGGCGTCTGCCATTTCGTGAATTTTTCCCAGTGCTTCCGAGATAAGGTCTTTAGCTCTTGTGTCCATTATTAACATCCTTTCCGTTTTTGGGTCGAATTTCGTTTATATGAAGAAGCAGCTTAAACGCCGCAACTATGACATTTCCCACGATCACCGCAGGAGTGATCTTCACCTTTGCGCCCACATTATATATTGGCTCCTCGGTGTTATAGCTTATCCTTATTTCCGCGCTTTTCACGGATATTGGCATCAGCAGCCCCACAAATGCGATGATGTTCCACACTGCGGCGTGCAGCCTTCCGTAGAGCATGGAGGCTTCATACGCGTCCTCCCCCGCAGCCGTGATGTCTATCTCAACGCCGCTGATACGCACGCATTTGCATATCTTTTTTATATGCTTATTGACAAGCTCCCAAACAAGTAGGATGATACGCTTATAATCCCGTATCACGTCCATTATTTCCGAGACGGTCTTTTTCTGCTTTTTCTTGTCCCCGTCGGGGTTTAACAGCTCCTCGTCCTCGGGAGAGAGCTTACCGCCTTGATTTTTTGTATCGGAAGAGCTTCCGTCCTTGTCCTCATCGGCAGATATATCGTCCTTATTTTCCTTGGGCGTTTTCTCCTTTTTCGGCTTTTTCTCACGCCGTTTTTTCTTTTTGGCGGGAATGGAAAAAACGGTAAACATGAGATATTTTACCCTGACCCGAAGCTCTTTATTCACATAGGAAACTTCCGCAGTGACGGGAAAATACAGCAGAATGACGATGAACGCAATGACCGCCGCTATTATGATAAGGACCGTCATGGAGCCGTTTCCTCTTCTTCCCCGCCGTCCCCGTCGTCGGTGAGCAGCTCCGCAAAATCAAGCTGCTGACGGTTCGGAAGCTCGGGCAGATCGTCTAAGCTGTCAAGCTGAAAGCAGCGCAGAAATGCGGCTGTGGTCTTGTAAGCTATGGGCTTTCCCGGAACGTCCAGCCGTCCCGCCTCTTCAAGGAGATTCTTCTCCACCAGTGAGTTCACCACGCTTGAGCTGTCGATGCCGCGGACATGCTCCACAAAGGACTTCGTCACAGGCTGATTATACGCCACGATGGTGAGCACCTCCATTGCCGCCGCCGAAAGAGGAGTGTTTTTCTTGTTCTCCATTGCCGCCCTTACGTTGTCCATGTATTCCTCGCGGACGCAGAGCTGTCGGCTTTCTCCCAGACGTATCACCAGAAGAGCGCTGCCCGTTTCGTCGTAACGCTGATTGAGCTGTCCGATGATATCGTCAAGGCTGTCCGTATCAATGCCCGAAGCAGCGGCAAGGCGCTGTTCCTCCACGGGGTCTCCGCAGGCGAACAGCACCGCCTCAACAGCGGATATTTTATCATTCTGCGACATTTTCGGCGTCCTCCTTTGGTTTGTCCTCGTCGTCGAAATCGGAGTGAAGCTCTCCGCCCTCATCTCCCGAATATTCCTCGTTAAAAGCAATTTCCGAATTATCGTCATTTAAAAGTATACGTCCCGACTTTGTAAGCTCCAGCACGGCAAGAAATGCCGCCACGCGCTCGGAGCGGTCGGTCATGCTGTCGAAAAGCCCGTTCAGGGAGCATTTCCCGTCGCGGTACAGGCATTTTAGCACATATACAATTTTAGACGTAACAGGCACATATTTCGCAGATACTATCTTTGCGAATGCCGCACCTGTCACGGGCTCCTCGGCGAGCTTACGCACGTCGATGTTAAGATAAGCGTCCCGCAGGATCTCGGGGCTGTGGATAAGCGAGTAGGTCATATCCATTTTTACCGCCATAGGCTTTTTCACGGTGATGCCGCCCGTATATCTGCCACGCAGCGTTTCCGCCGCCTGCTTGCAGAGGGAGTATTCCACCAGTCTGCCTTCGAGCTCCTTTTTCAGCTCCTTAGCCTCGTCATGACGGGGCAGCAGCGAGACCGTCTTAATATAGATGAGCCGCGCCGCCATTTCGAGGAATTCCCCTGCTATCTCCATATCCTGCTGTGCCATGCGGTCGATATACTCCAGATACTGGTCCACAAGCTCGGTTATGGGGATATCGTTGATATTGAGCTTATGCTTTGCAACCAAATGCAGAAGCAGGTCGAGGGGTCCCTCAAACACGGGTATCTTGAATGAAAGCTGTTCCATATATCACACCGACGCTCCGCCGAAGCCGAGAATGAACATCATGATATAGTCCACCCAGTCCGTCAGGAAGAACACGCAGTCCAGCGCCTTGCTCCGGAGCCATGCCAGCGGGGCGTCCAGAAGTCCCAACCAGATAACCGCCATGAGCCCGAGGAAGATATATCTTTCGTACTTCATGACCTTGAAGTAGGTGCTGTCCGACATGACGAGGTTGAATATCCGCGAGCCGTCCAGCGGCGGTATCGGCAGCAGATTGAAGACCGCAAGTCCTATATTAAGTATTATCATATATTGGAAAATTATGAGCAGATAATATACAAGCGTCATTTCCGCCTCGGAGGTATAGTAAACCGCATACAGCACCCGAAAGACGACAGTCGCGATAAACGCCATGATAAGATTCGAAACGGGTCCCGCAAGAGCGGTGAGCGCCATGCCCTTTTTAGGGTTTTTGAAGTTGCCGGGATTGACGGGCACGGGGTTTGCCCAGCCGAAGCCCAGAAATATCATGAACAGAGTTCCCCACAAAGACAGATGTTTTATGGGATTGAGAGTTATCCTTCCCGCATTTCGGGCAGTATGGTCGCCCATTTTCTCCGCAGCCCACGCATGAGCGCACTCATGTACGGGAAAGGCGGTAAAAAGCACGATGACGTGCGTAAGTAATTCTATCAAACGTGAATTGTCTATCATCATATCCTCCGTCTTTGCCAATTATCAATTATAATTATACTATATATTTTCACTAAATTCAATAGTCAAAATCATGTTTTTTTACTGTATTTTAAAACAATATGTGAATATTTTAAATATTTTTGCAAAAAGGGCTTGCAATTTGAAAAGAAAAGTGGTATGATAATT
>JALEMR010000087.1 GCA_022768245.1 Oscillospiraceae bacterium
AAAAAAAACGCCGAGACTCTTGCCTCGACGAATTGTGGAGCGGATTACGAGGCTCGAACTCGCTACCTCCACCTTGGCAAGGTGGCGCTCTACCAGATGAGCTAAATCCGCAATATATGGTGCCTCCGATCGGAATCGAACCAATGACACGGGGATTTTCAGTCCCCTGCTCTACCGACTGAGCTACAGAGGCATATTGGCGACCCGGATGAGACTCGAACTCACGACCTCCGCCGTGACAGGGCGGCGTTCTAACCAGCTGAACTACCGGGCCATTTGGTGGGAACAATAGGGCTCGAACCTATGACCCTCTGCTTGTAAGGCAGATGCTCTCCCAGCTGAGCTATGCTCCCGTTTGATGCCGCTTTTAAGTCAAGTCCTTGGTTGTCGTTAAATCTCTTGATCTTTGAGGGTTCTTGTCTTTCAGCGACTTAATCATTATACAACAGGATTCGGCAAAAGTCAATAGCTTTTTTCAAAAAAAATCAACTTTGTTTATCCTGTACATTAATTTGCGGTTTTTCATTGTCGAATATGTGCATATCCGACAATGAAATGTAATGCTACTCCCTGCTGTCCCTGACGAAGGTCATTTTTACAAGCTCTCTGTCCGCGGCATACCCTGCCACGAGCAGGATAGTCATAAAAAACCACACCACAGGCTCGGATATCATCACTCCGAAATAGCCCAGTGCGGGAGCGGCTGCAAAGGCTGCCGCTGCCTTGCCTATCATTTCGATAACGCTGCTGGCAACCGGTATGACCTTCCGTCCCAGCCCCTGCAGTGAGCTTCTCATCACGATTAGCACTGCAAGGATAAAGTAAAACGGTGTGTTCACACGCATATATTTCGACGCTAGGTCAACTATGAAGGTCTCGTCGGTGCCCGCTATCCAGCCGATAAGATCCGGTGCGAAAAGATAGCTGACAGCCACAGCCGCGGCCGACCATATCCAGCACATCACCACAGCGCTCTTTATGCCTTTTCCCACTCTTTCGGGCTTGCCTGCGCCCAGATTCTGACTGCAGTAGGTGGCGCATGCCGAGCCGAAGGCACTGTATGGCAGCATGAGTACGCTCGATATCTTCCTTGCGGCGGTATGAGCTGCAATGGTGTCGGTGCCGAAATCGTTTATCGCTCTCTGGAGAATGAGGGAGCCTATCTCCACGATGGAGAACATCAGCGCAAGGGACAGTCCCATTGACATAAGAGAAGCCAGCTCGCCGAGAGTCACCCTCATTTCCTCTTTTCGGGGGATAAGATAGGGGAATCGTATCACAATATAAACACAGCACATCACAAAGGATATCGCCTGCGAGATGACCGTCGCATAAGCCGCGCCCCGCACGCCCATATCAAGCTTAGTTATGAACAGGATATCCAGCCCGATATTTATCACCGACGATATTATCAGGAATATCAGCGGAGTAAGACTGTCTCCCACGGCGCGCAGAACTCCTGCGGACATGTTGTACAGCATGGCTGCGGTCATGAATGTGAGTATCACCGAGATATAGCTGTATGCGGTCTCGAATATCTCCTCGGGGGTGTTGAGTATCCGCAAAAACGGACGGAGAAGTGCAAGGCTCAGCAAGGTGAATACTGCCGATACCGCAAAGCCCAGTATTATAGTGCCCGCCACCGAGCGGCGCATGCGCACATGGTCTCCCGCGCCGAAATGCCGTGCGGTTATAATGGCAAAGCCGTTCGTGAGCCCCGACATAAAGCCGATGATGAGATTCGATATGTAGCTTGTGGAGCCGAGAGCGGCTATGGCTTCAACTCCGATAGTCCTGCCTACTATCACGGTGTCTATCATGCTGTAAAGCTGCTGAAAAAGACTGCCCAGTATGATAGGCACGGCAAATGAAAACAGTATCCCTGCGGGCTTGCCCGATGTCATTTCTTTCATGGTATTTTCCTCGTTCCGTTGTTATATTGCGGTTTTCTCTTTTTACACAAAGGATAGATTAGCTCATTTTTTGTTGTATGTCAATAAATATTCGGAGGAAAAATTGTTAAATATTTTCTGATACCCCCCGTATGCGTTCCCCTTCGATATCCGTAAAAACATAATATTGTGACAATATTTTAATTTATTTGTTAAATATACCTATTGAAAACGTTTGATAAATAGGGTATAATTGATGATATAGGATATTATTCCCTATTATGAGGTAATATCCGACAGTTCGCGCCAAAATATGTGCTAAGGAGAGATTATTTATGATGACACCCATCACAAAGGAAGATTTTGAAGAAAAGCTTCGCACCGAGCTTCAGGTTGAATTTAACGTAACTCCTATCGACGCCTCCGATAATCAGATCTATAAGGCTCTTTCCGCTGTTGTGGTCGATATCCTCAGAGCTAAAAGAAGAAAATTCAGAAACAAGACCCACTCCTCGGGCAAGAAAGAGGTATATTACATTTCAATGGAATTCCTTATGGGACGTTCGCTGAAAAATAACCTCCTTAACCTCGGGATTGACGAAATGGTTACCGATATACTCAAGGGCTGGGACGTAAATATTGACCATGTATACGAGTACGAGCCCGATGCAGGTCTCGGAAACGGCGGTCTCGGACGTCTTGCCGCATGCTATCTGGACGGTCTCGCTACCGACGGCTATCCCGCTATGGGCTACTCTATCTGCTATGAGTACGGTATCTTCAAGCAGAAGATAGAGGACGGCTGGCAGACCGAGCTCCCCGATAACTGGCTTCCCGGCGGTGAGACTTGGCTCGTTCCCAAAAAGGATAAGGCTATCGAAGTGCACTTCGACGGCGAGCTCCAGGAATACTGGGATCAGCAGTATCATCACGTTTCCTATGTGAATTACAGCACAGTTATGGCTATCCCTTACGATATGTATGTTCCCGGCTACGACAGCGACGGCGTTTCCGTTCTCCGTCTGTGGCAGGCTAAGGCGCCCTCCTTTGATATGAACAAGTTCAATCAGGGCGATTATGAAAAGGCTCTCAGCCAGAATACCGTTGCACAGGCTATCTCAAAGGTACTTTATCCCAACGATAATCACCTTGAAGGAAAGTCTCTCCGTCTCCGTCAGCAGTATTTCATGTGCGCTGCTTCCGTGGGCGATATCGTTAACAGACATATGTCCGTTTACGGCACTCTCGACAATCTCCACGAAAAGGTGGCTATCCATATCAACGATACTCACCCCACCCTTGCTATCCCCGAGCTTATGAGAATACTTCTCGACGACTGCGGCTACAGCTGGGCTAAGAGCTGGCATATCGTTACAAATACATTCGCATACACTAACCACACCGTTCTGGCTGAGGCTCTCGAAAAGTGGGACGTTAACCTTATGCGTCAGATACTTCCCCGTATCTTCTCCATTATATGCGAGATCAACCGCCGTTACTGCGCAGATCTCATGGAGCGCTACAACGACAGCGGCAAGGTCACAAGAATGTCCATTATCCAGAACAATCAGGTACACATGGCGCTTCTCTGCGTATGCGCTTCTCACAGCGTAAACGGCGTTTCCAAGCTCCACTCCGAGATAATCAAGCAGGATATCTTCAACAACGAGTACAACGATACTCCCCATAAGTTCCAGAACGTTACAAACGGTATCGCTTACAGAAGATGGCTCCTGGGCGCAAATCCCGGACTTACACAGCTGCTTTCCGATACTATCGGCGACGGCTTCAAGAAGAACGCCGCTGAGCTTTCCAAGTTCACCAAGTTCGAAAACGACAAGGATGTCCTTGCAAGACTGGACGATATCAAGCTTGAAAACAAAAAGCGCCTTGCAAAGTATGTTAAGCAGACTACAGGCGTTATCCTCAATACCGACGGTATTTTCGACGTTCAGGTAAAGCGTCTCCACGAGTACAAGAGACAGCACCTTAACGCTCTCAATATCATCGACGAGTATAACCGTCTGCTGGAAAATCCCGATATGGATTTTGTTCCCAAGACCTATATCTTCGCGGCTAAGGCTGCTCCCGGATATTATCTCGCTAAGCAGATCATCAAAATGATATGGGCACTGGGCGAGGAGATAAGAAAGAATCCCAAGATCAGCAAGAAGCTGCAGGTCATCTTCCTTGAGGATTACCGCGTAAGCCTTTCCGAGCTGCTTATGCCCGCTGCTGAGGTCTCCGAGCAGATATCTCTTGCAGGCAAGGAGGCTTCGGGTACAGGAAACATGAAGCTTATGCTTAACGGTGCACTTACTCTCGGAACTCTCGACGGAGCTAATGTTGAGATCAAGGAGCAGGTTGGCGCGGACAATATCTTCATCTTCGGCATGACCGCAGAAGAGGCTCAGTCCAAGGCAGCTCAGGGCTATCGTCCCGAGGATTATGCCGCAAATAATCAGAACATCAACAAGGCTCTCGCAAGAATGTACAACGGCATCAACGGCTGCACCTTTGAAGAGGTCGCAAACTCGCTTAAGTTCAAGGACCCCTACATGGTACTGGCAGATTTCGACGCATATCAGATCGCTCAGCAGTATGTTTCCGAGTGCTACAAGGACAGAGACAAGTGGAACAGGATGTCTCTCCACAACATCGCAGGTGCGGGAATATTCTCCGCAGACCGTGCAGTTGACGAGTATGCACGCAACATCTGGAAGCTTTCCAAGTAATATTTACGGCTCATATATAACAAAGACCGTCTGCTTTCGGGCAGGCGGTCTTTTTGGATTAGTATTAGGATAGCATATCGAAAACAGTAATAATATTTGTCTTATAGGTATTGTCAACTTGTTTAATAATTAAAAAGTGTACATTTTTTGAATTTTTAGAAAATTTTATATCGTTCGACTTATTCCGGCTGTTTTAGACATACGATAAAGGTTATAATATGGCAAAGGAAGGAAATAAGAGGGAGACAGAGAGAGGATATGCAAAAACAGCTCTGAAATTTACCGGTTTTGACGGGCTTTGTCTGCCGATACCGATAAATGCGTCAAAAACGCAATATATATAAAGGCAACACCGCACAAAGCCCGCCTGACGGCTTTGCACGGTGTTGCCTAAAAAAACGGAGGTAACATTATGAAATGTACGATCGTATCAACAGGTTTTGAAAAGGGTCTGCTCGAGAAAAACGAACACGAAAGACCTATCCCCGAGTTAAAGCTCCATCTCCTCGATGAGATATGGAAGCTGTACATAAAGGGAGTGACTGATTTCTACGTCAACTGTGAGTGGGGCGTTCCGCTGTGGGCTGCGGAGGTGATATGCGCTTTGAAAATGTACAACCCGATAGCCCTGCATGTTGTGGCGCCATACGAAAAACAGGCGGAGGAATGGCTGGAGTATCGGCGGGAAAGGTATTATCAGGCGCATAACAAGGCGGATTCCGTTGATATCATATCCTCACGGAAGTATACCGGCTGCTATGATGACGCTGACAGATTTATGGCGGAGCATTGCTGCGGCGTGCTTGTTATCAGCAGCGGAAACTATATCAGCGCTCAGCCTTCGGGTATAGGCTCCGTCAGAGAAGTAATGGAAAACGGTGCGGATATCGTTTCCGACAAGCATTTCTCCGTATCGGGAGAAACGGAGGAGCCCATAGATCTGCGCTTCACAAGAATATGCAGACAGAATGTTATATGCTGACAGCTGTGGGCTTGTGCTTTTCAAAATAGAATACATACTTAAAGCCTGCCGCACGGAGAAGCTCTGCACCCTCTGAAAAGCCCGCGGCTATATCCTCGGTGCGGTGGGCGTCCGAGCCTATGGATATTATCTCGCCGCCAAGGTCACGGTACATTTTAAGATAATGCATATCGGGAAGGGTCTTGCCGTATTTCTGCCGCAGTCCGCCGGTGTTTATCTCGATGCCCTTGCCATGGGATATTATCTCTTTAAAGCTCTCGGAGATGATATCGTCGTACTTTGACAGGTCGGGCGATATGCCGAAGCTGCCCTCGATGTAACGCAGCGGATAGGTAAGATGTCCCAGCACGTCGAATATGCCCTCGCGGCAGACTTCGTATACCTCGCTGAAATACTGTTCAAGGAGCTTGTCTGCGGAGCTTTCGGTGTAGTCAAGAAATGCAAAATCATCATGTCCGCGCACCTGATGCACCGAACCGATGATGAAGTCGAGCCGCGAATCGGCGGCAATGGCTCTTGCAAGTCCGAAGTCGAACTGTGCCTGTCCCAGCTCGATGCCGTTTATGAAATTGATTTTTCCGCGGTATTTTTCCTTTAAGCGGAGATCGTCCTCCATGGCGTGCTCGAAGCTGTGAGCGAAATCGAAGGTGTCCTGGGGGAAAAACTCGGTATGCTCATGGTCATAATGACCGTAGGGGAACCAGCGGTTTATCTCGCAGTGGTCGGTGAGGGCATATGCGGACAAGCCCTTTTCCATAGCCGATATCAGCATGGCTTCGGGAGCGTCGTATCCGTCGAAGGAATTGGTGGAGTGGGTGTGGCAGTCTATCATATTCATGGATTTTCTCCTTGATTCTTTATTTATTTCAGTCTATCACAATTACAGCAAATTGTCAATAATATCAAAATAACAGTTAACAGTGAGAAGTAATTCCCACTGTTAACTGTTAATTGTTAACTACTATCTTAATGTAGAATACCCCATAAGATACTCGTCCACAGCCCTTGCGGCGTCTCTTCCCTCACGGATAGCCCATACCACGAGAGACTGTCCGCGGTGCATATCGCCTGCGGTGAATACTTTGTCAACGTTTGTCTGATAGCTGTCGGGAGCGGCTGTTTCCACATTGGTGCGTGCGTTGAGCTTTACTCCGAAGGCGTCGGTGATATAGGACTCCGTTCCTAAGAAGCCTGCTGCGATAAGCACCAGATCGGCGGGGATTATCTTCTCGCTGCCGGGAACTATCTCCATTTTTGTCCTGCCCGTATTGATATCCTTCACGGGGGTTAGCATTATGGTCTCGATAGCTCTTACATGACCGCTGTCGTCCTTTAAGAACTGCTTGACGGTGGTCTGATAAACTCTTGGGTCAAGACCGAATACGGCGATAGCCTCTTCCTGACCGTAGTCCGTCTTGCAGACCTTCGGCCACTCGGGCCAGGGATTGTTCTCCGCTCTTGTGTCGGGGAGCTTTGGCATCATCTCAAGCTGTACCACCGACTTGCAGCCGTGGCGGATAGCCGTTCCAACGCAGTCATTGCCCGTATCGCCGCCGCCGATGATAACGACGTGCTTGTACTTGGCGCTGATATAATATCCGTCGGAGAGGTTGGAATTGATAAGGCTCTTGGTGGTGTCCTTGAGGAAATCCACTGCGAAGTAGATACCGTCTGCGTCTCTTCCGGGAGCGGTGATATCACGGGGAGTGCCCGAACCGCAGGCGAGAACTATCGCATCGTACTTGCTCTTTATCTCGTCGGCGGAGATATCCTTTCCGACGTTAGTGTTTGTGATGAACTTGATACCCTCTTCCTCCATGAGCTTCACGCGGCGTTCGATGACCGACTTTTCAAGCTTCATATTGGGTATGCCGTACATGAGCAGACCGCCCACTCTGTCCTCCCGCTCGTACACGGTAACGGTATGACCGCGGCGGTTAAGTCTCTGAGCCGCAGCAAGTCCCGCAGGACCCGAACCGATAACGGCGACCTTTTTTTCCGTCCTCACGGAGGGCACCTTGGGATTCATCAGACCGTTTGCGAAGGCGTACTCGATTATCTCGTACTCGTTCTCCTTGACGGTAACGGGGTCGCCGTTAAGACCGCAGGTACATGCTTTTTCACACAGCGCAGGGCAGACTCTTGACGTAAATTCGGGGAAGCTGTTTGTCAGCAGCAGACGATTTACCGCCTGAGGCATATTGTCCTTATAAACGAGGTCGTTCCACTCGGGACAGAGATTGTTCAGCGGACAGCCCGAAACCATGCCGTCATGGAGTGGCTTTCCGTACTGGCAGAAGGGCACTCCGCAGTCCATGCAGCGAGCCGCCTGCTTCTGTCTTTCCTCCTTGGGGAGAGGGGTGTGGAATTCACGATAGGTCTTTATTCTTGTCAGCGGATTTTGTCCCTCGTTTTCTTCTCTTTCGTATTCTAAAAATCCTGTTGATTTTCCCATTTTATATTTATGCTTTCGGCAGGTGAAAGCATATCCTCCCTTCGATGATGATTTTCTTGTATACTCACTTTTGGATAGCAATTAGCGATTAGTGAATAGCGATCAGCGAATAGTTTTTAGCTGTGTTAGTGAACGGGCTTTGAGGTGACGTACGATTGGCTGTTCGTTTTCGGTGCGGCTTTTGTTTGATAAGGCTTTGCGGTTTCATACAATTTGTTGTTCGCTTTCGGCGGAGCTCCGCTCCGCGCATTTGATTCGCTTCGCTGTCAAATGCAAGCGCCGCCCGGATCTTGCTTACTATTCGTTATTGTTTGATGTTTTTATGCAGCCTTCCGTGTTTTTACACGGGCGGCGCTATTGTTGTTCGGCGCTTCGGCTTTCAGTCACTTCCGCGGGTCGGTGTCGCTTATGCTGAACAACCCCAAACGCGACAATGCCAGCGGGGGCTCCCCGCCCGGTGGGGGATTTCGCTGTCTGCGGACAGCGACCAAAGGACTCCGCCCTTTGGAAACTCGCGGCCTTTGGAAAAGGCCGGCGAAACCTTTTATGGCTGGGTTACTTTGCAGCTTCGCTTACTATCAGCCTCGCACATTCCTTCGCTATTCTGTAATTTCCGCGGGCAGATGTCACCTAAGCTGAAAAACTCACAGCGCGGCAATCGCCCGCCGGGGCGTCCCCGGCTTATTTAGTGTTCTCGTAAAATGCCGCTATCTTCGCTTCCTCCGCTGTCATGCCTTCCGCTTCGAATTTCTTCATTCCGTTTAACATCTTCGCATAATCGTGCGGGATTATCTTCTTGAACTTGGGCAGGTATTCCTCAAAGCTGTCCAGTATCTCCTTCGCACGCTCCGAGCCTGTGGCTGCTCTGTGCTCTTCTATGAGCCCTCTCAGCTGTGCGATGTCCTCTTCCTCCGTTACCTTTGAGAAGCCTACCAGCGCTTTGTTCAGCTTGGTGTAAAGGTCGAAGTCCTCGTCCAGTACATACGCAACGCCGCCGCTCATTCCTGCTGCGAAGTTCTTGCTTGTCTTCCCGAGAATTACCGCAACGCCGCCTGTCATGTATTCGCAGCCGTGGTCGCCCACGCCTTCAACTACTACCGTCGCACCCGAGTTTCTTACGCAGAAGCGCTCGCCTGCAACGCCTGCAATGAACGCCTTGCCGCTGGTAGCGCCGAACAGTGCAACGTTTCCGACGATGATGTTCTCGTCCGACTTATATTTTGCGTTCTTCGGAGCAAATAATACAAGCTTTCCGCCCGAAAGACCCTTGCCGAAGTAGTCATTGCTGTCGCCCTCGAGAGTGAGGGTCAGACCATTGGGGATAAAGGCTCCGAAGCTCTGTCCGCCCGAGCCGTGGCAGTTTATAACATATGTGTCATCATCGAGAGTATTATAGTATTTCTTGGTGATCTCCGAGCCGAACAGTGTTCCCAGAGTACGGTTAAGATTGTTCACCTTAAGGTCGATAGTCTTGGGTTCCTTTCTGTCCAGAGCCGCCTGCATTTCGGGGATTATCACCTTTTCGTCCAGTGTTTCTTCAAGCTTGAAGTCGTAAACGTCCTCGGGGTCGAAGTGGATAGACTTGTCGGAATAGGGATTTTCCAGAATGCCGCTCATGTCTATCTTGTTTGCCTTGTGACCTGCGGGGAAGCTCTTCTTCACGAGAAGGTCGGAGCGTCCCACCAGCTCGTCAACGGTGCGGATACCCAGCTTTGCCATGTACTCGCGCATTTCCTCGGCAACGAAGCGCATGAAGTTTACAATGTATTCGGGCTTGCCCTTGAAGCGCTTTCTGAGCTCGGGATTCTGTGTGGCAACGCCTACGGGACAGGTATCAAGGTTGCAGACTCTCATCATAACGCAGCCCATTGTTACCAGCGGAGCTGTTGCGAAGCCGTATTCCTCGGCACCCAGACATGCTGCGATAACAACGTCGCGGCCTGTCATCATCTTGCCGTCAGTTTCGATGACTACCTTTGAACGGAGCCCGTTCATGATAAGGGTCTTGTGAGTCTCGGCAAGTCCTAATTCCCAGGGAAGACCCGCATTGTGTATGGAGCTTCCGGGAGCGGCACCCGTACCGCCGTCATAGCCGGAGATGAGGATAACTCCCGCGCCTGCCTTTGCAACGCCTGCTGCGATAGTTCCCACGCCCACCTCGGAAACGAGCTTTACGGAAATTCTCGCGTCCTTGTTGGCATTTTTGAGGTCATAGATAAGCTGTGCCAAGTCCTCGATAGAGTAGATATCGTGGTGAGGGGGAGGCGAGATAAGAGCCACGCCGGGTGTGGAGTGTCTTGTCTTAGCGATCCACGGGTAGACCTTCTTAGCGGGAAGATGTCCGCCCTCGCCGGGCTTTGCGCCCTGTGCCATTTTTATCTGGATCTCCTTTGCAGAGGTGAGATATTTCGACGTTACGCCGAAACGTCCAGAAGCTACCTGCTTGATAGCAGAGCATTTGTCCTCGTCGGAGCCTGCGGTGACTATTCTCTCTAAGTCCTCGCCGCCCTCGCCGCTGTTGGACTTTCCGCCGATGCGGTTCATAGCGATAGCCATGCACTCATGCGCCTCCTGCGAAATGGAGCCGTAGGACATAGCGCCCGTCTTGAAGCGGTGCATGATGCTTTCCACGCTTTCTACCTCGTCGATGGGAATGCCGCCGTTGGGGTCGTACTTGAAATCGAGGGTGCTTCTTAAGGTGATATTATTATCATCGCTGTTGATACATTCGGAGTATTTCTTGAACAGCGCATAGCTGCCTGTCCATGCAGACTGCTGGAGCAGATGAATGGTCTCGGGGTTGTAGAGGTGCTCCTCCTTGCCGCTTCTGGACTTGTGGGAGCCGATGCTGTCCATGGAGTCGTTGACGGTAAGGTCGCAGGGGTCGAAGGCTGCGTCATGACGGGCAATTGCCTGCTCGCTGATATCATCAAGGTCGATGCCTCCCACGCGGCTTACGGTGTCGGGGAAGAACTCGTCGCAGACCTCCTTGCTTATGCCGAGAGCTTCGAATATCTTGGAGCCCTGATAGGACTGGATAGTGGAGATACCCATTTTGGAAGCTATCTTGACGATACCGTCCACGATAGCCTTGACATATGCGTTAAGGGATTCGGTGTACTCCTTGTCGATAGCCCTGTCGGCGGTGAGCTGATAGAGGGTGTCCATTGCAAGGTAGGGGTTTACAGCACTTGCGCCGAAGCCGAGAAGGGTCGCAAAATGATGTACCTCGTAAGGCTCGGCGGTCTCGACGATTATCGAGATAGCGGTGTTCTTTCTTGTCTTTACGAGATAGTTTTCAAGAGCCGCAACTGCCAGCAGCGACGGGATAGCAAGGTGGTCTCTGTCCACGCCTCTGTCGGAGAGCACGAGGATAGTCGCACCGTTTTCATGAGCCTTATCCGCCTGGGTGTAGAGGTTTTCTATCGCCTGACGGAGAGTGGTGGTCTTCTTGTCGTAGAGCATGGAGATATCCGCAGTTTTCAGTCCGTCGATATTTGCCCTGCGTATTTTCATAAGGTCAAGGTTTGTCAGCACGGGATTTTTTATCTGAAGCACCAGACAGTTCTTTTCGTCCTCCTCGAGGATATTGCCCGAGGTTCCCAGATAAACGGTGGTATCGGTGATGACCGACTCACGGATAGCGTCTATGGGAGGATTTGTTACCTGTGCGAAAAGCTGCTTGAAGTAGTCGAACAGGGGCGGGTTTTCCTTTGAAAGGGGAGGAACGGGGGTATCGGTGCCCATTGCGGCGGTAGGCTCGGAAGCGTTCAGTGCCATGGGTATCATAGTGTTCCTGATAGCCTCATAGGTGTAGCCGAAGGCGTGCTGGAGACGTGCAAGCTCCTCGCCGGAATATCTCATGGGTTTCTTGTTGGGTATCTTGAATTCGCTCAATGGGTGAAGATTGTGGTCCAGCCATTCGCCGTAGGGCTGGCGCTTGCTGTACTTGTTCTTGATAGTTTCGTCGTCGATGAGCTCGCCCTTTGCAACGTCTACGAGGAGCATCTTGCCGGGGTGGAGACGTTCCTTCTTGACGATATGCTCTTCGGGTATATCAAGAGCGCCCACCTCGGAGGACAGGATAAGATACTTGTCGGTGCCGTCGTCGGTGATATAGTAACGTGAGGGACGCAGACCGTTTCTGTCGAGAACTGCGCCCGCTAAGTCTCCGTCGGAGAAGATAATGGAAGCGGGACCGTCCCAGGGCTCCATCATAGTCGCGTAATACTGATAGAATGCGCGCTTTTCGCGGCTCATGGTAGTCTGATGCTGCCAGGGCTCGGGGATAAGGGTGATAACAGCCAAGGGCAGCTCCATGCCTGCCATGGTCATGAATTCGAGAGTATTGTCCAGACGTGCGGAGTCGGAGCCCGTAACGTCGAGGATAGGGACGATGTCCTTCATTCTCTCGCCGATGAATTTGCTTTTCAGTACATTTTCACGGCTGAGCATTTTGTCAACGTTGCCCGTAATGGTGTTGATCTCGCCGTTGTGTACGATGATGCGGTTGGGGTGGGAGCGCTGCCAGCTGGGGTTGGTGTTGGTGCTGAATCGGGAGTGAACGATACCCACTGCGGATTCGTAATCGGTGCCGTTGAGGTCACGGTAGAATCTGCGGAGCTGGGAAACGAGGAACATTCCCTTATATACGATAGTACGGCTGGAGCAGGAGCATACATAGGTCTCCTTCTCCCGCTTTTCGAATACCATTCTTGCGATGTAGAGTCTGCGGTCGAAGTCGATGCCCTTATTGCAGTTTTCGGGCTTTGCGATGAATGCCTGCATTATCTCGGGCATGCTTTCAAGAGCCTTGGAGCCGAGTACCTCGGGATTTACGGGCACCTTTCTCCAGCCGAGGAATTCAAGCTTTTCTTCGCGGAGAACGTCCTCAAAGGTCTTCATTGCCTTTTCGCGGTGTTCCGCAGACTGGGGGAAGAAGAACATAGCTATGCCGTATTCTCTTTCGCCGCCGATATTTATGCCGCAGTCAAGTGCAGCCTTGGAAAAGAACGAATGGGATATCTGCAGGAGGATACCGACGCCGTCGCCTGTTTTGCCCTCTGCGTCCTTGCCTGCTCGGTGTTCAAGGGTCTCGACGATCTTAAGGGCGCTGTCAACGACCTTATTGTCCGCCTTTCCGTTCATGTTAACGACTGCGCCGATACCGCAGTTCTCGTGTTCAAATCTCGGGTCATAGAAGCTGTTCTTGTCGAACGGCGCCTGATTTCTGTAGTTATCCATAGTCATTACTCCTTTTATCCCACATAGATATAATTCCTCACGGTTCTTTATCTTCTCCCTGAAAGCTTCCGTTCGGATAGCGGTGATTTTATTTTATTCTATCATATAATATCGGCGTTGTCAATAGATTTTTGCAAGATTTTTTTAAAATCCTGCAAAAATTCCACGAAAAAGCTTAATTCTCAAAGATTTACGCCTCGGATTTGAACATTTTGATTAAATAAATCTCAAAGTTGACATGAATCTGTAATTAATTGTAAGCTGTGCCGGCTCAAATGGAAGAGCAGCTTTTAAAAATAGTATTAAAAAGCCCGCGGAGGCTCGTTCATAAAAACGAACCTCCGCGGGAAGATGTGACATATTCGGTAAAACGAACGACGCGGCAATCGCTGTCGGGCGTTCCCGCCTATAGCAGCCCGAAGACCTGCATGCAGTTGATAAGCCCGTAGGCTATCGAAAAGATGCCGATCAGCGTGATGAGCAGCTTTGCTATGGGCTTTCTGTCCTTTTTGTGCTTGTATGTGTCGTACAGCACCACTCCTCCGAAAAACAGCATTATTACTGCGGTTATCGGCATAATATCCCCCGTTTCAAAAAATCTAAAATACATTGATATAATTATAACACATCTTCTCCAAAAATAAATCTGATAAAGCATACAAAAAGCACCTTTATCATAATGGCGGTTTTGTCGAAATATGCTATTATAATTTTTTCTTTATTATGGTATAATGAAATAGTATAAATTTTGATATGCGGGATATCCGCTTCCCGCAATTATTTGTGCCGCCGATAACGGCGGCGGAATGGAGTTAATTATGAGAGCTGTTATAACTGTAATAGGCAAGGACGCCGTAGGTATACTTGCTAAGGTCAGTACCGTCTGCGCCGAAGACAATGCCAACGTTATCGAGGTCACTCAGAGCGTTCTTCAGGATATGTTCGCAATGATCATGCTTGTTGATATTTCTCGCCTTAAGGTGGATTTCGCCGCACTTGCCGATACTCTTTCAAAGCTCGGTGACGAACAGGGTCTGAAGATACTCACCATGCACGAGGATATATTCAACACCATGCACAGAATATAAGACCGCTTTCACGGGAAAGGATTATTTATGATAGACGTTTACGATATACTTGAAACTATACGTATGATACAGGACGATTGTCTTGATATACGTACCATTACCATGGGCGTTTCGCTGCTTGACTGTATCGACAGCGATACCGACCGCGCCTGCGAAAAGGTCTACGAGAAGATCACCCGCTGCGCCGCAAACCTCGCCCGCACCGCAGAGGATATCGAAAAGGAATACGGTATCCCCATAATCAATAAGAGACTGTCCGTTACTCCTATAGCGATAGTCTCCGCCACAACGGGCAAAAGCCCCGTTAAATTCGCCCTCACCATGGAAAAGGCTGCAAAGGCAGTGGGCGTTGACCTTATCGGCGGATATTCCGCACTTGTGCAGAAGGGCTTCTCCGCAGGTGATATGAACCTTATCGAATCTATCCCCGAGGCGCTGGCTTCCACCTCGAACGTCTGCTCCTCGGTAAATATCGGCTCCACCAAGACGGGCATCAATATGGACGCTGTCAGGATAATGGGCGGCATCGTCCGCGAGTGCGCCGAAAAGACCGTAGACCAGCAGTGCTTCGGCGCGGCAAAGCTTGTGGTATTCTGCAATGCCGTGGAGGATAATCCCTTTATGGCGGGCGCTTTCCACGGAGTGGGCGAGCCTGACTGTATCATCAACGTGGGCGTATCGGGTCCCGGCGTTGTAAGAGCGGCGCTGAAAAAATATCCCGACGCATCAATAAACGAGATATCCGATATCATCAAGAAGACCTCCTACAAGATAACAAGAGTAGGTCAGCTGGTGGGCGTGACCGCTTCGGAAAGACTGGGCGTGCCCTTCGGTATCGTGGACCTTTCTCTTGCACCTACTCCCGCAGTGGGCGACAGCGTTGCTCACATCTTAGAGGAAATAGGTCTTGAAAGCTGCGGAGCCTGCGGAACGACAGCCTGCCTTGCACTGCTCAACGACGCAGTCAAGAAGGGCGGAGTTATGGCTTGCTCACGTATCGGCGGACTTTCGGGAGCCTTTATCCCCGTGTCCGAGGACAGCGGCATGATAGACGCCGCCGTAAGAGGCTCTCTTTCCATTGAAAAGCTTGAAGCAATGACTGCGGTATGCTCCGTAGGACTTGATATGATAGTTATTCCCGGAGACACTCCTGCGGACGTTATCTCTGCGCTTATCGCAGACGAGGCGGCTATCGGCATGGTAAACACCAAGACCACCGCTGTAAGAGTTATCCCCGCAATAGGCATGAATGAGGGCGACGTTCTCGACTGGGGCGGACTCTTCGGAAGCGGTCCTGTTATGAAGATCAACAGCTTCTCGCCGTCGAAATTCATTTCCCGCGGCGGTCAGATCCCCGCACCCCTGCACAGCCTTAAGAACTAACAATTAGCAATTAGCTATTAGCAATTAGTAATTAGTGAATAGCAATTAGCAATAAACAATTAAGTGAATAGCAATTAGTGAATAGTATTTTGCCGACAGCTAACAGCTAATGGCTAATAGCTAATTGCTATTACCTGAACGGAGGGTATTAAGTATGTTTGAACCTGTGATCAACCTGCTCAAAAGAAACGCCCGTATGTCGGTCAAGGACCTCGCCGCCGCCGCGGGCATGACCGAAGCGGCTGTGGAAGCCAGGATCGCCGAGTACGAAAAAGAGGGCGTTATCAAGGGATATACTCTCGTTACCAATGACGACCTTCTCGACAAGGATTTCGTCACCGCATTTATCGAGGTCAAGGTCACTCCCAAGGCGGATTTCGGCTTCGACGACCTTGCCCGCACAATTATGATGTACGACGAGGTGGATTCCGTTACTCTTATGAGCGGTTCCTTCGACCTTGCCGTGACTCTGAGCGGAACCAACTACAAGGAGATAGCCCTTTTCGTGGCACAGAGACTTTCTACTATCGACGGAGTAATATCTACCTCCACTCACTTTGTACTGAAAAAGTATAAGCAGAACAACTTCTTCATGCAAAATGACGCCGAGGACGAAAGGAGCATGATCTCACCGTGATAGACTATGACAAGGTGCTGTCGGAAAAATGCAAGGAGATCAAGCCCTCGGGCATAAGAAGATTTTTCGACATTGCCGCACAGCGCGAGAACGTTATTTCTCTGGGAGTGGGCGAGCCCGATTTCCAGACGCCCTGGTGCGTGAGAAAAACGGCTATAACCGCTCTTGAAAAGGGAAGGACTAAATATACCGCAAATGCGGGACTTGCAGAGCTGCGCAGCACTATTTCCGACTATGTGAAGAGAAAAACGGGCGTGAAGTACGACCCCGATCATGAGATAATCATTACCGTCGGCGGCTCCGAGGGCATCGACATCGGTATCAGGACGCTTATCGACCCCGGCGACGAGGTGCTTATCGTGGAGCCCTGCTTTGTCTGTTACGCGCCGCTGGTAACGCTTATGGGCGGAGTCCCCGTTTCGGTGGAGACCCGCGAGGAGGACGAATTCAGGCTCACTCCCGAAGCGCTTAAAGCGAAGATAACCGATAAAACTAAGCTGCTTATCCTGCCATTTCCGAACAATCCCACGGGAGCGGTCATGGACAGGGAGAGCCTTGAAAGGATAGCCGAGGTCATCCGCGGCACGGACATCATCATAATGTCCGACGAGATATATTCCGAGCTTACATACAGCGACGAGCCCTACACGTCGATAATCCGGCTTGAGGGCATGGCGGAGCGGACGCTTTACGTCAACGGCTTTTCGAAGGCGTACTCCATGACAGGCTGGAGAATGGGCTACATCTGCGGTCCCGAGCCTATCATGAAGCAGATGCTGAAAATACACCAGTACGAGATAATGTGTTCGCCGACAGTATCGCAGTACGCGGCTATCGAAGCGATAAAGTCCTGCGACAAGGACATCAGCCGCATGGTGAACGAATACAATATCCGCCGCAGGTGGCTGGTTGGTGCGCTGAACGATCTTGGGCTCACATGCTTTGAGCCGAAGGGTGCGTTTTACGTATTCCCGTCGATAAAATCCACGGGGCTTTCCAGCGAGGAATTCTGCGAGCGATTACTGTTCGAGCACAATGTAGCGGTAGTTCCGGGAAATGCATTCGGCGAGTGCGGCGAGGGATATATACGCATATCGTATGCATATTCGCTGAAGCATATAATGGAAGCGGTCAAAAGGATAGAAGAGTTCCTGAAGACATTGTGAGTCGTAAGCTGATAGCGATTAGCAATTAGCAATTAGCGAATAGTACGTAGTACACAGTACTTAGGTGCGAGGCGGAGAGTAAGCGCAGCTAAGAAGTAACCCGGCGATGCTCTAATACTAATCCCCGATAAAAGTGTAGACAAGAAATCTGCGCAAAAACCTTATATTCAAGTTTTAGCTTGATTTTTGTACACTTTTTAATCGGGGATTAGTGTAAATCTAAGCCGAACCCCGTAAAGCAAATCTCTTTACACAAAAGCGATAATCAAAACAAAATCAGAAGCGGAGCAAATCATCTTGCTTCTTGCTTCTGATTTTTTTGTTTCCGATAAGGAGGTAATTCACATGAGCAGCTATAAAAAGCAGATACACGAATATATCACCGCTCATAAGGACGATATGACAGAATTCCTGTCACGGCTGATATCATATAAAAGCGTAATGGGCGAGCCTGCGGAGAATATGCCCTTCGGTAAGGGCTGCGCGGAGGTTCTGGGCGAGTTCCTTTCCGAGTGCGGGAAATTCGGATTCAAGACCAAAAATATCGACAACTACGCCGCTCATGCGGATATGAACGATCTTCCGCCGTCGCTGGGGATACTTTGTCATCTTGACGTAGTCCCCGAGGGCACGGGCTGGACGAGTGACCCCTACAAGGCAGAGATACGCGGTGACAAGATATTCGGAAGAGGTGCTATCGACGATAAGGGTCCTGCCGCCGCGGCTCTGTTTGCAATGAAGTGCGTCAGGGAGCTGGATATCCCGCTGAAAAAGGGCGTGCGCATCATCGTGGGCTGCAACGAGGAGAACGGCTCCGAGGATATGGAGTACTATCTCCGCCATGAGAAATTCCCCGAAATGCTTGTCACTCCCGACGGAAATTATCCCGTTATCAATATCGAAAAGGGCATGCTCCGCTGCGAGATAACAGACACCGATTTTTCGGAGAATATCATCTCGCTCCACGGCGGTTCGGTGATAAATGCCGTGCCCGAGCTGTGCGAAGCGGTGGTGAAGAATACCTCCGCCGATAAGGTCAACGGAATTGCAAGAGGTATAGATAATATAAAAATATACGCAGAGGATAAGAATGACTGCACCTATATCCGAGCCGAGGGAGTATGCGCTCATGCGTCCACTCCCGAACAGGGCGTTAATGCGGTAACAGCCATGCTCACGCTCTTAGGTAGGCTGTTCGGCGGAAAGGCAGAAGCATTGTCAGCGCTTTTTCCATACGGCGAGACGGACGGAAACTCGGCGGGAGTGAAATGCTCCGACGAAAAGTCGGGCGGGCTCACTCTTGTGCTTAGCGTGATAAATGCCGAAAACGGCACTCTGAAAGCGTACTGCGACAGCCGTTTCCCCGTTTCGAAGACCCTTGACGAGATATCCTCCGCGCTGTGTAAAAATCTCGCAGATAAGGGCTTTTCCGCGAAAATAGTCCTCGGCAGCGAGCCACACTATGTGGATTCGGACAGCGATTTCGTAAAAAGCCTGCTTGCCGTGTACGAGGACGTCACGGGCGAAAAGGGCGAGTGTATCGCTATCGGCGGGGGCACCTATGTGCATGATACGGAGAACGGCGTGGCATTCGGCGCGGAGTTCCCCGGCGAGGATAATCACATGCACGGCGCGGACGAATTCATCAAGATAAGCTCCCTGCTGCTCAATGCGGAGATATACGCGAATATGATAGCGAGTGTAGCTATTAGCGATTAGCAATTATTGAATAGCAAATAGAAATAAAAGGCAATACCGCACTGACAGCAGTATTGCCTTTTCTGTTAATTAGTGCGTACTCAATAACTGCCCGAAGGGCAGTTATTGGCTGAAAATCCTGTAAAACAGGATTTTCAGCGGCACAAATCAAAGATTTGTGCCGTACTACCTGATTAAT
>JALEMR010000002.1 GCA_022768245.1 Oscillospiraceae bacterium
AAGCTTTGTCATTGCTTTTGCGTATCTTATCCTGAAGCTTGTGCACTGGGACAGCTTTGCAATGGGAAATGCGCCGATACTTATAGGTGTGTTTGTTCTGGGAGGTATGCAGCTGTTTTTCATCGGACTGCTGGGCGAATATATAATGAACATAAACTCAAGAGTTATGAAAAGACCGCTTGTTATTGAGGAAAAACGGATAAATTTTGACGATGACAATGATAATGAAAAAAAATAAAAAAAATGCTGTTGTTACCGGTGCCACAGGAATGCTGGCGCTGGCACTGATGAGAAGGCTTACAGCAGAGGGCTATCATATTTATGCCGTGACGAGACCCGGCTCTGCGAGAATATCGAATATCCCCGCCGCGGACAATATAACAATAGTTGAATGTGCACTTGAAGTCTTTGATAAGCTGCCCGGGCTGATAGATGAAAAATGCGATGAATTCTATCATTTTGCATGGGACGGCACATATGGTGCGTCGCGTGACGATATGAGCGTACAGACCCGTAATATCCATTCCGCCGTATTGGCAGCTGAAGCGGCTGCAAAGCTTGGGTGCAGAGTATTTGCGGGTGCAGGCTCGCAGGCGGAATACGGCAGAAAAGACACAGTGATCTCACCGGATACGCCGACCCTTCCCGAAACAGGCTACGGAGCGGCAAAGCTGTGCGCAGGACAGATGACGCGCATTGTATGCCAAAAAAACGATATAAAGCATATATGGTATCGTATTTTCAGTACCTACGGTCCTTACGACGGCGCTCATACGATGATAATGTCAGTAATAAATGAGCTTCTTGACGGAAAAAGGCCTGCCTGTACTGCGGGGGAGCAGATATGGGATTATATATACTGCGACGATGCTGCCGAGGCATTTTATCTTGCAGCCCAAAAAGGACGTGACGGCGCTGTTTATTGTATCGGAAGCGGTGTTTGCGCTCCGCTTCGTGAATATATCACCGAACTGAAAAATGCGGCAGCTCCCGAAAAGGAGATAGGATTTGGCGAAATACCGTATTATCCGAAACAGGTGATGTATCTCTGTGCCGATATCACATCACTGAAAAACGATACAGGATTTGAGCCCCGATACAGCTTTTCGCAGGGGATCGCCCGAACTGTGGAATGGGTAAAGGAAAAAAGGAACAGGACCGATTTACTGTAATACTAATCCCCGATTATAAAGTGTACAAAAAATCAAGCAAAATCTTGCATATATGGATTTTGCGCAGATTTTTTGTCTACACTTTAATAAGGGATTAGTATAATAATACCGTTTGCGGCAGTACATTAATGTACTGCCGCAAACGCTTTTTTATTTTTTACGGAGATACTTGTAGAACAGAGAATACCTGTAATTCGGCGAAGCAAAGTTTGCGGTATATTCATAATCATTCAGGGAATCAAGATAATTATCATCGGTCTCCTTTTCCGCCCCGATGCTTATGGTTTTGCTTATCTCTCGGTTAAATTCGCATATGGGTGTGAAAGCACCTAAGCAGAATATCAATACCGCGGCTGCCGTCAGGGGCTTTTCATTGACAAGACTTCGGAGGTCCTTTATGTGAAGCTTTGCGGGTATCTCGGCGTTTAGCATTCTTATGAATTCCACCGCAATATAGATGAGTGCGGGGATAGAAACTCTCATGGAAAAATCATATGCTGTTCCAATCTGAAATAGTGGGATGAACAACAGCGTTGCCGATGAAAGCATAAAAACAGTTTTTCTGCAGTTATGCTTTTTATAATAAATGAACAGTATGAGAAGATATGCCCCCGCTTCTAATAATAAGAACAGCAGATATTTAAGCAGAAATCCCGCGGTTTCCGATGCGCTGCCTGCTAAGATATATCCCGACAGCTTGTCGTGGAGCCTGAAGCCGGTATTGACAGCAGCTCCGCCTGCCGATGATACATCATTTGAGACGATAGGATTGGACATATAGTACAGAGCATACGGCAGACCTACCGCAGCGGCCGTTATCAGATTCTGCGGCGAGAGCGTTTCCTTTATGCCCTCCGACAGCTTTTTCTCACGGTATTTCCCGATAAGCAGAACAGCTGCCTTAAGCAGACATATCATAACAATCCCCAGAAACGGGAACGGTCCGTAAGGAAACATAAGCAGTCCCAGAAAAGCGAAATTTTCCGTGCTTGTTTCGTTTATAATGCACAGCGTCAGCGGCAGTATCACTATAAACTGATTATATACCCAGAAAAGACAGGTCGTTACTGAGCTGAACTGCGCAAATTCCGCCCACCATTCAAGATGCGTAAGTGTGCATGTATCGGTGATAAGACTGCCGAGAATGTCCGCCCCGCTGAAAAATATCAGCAGCAGCGAGGAAAGTATCGCACGGCATTTGTTGCCTTGCGCCGTTATGACAGAAATAAGCAGGAGCGAAAGGAATATCCCTATGCTGCTCCATATCAGAAGGGCGATCCTCCCTGCCAGCAGACCTGCGCCGACCGAACCCGAAAGCGTCAGTACGCCTTTTCCGACAGCCGCAGGAACTATCCAGTGGGCGATATAGTATGACAGCAGCTGATCGTTGTCATAGATCACGGGCCAGGGCTGTTTTATCATATCGCGGAAAATGGCATTCCTGATAATATGATCTGTACTTTGATGTACAAATCCGCCCTGACCTGCAAGAAAACACCAGAATACGGCAATTGCCGCCACAGCTGCCAGCTGCTTTGCGCTTATCTCAGCATAGGAGCATTCACCGCTGTTTTTGCTGCGCAGGAAGAAAACAAGTCCCGAAATTGTAAGGAGCGAAAAGATAAGCGCAGCTATCGGCGTGAGCCAGCCAATGTAAAAGATGATAATGGGAAGTATCGCATATATCACCGTAATTGCTCTGAGAGCTTTGTATGACAGCTTCATTATTAATTGACCTCCGTAACGAGCGCTTGGCATACCGATGAGGGCTCGGTCTGTTCATCAATAGTTTATTTTTTCAAACACATCCCTGTCCAGAAAAGGAGCCATATCGTCAAGGGAAGGCGAGGTGATAGTTCCGTCGGGCATGACCCTGGAAGAGGACTTGGGCTCAAAGCTCCGCCCGGGGTCCACAATAACTTCACAGACACAAGGTCCTTCACAGCTGAGCGCCTCCTGCAGGACATTATCACAGCTTTTCTCAGTGTCCGCCAGAAAGTATCTGACGCCGAAAGCGTCCGCAAGCTTTCCAAAGTCGGGGAAGCATATGCCGCTTGTGCTGTCAATGCCGATATAGGGCGGCTTGAACAGATTTCTCTGGGTCTGGCGTATCGAATGATAGCCGTTGTTGTTTATGATGAACAGCTTGATGTCAAGCTTGTTATAAACAACGGTGGCAAGCTCCTGCATATTCATCATAAAGCTTCCGTCGCCGTCGATGCAGATCGTCCGCCTGCTGTTGTCGGATACGGCAGCTCCTATCGCGGCAGGGAAGCCGTAGCCCATTGCAGCGCAGCCCGAATTGGTAAACATTCTCTGTCCCTGCTTTAGCTTTGCCGCCTGGAAGGTGATGACGCACGCGCTTCCGTTGCCGCAGATGATCCTGTCATTGCTTTCAAGCTGTCCGAAAAGCTTGTCGATGAATACATATGGATCGACAGGTCCGTCATCTGTCCGATGATATTCTTCCAAAACAGCAGGGAATCTCCCGACTAAGTCACGGCACCAGCCCAGCCATTGCTCATGCTTTTCCTGTACCTCATAATCCGCGGCAAGCACTTTTCCGATGAAGTCCTTCACATCGGCATTTATAGGCATATCGGGACGTACGGTAGGCTTGATGAGCTCTCTTGGATCTATATCAACGATTATCTTGTAAGCATTTTTTGCAAAATCGTAATGATTGTAGCCTATCATGCGGATATTCAGCCTGCAGCCGAGACTTATGAGCAGGTCGCAGTTCTGGACGGCAAAATTACCCGGTCTTGTGCCGACTGTACCCGGCATGCCCGCATAATACCTGCTGTCGAACGCAACGGTATCATTGGCGTTCCATGCGGTAACGACGGGTATCCTGAGCTTGTCAAGCATTTTGAGAAGGTCATCCTCCGCTCCGGCAAGCCTTATGCCCGTACCCGCAAGAATAAGCGGAGCCTTAGCCTCTTTTATCTTATCAAGCACAGCTTTAACGACAGTATCCGTCACATCGGGCGTTTTCCACTGTCTTTCGGCTTCGGCATTAAAATGTATCAGCTCGTCGGTCTCGATGACTGCCCCCTGAACGTCCAGAGGGATATCCAGCCATACAGGTCCCTGTCTGCCGTCCGATGCAAGATACAGCGCCTTTTCCAGATGATATGCCAGCTCACGCGGCTCGGTCACCATCACTGCATACTTGGTCATATTTGAAACGGAGCGGATGATATCAAACTCCTGATCTCCCAGCTGCCGCAGACCCAGCTCGGGACATGACCATGTTGTAGTCTCCCTCTTGACCTGTCCCGATAAAATAAACATAGGGATAGAATCGACCCAGCCGCCCATTACGCCCGTAATTGCATTTGTCCCGCCGGGGCCGCTGGTCACGCATACTGCCGCTATCCTGCCCGTCATTCTGGCATAGCCCTCCGCGGCGATAGCGCATGCCTGTTCATGATGATCGAATATGCAGTGCATTCCCTGCTGATGTCCCAGCGCGTCGTCCAGATGCATAGCACCGCCGCCTGTGACCATAAAGCAGTCCTTTATGCCATGTTCAACAAGAAATCCCGAAATATATTCGGCTGCCTTTATCTTCATATGTATTGCCCTCCCATAAGCAGAGTTCTCAGCTCTGCTGTACTGCCCGCAGCTCCGATATTCGGGAATTTATCGACGTCTGCCGCATTTCTGAAACCAAATCCGTATGTGACTCCGATGAATCTCATTCCGATATCCGCTGCGCCTATTGCATCATTGTCGCTGTCGCCTATCATAACGGCTTCGGAATGCTTGCTTATTCCCATATCAATAAGAGCCTTTTCTATTATATCCTTCTTTTTCAGCTTGTTTTCGTGGTCTGCTCCGTACATTATGTCTGTATACCTGTCAAAGCCGAAATGTATCAGGATCTGCGAAGCATAATCCTGCCGCTTGTATGTGGCAACTGCAGGTCTTATCCCATTATCAAGAAGCGACTGAAATACATCATATATACCCTCATAGGGCTTTGCCTTTAAAAGGTCGGCTGATTTATATCTGTCGCGGAATACCGTCGCGATATCCTGAAGTATCTGTCCCTTGAGCCCGTAGGCTGCGGCAAAGGAATCCTGTATGGGCGGTCCGATGAATGAATCAAGCCTTTCCTCGCCGAGCGGTTCGAAGCCGAATTTTTCTATAGTATATCTGACAGCAGCCTTTACGCCCTCGGACGTATCCAGCAGTGTTCCGTCCAGGTCAAAAACTGCCGCTTTAAATTGACGCTCCATTTATATCCTCCACCTCATCATACGCAGAGTATGTAATAAATTCGATGTGCATATCTGTCCGCGCTTCGGAGATGCGTTTTCTCATATAGTCGTTCAGATGAAGCGCCTCCTTTTTCACGAAATTATATTCCATGGACGGGTCGCAGTAGTTATCCTCCTTGTCGGAATAGCCGTCAAAGCCTGCGCAGTATACTTCCTTTACCTTTATTTTATGCAGAAGCTTTATCAGCATCAGAAAGGAATTGTCCATGATCCTTTCCTCTCTGTCCAGCAGAGGAGCCCTGTTTACCGTAAAATCAAAGCTTCCGTTTCTGCATTCGACATTTGACGTAGCAAGTACCTTTGTCCGGGTCCTGTTTAAGGTCAGGGTCATATCATGGTATCTCTTGCCGTTAGTCACAAAAACACAGTCTGCGGGAATGCCTTCGGGGATATAGTTGACAGAAACGATAAACGGTGAGTTCTGTCCGATAAAATCGGCGATCTTTTTCTCCTGCAGCCGGATATTTCTTCCCGGCCCCACAAGAAGCAGTTTACGTCCCGATATCTCTTTTCCGAAAGCTTCAAGACTTTCCCGCTCGGGGATATTTTCATCGGCATAATTATTATACAGCTGTTCTGCCGAGAGCTTATCATACAGAAGCTTTTTCTCTTCGGGACCTATCATCGCAAGAAGCTCGTCTATCTTTGAAGCGGAAAGATTTTGTTTATTCTGAAAATAGCTTACGTAGTTCGGATGACAGCTGTTCTTTGCCGAAAGAAAAAAGAAGGTCTTATAGCCCCAGGGCGAATCCGAATAGAAAGTCCTTACCGTCTCTTCGATAGCTTCGAGCATTGCGTCTATGTTATAGTGCTTTTGATACTTGTCGTTCAGCCGCATCCCGAGCAGCTCAAGCGGCGCATTCCCTGCGCTTTTGCCCATGCCGAACAGGGTGCCGTCAACTATGATATCGTGTTTGCTCTCCTTATCGAGAAAGGCGATGGAATTTGCATAGGCAAGCTGAAAATTATTATGCCCATGAAAGCCTATCCTTACCGAAGAGACAACGTCATTGTCCAGCAGCTCATAGTAATGCAGCATATCCTCGGGGTGCATAAGACCGTAGGTATCCACCATTGATACCGCATATGGCTGTACGTCATTCACCAGACCGATGAGTTCCGTCAGTTCATCATCATTGTAGGAGGTGACAGAGACCAGCTGCGCAAATACGTTATATCCCAGAGCCTTGACCTGACGGCAGTACTCCATAGCCTCGTGCATCAGATGCTTTTTAAAGATGACGCGGATACCGTCCAGAAAGCTGTCCTTGCAGGGAGAAATATTTTTAATGGCACAGGTGCCGTAATCTATCATTCCCACGACCATTGCATGCTTTTTGTCAAGCTGTCCGAAGATGGCGTCGGCACATGCAGTCGAAGGCATAATGCTCCTGTCCGTATCAAAGGGTCTTCTGTCGTCGAGAAAACCTATCTCAATTATATCCACACCGGAATCGGCTAAGCGTTCGAAAACGCTGATAAGATTCTCATTCCCGAATTTCCAGTCATTGACATATCCCCCGTCACGCAGAGTACAGTCTAAAAGTCTGATATCATGCATTTCTTTACCTCTTTTGCCCGAAGATGCAGCCAATGTTCACCGATGAACAGCGTCCCCGTGCTCATTTTTCTGTATCGTGATACACCGATCCAATATGTAATAATTATATCGTAAAAGCGTTTCATTGTCAATAGAATGGAAATCAAAAAGAAATATAATACTAATCCCCGATAAGCTCCTGTGTGGAGAGCTTCTTCTCCTTGCAGGTTTTGAGAAGCTCCTTATTTTCAAGCTCTGCGGTTTTCTGCTCTTGGGATTTTCCCTTGAGCCTGCTCCCATTATATATCAAAATATTCCGAAAATGCCGTTTTGACCTCATACTTTTTGTTTCGAGCAACTCATCAGAAACGCGGTTGTACAAGCTATTTACACTATTTGTCTGCTGACTATTCAAGAATAAATACATCAAATATGAATTTTGTCAAAGAATCAATTGCATTTTACACATGATCATTTAGCGGAGCTTGATGAAATGTCATACAGAAAGCTCTTATGGTCCCGCACTCCGCTTACAGACTTTTGGAGAATAGGACACGGAACGGCAAAGAAACTTGAAAGCATATATATCCACACAATGGGTGAGCTTGCCGATTATTCCTTGCGGAACGAGGATAAGCTGTTCAAGATGTTCGGTGTAAATGCCGAGCTTATCATAGACCACGCTTCTTCTCCGATATATCCGAGCAGGAGAATTTCTCATCGGTATTAAATCGTTATATGGCGGAACAAAATATCTCTATGTTTCTAAAAAAATTATAGACTGCTGGAGCTTGAAAAAGAAAACAAAGTCGAGGACAAATCGGAGTAATATAGAGCTTTATTTGACAACCGAAAAAATAAAGGAGAAAACATCGGATTTGTATTGGCATTACCGCTTTAACGTGGTAAAATTAAGATGCAAACGTTGTTTTTCATTCCATAGAAAGGATAATGTTTTTATGGATATGAAAATATATAAAGCAGCTTGTTATTGCAGATTATCACAGGATGACCTTAATGACGGGACAAGCGTTTCAATAACA
>JALEMR010000006.1 GCA_022768245.1 Oscillospiraceae bacterium
GTTAAGCGTGTTAAGGCTATTGTAAACGGCACTCCCAAGCACATTTATGTATGCTCAAGATGCCTTCGTTCCGGAAAGGTTACAAGAGCTGTCTGATTAACAGATAAAACCGAATTGTACGTACAATAAGAAAGATGTCGAATTTTCGGCGTCTTTTTTATTTTAGTACATAGTACCTAGTTTTTAGTTATTAGTCCTGAGTCTGAAGTCCTTAGAAGTACTATGTACTAAGTACTAGGTACTAGGTACTAAGTACTTTTTTACTAAATTGTAAACAAATTGAAAAAAACCAAAAATTCTTCGTCAAAAACTTGTCAAGACGAAAAATATGTTGTATAATGTATAGTGGTTAAATTTGAAATTATTTTAGGATATGCCGATGTATCATTTACATAAATCGGCAGAACCACCGAGAACGGAGGAAATATCTATGTTGACCGAAAGTCAGAGGGCTAAAATGGCAGAGTATACCGCTGCTGTTTCCGCCGATACTGCCGCTAAGAAAAGACTTGCTGCTCTTTTCGACGACGGCGTTTATACCGAAATTGACGCATACGCTAAGTGCGGAGAGGATCTCACAGGCGTGGCGGCAGCTTACGGCTTTGTGAACGGTGCTCCCGTATATGCTTTTTCACAGGACAGCTCTGTTAAAAGCGGCGCAGTTTCCAAGGCTCATGCCGCAAAGATCGCTAAGGTATTCGATCTCGCTTCCAGAAACGGCGTGCCCGTTGTGGGTATCTACGATTCCTGCGGCGCTTTCGTTGAGGACGGCGCAGAGGCTATGAACGCTTATGGCGAGATACTCGCTCACACATCTAATCTTTCGGGCGTTGTTCCCCAGATAGCTGTTATCGCAGGAGTTTGCTCGGGAAGCGCGGCTGTTATCGCTGCTTGTGCAGACTTTGTGATAATGTCCGAGGAAGGCGCTCTTTATCTGAATGCAGGCGCTGACAGCAGCTCTGCCGAGTCTGCCGCTAAGTGCGGTATATCCGCTCTTACCGCAAAGGACGACAAGGACGCTGTTGAACAGGCTAAGAAGCTCGTTTCTCTTATGCCTCAGAACAACCTCTCTCCCGTACCCGAGTTCGAGTACGCAGAGTCGGGCAAAAAGGCTGAGGGCTCCGCTGAGGACATCGCAGCCGCTGTTGCCGACGAGGGCAGCGTTACAGAGCTTTATGCAGAGTTCGGAAAGGCTTCCTTCACAGCTCTTGCAACTATCGGCGGCGCTTCCGCAGGCATCGTCGGCACCAACAAGACCGCTGACAAGCTCACCTCCGACGATACTGCCAAGATCGCAAGATTTGTCCGTCTGTGCGACGCTTTCTCCGTTCCCGTTATCACGATCGTTGATACCGAGGGCTTTGAGTCGGGCGCAGAGGCTGTAAGAAACACTGCAAAGGCTGCTTCCGCTTACGCAGAGGCTACTACTGTAAAGATCTCGCTGGTAACAGGCAAGGCTTACGGCTCCGCTTTCGTGGCTCTGGCAGGAAACAACGCTAACGCAGATATGACATTTGCATATCCCGACGCTGTTATCGCTCCCATGAATCCTATCGCTGCGGCTGAATTCCTGTATCACGACGAGCTTAAGGGCGCATCCGACGTTAAGGCTAAGCGCGAAGAGATCGCAAAGCGCTACGCAGACGAAAAGGCTTCCGCATTCGACGCGGCTGCCAAGGGCGCTGTTGACGAGATCATCGACCCCGCAAACGCAAGAGCGAAGATCATCTCCGTTCTCGATATCAGCGCAGGCAAGCGCATGGTAAAGCAGCTTCCCAAGAAGCACAGCGTAAACTAAGTTAACAGTTTTCGGTCAACAGCAAACAGCGATTTATTACATAATTCCGTAAGCTGTTGACTCAATAACTTCAACCGAATAAAAATTATATTGAATGGTGGTTTTATATTATGAAAAGATTTAATATTACCGTAAACGGCAAGGCTTACGATGTTTCTGTTCAGGATATCACTGACGGCTCCGCTCCTGTGGCTGCTCCCGCTGCAGCTCCCGCACCCGCAGCTGCTCCTGCCGCTCCTGCTGCTGCACCCGCTGCTTCCGGCGCTGCAGGCTCTATCGAGGTAAAGGCTCCCATGCCCGGAACTATCCTCGATGTTAAGGCTAAGGTCGGCGACAGCGTAACAAAGGGTCAGGTCATCGCTGTTCTCGAGGCTATGAAGATGGAGAACGACATCGTTGCTCCCGAAGCAGGCAAGGTGGCTTCTATCAACGTAAACAAGGGCGATTCCGTAAACACAGGCGACCTTATTGCAACACTCGCATAATCTCAGGAAAGGCGGAATAAGCAATGGCTAAGATCAAAGTAACCGAGACCGTACTCCGCGACGCTCATCAGTCGCTGCTCGCTACACGTATGAGTACGGACGATATGCTCCCCATTCTCTCCGAAATGGACAAGGTAGGTTTCTACTCCGTTGAGTGCTGGGGCGGCGCTACATTCGATTCATGTATCAGATTCTTAAACGAAGACCCTTGGGAAAGACTCCGCATTCTCCGCAGAGAAATGCCCAATACCAAGCTCCAGATGCTTTTCAGAGGTCAGAACATGCTGGGCTATCGTCACTATGCAGACGACCTCGTTGAGTATTTCGTTCAGAAGGCTTGCGCAAACGGTATCGACATCATCCGTATCTTCGACGCTCTCAACGATATCAGAAACCTTGAAACTGCTATCAAGGCTGCCAAGAAGGAAAACGCTCACGCTCAGGTAGCTATCTCCTTCACCACGGGCGATGTTTTCACCGACGAGTATTACGTAAACTATGCTAAGCAGATCGAAGCTGCCGGCGCAGATTCTATCTGCATCAAGGATATGGCTGCTCTGCTCACTCCTTACAGAACAGAGGCTCTCGTGAAGAAGATCAAGGCAGAGGTCAAGATACCTCTCCAGCTCCATACTCACTATACATCGGGTCTTGCTTCCATGTGCCTGATGAAGGGTATCGAGGCAGGCTGCGATATTATTGATACCGCTATGTCTCCTCTGGCAAACGGTACTTCCCATGCTCCCACAGAGTCCATGGTGGCAGCTCTCCAGGGCACCGAGTACGATACGGGACTTGACCTCGTTAAGCTCAACGAGATCAGAGACTATTTCATGAAGCTTCGCAAGAAGTACATCGACAGCGGTCTTATCGACGAGAAGATGCTGGCTGTAAACCCCAACGCTCTTATCTATCAGGTTCCCGGCGGAATGCTCTCTAACCTGCTCTCTCAGCTTAAGCAGGCAGGCAAGGAGGACCAGCTGGAGGACGTTCTAAAGGAAGTGCCCAGAGTACGTGCGGATTCGGGTAATCCTCCCCTTGTTACTCCTACTTCCCAGATCGTCGGCACACAGGCTGTGTTCAACATCATCACGGGCGAGCGCTACAAGACCGTTACCAAGGAATTCAAGGAAATGGTCAAGGGCAGCTACGGTAAGACTCCTACAGAAATAGACCCCAAGTTCAGAGAGATGATCTTAAAGGGCGAGGAGCCTATCTCCTGCCGTCCCGCAGACCTCTTAAAGCCCGAGCTTGACGCTATGCGCGAGGAGTGCGCAGAGTGGATAGAGCAGGAAGAGGACGTTCTCACCTATGCGATGTTCCCGAAGGTTGCTCCCAAGTTCTTCGAGAAGAGAAGAGACGCTAAGTACGGCGTTGACGGCGCTCATGCGGACAAGGCTAACGGCGTTCACACTGTCTGAGCAATTTGATTTGAATATCATATTCGGCGGTGCCCTTACGGGTACCGCCGTTTTTCATCATTAAAAAAATGATTATAAAAAAGCCCCGAAAAATCGAGGCTTTTTATTATTTGCTTTCGCTGTTCACTGTTCACTAATAGCTATCAGCTGTTTGCAACGTACACCTTCAGGGGCATTTCCTTGCCGTAGACCGACGCGGAGTACTGATAGTAAGGCTCTGCTTCGCCGTCGTATACGGGTGTGCGCAGAATGGATATGTAGGTGGTGGTGCCCAGATTGTTGCAGTCGTAGGCTTCAAGCACAAGCTTGTTGGTGTTCTCCGACTCGCGGAGCAGTCTTACCGCGTTAAGGGCATAGCCTCCTGCGGACAATACCACGGGGTTCCCCTTTTCAAGCTCGGTGCGCAGAGCATTCATCGCTGCCTCGCCGTCGTAGCCGAAATCATATACCGTGCATTTTTCCGAGGACAGGTGAAGCTTCTGCATATATCTGAACGCGTCAAGCAGGGTCTTGTCCTCGCCGTCATAAAGCGGACTGGAAATAACTGCGCACTCGTATGAGGAGAACTCGGGCAGCCGCTGGAAAGTGATGGTCTGGAGGGTCTCTATCCAGCTTTCCAGCTCGGGAAGCTTCACTGTGTAGGGCAGCTGAATGATATCCATGCGGTTATTGAGTATGAAATCCATGGTGTCTGAATTGTATTTCAGCAGACCGCCGTCGGACGCGCGGTAATTCCACTTGTTTTCAACGGCAAGATATTTATTGTAAGTGTCCAGGAAATCAATTTTCAGATCGACAAGGTCGGGCTTTCCGTCTGCAAGCTGTTCTATCCCGCTGAGATCATAGCCGGGTATGGTCTCGCCGCTGTCGGTGGTATACTCCTCTGCTGTAAGCTTAAGCTCGCCTGTGTAGTACCGGCGGGTCAGCTCGGCGATTCCGTAATCGGTGCCCGTTTCGGAGAAGTCGGCACGGAAGTTGTTGTACGCCATGCTGTCCTTATCCACGTTGAAGCCCGAATCGGCAAGGATATACACATCGGTGGGCTCGTTCAGGTCTATCGTCGTCTGATTGTAGGACATGAAGCTTTCTATCTTGTCGCATATCCTGTCCAGAGCGGACGCATTGGCTGCCTGATAATACTGTCCGTTGGTGGCAGCTGCGATGTTGGACAGGTAATCCTGATCGACCCGCTTTCCGAGACCTATGGTAAATATGGTGATGTTATTGTCCACTGCCTTCTTAAGAGCGGCAGCCTCCTTGTCGGGGTCGCTAGTGGAGGGATAGCCGTCGGTCAGCAGGATTATGTAATTCTTGTCGGAGCTGTTGTTTCCGAGTTCGTCCACTGCGGCGCTGATAGAGCCCGCTATCTCGGTGCCGTCGAAATAGAGATCGGCTGTCCTGATGCTGTCGATCTGGGTCTTGACCGCTTCCCTGTCGGAGGTGACGGGGGTCAGCTTCGAATATGTGCCCGTAAACTTCGCAGCGCCGTACTCCGCAGTGTCTCCCAGACGGTCGATGACTCCGTTTGCAAAATCAAGGCGCTTGAAATTCACGTCGTTTTCCTCGGAATTGGGACAGAGCGCTTCGGGGTACATGGAGCCCGAATTGTCTATAAGGAAGAAAATGCGGTTATTGTACTCCTGCTGCATATACTCCGATACGCCCACCGCATAGATGCCTATCGAATCTATCTCGGCGGATACGGTGCAGCCCGCAGGGTCTACTGTGCTTTCCAGCGGCTCGAAGGTGAGGGCTTCGCTGTCAAAGCGGAATACAGACAGCCCCGCGGGAGATGCATGCCACCTGCCCACAGCGTCGTTGGTGTAGCTTATGGTCAGAGTACAGCTCTGCATGGGATATGCAGTATAGAATTCGTATGCGCTGCCCACTATACCCGTAGCACCAGAGATACTGTTGTTGCTGACCCTGTCCAGAACAGCGGACGCATTCTGGGGCTTGCCTGTTATCTCGGCGGAGGCGCCCTCTGTTGAGACCGTTATCGTCACCGGCTGCGAATCGTCGTCGGCAGTCAGCGGGTCAAGTCCCGCACGGACTTCCTCGCCGTCGGATATCTTATCTCCGTCTGAATCGGCATTATTGGGGTCGGTCTTAGAAACGTTTATCTCGTAATAGTCTGAAAGTCCGTCCTTATCCGTATCGGGAAGATACAGTGAAAGGTCCTGCGCACGCTTTTCCTCGGCGGAAAGTTCGTCTGCGGAGTTCGCATCGGAGTATTCCGCATCATCGGCTTCACCTGCGGCGGAAATGCCCATGAGGTCCTTTTCCATGTCCTTGATGTACCCGTCGTTAAGGTTTCTCATATAGATAAGACCGCCCGCATAGGCAACGCCCAGTACCACCACAAGCACGGTAAGTCCCTTGATGATATTCATACCCAGCATAGGGTCTCTTTCCCGCTTTACGGGCCTGACCTCCTGCACGACGGGCTTTTCTTCCATTTCCTGACGCTGCTTCTGCTTTTCGATCTCCCTTGAGCGTTCCTCGCGGCGGGTAGCCTGCTCCTGCGCCTTTTTAGCCTTTGCCAGATATTCGGCTTCCCGTTCTTTCTCCTTACGGCGCTTTTCGTCCTCTTCCCGCTGAATTTGCTCCTTATTCTTCTTCGCACGGGCAAGATCGCGGTCAAGTGCGTCCAACGAGTCAAGCTGACTTTCGGTCAGCTGTCCGCGCTTGGAAGCGCTGCTCTCGGGAGCTTTTTCCTCGGCGGGCTTTTTCTCCGCGGGCTTTTCCTCCGCTGGCTTTTCCTCGGCAGGCTTTTCCTCGGCGGGCTTTTCCTCGGCGGGTTCTTCCTTCGGAGAATTGTCCTCGGGCTCGAATTCAAATATGCTTTTCAGCTCGTCTTCATTGATTATATTTTCGGTGCTGTTTTCCGAAACAGGCGCTTCCGCCTCACTGCTTACGCTTGTTTTTTTCTTTTTGCTCAACTGCCAATACCACCTTTATTATTATAACCGATGCTCGGTATCATCAATTCTCAAACTGGCTCGGATGTCTGGTGAAAAAGTCCACTCTGGGCTCTAAGAATTTAAGCTTATGAGAAGCTTCTCCCGGGAAAAGCTCCGCAAATCCGTCGAAGATATACTCCCAGCTCCAGAAGCTCTTGTCCGCATTGAGATAGTCCAGTATCATCTCGGTGCCCTTGGGCGCAAAGGGGTGCAGCAGCACAGCGCCTGTTCTTATCATATGGAACATATTCACAAGGTACTGTCTGCGGACATTCTCGTCCTCGGACTTGTCCGCCTCGGCCTTAAGCTTTGCAAGGAGCTTGCTCGCCTTGCGGATATAGGAATCCAGCACATAGGTCACCTGATGAAATTCCGTCTTGTACATGAAGCGCTCGTAATCGAGGATCGCCTTCTTGCTGTCGGCGATGACCTGCTCGTCTGGAGTGCCTATGGGCATATTGCCGTCGAAATATTTCTGCGTATCGTAGAAGCAGGTGCGGATTATGCGGTTAAATACGTTGGAGAGCAGAAAGCCTTCCTTCGTTACGGGGTCGGTATCCTCGGGCTTTGCGTCGGGGTTGTAGGGCTTCGGCTGGAAGCTTACGCTTCTCATGCCCAGTCCCAGTCCCAGCCAGTGCATTCTCAGCTGCTCGGCGGTGTAGTGGTCCAGCAGGTCAGCCGCCATGGGAGGCTTGACCGAACCGCTGCTTGATGCCTTCTTGTCCAGGAACAGTATGTGATGATTTGCCACGAGAACGGGCATCTGCAGCTCGCCCTCGGGAGGCTCGACGGAGATATCCTTCATATCGGAGCCCTGGAAGGCAAGCCACATGGCAGTCTCCGCAACGCCGTAGAAATAGATGTTGTCCTGACCGATGAACTGATATACCTTTGCGTCCTTGCTGCACCAGTATTTCTTGTAATCGGAAACGGGTCTGCCCTGTCTCTTAAGATATGCGCAGGTGAAGGATATGGGCGCCCACAGAGACTCGGGCCATACCCATACGGTAAGGTCCTCCTCGTTTTCCAGCTTGGGAGCCTTTACGCCCCAGTCGATATTTCCGGTAAGTCTGAAGGGCACCAGAGTTTTGCCCTCTCTGAAGCGGACCTTCTTCTCGTTGAGCAGCTTCACTGCATCGTCGCGCTCGGACAGGGTATCGAATACTATGGTGAACGAGGTCTTTTTAGGCTCTTCGATGAGCTTATGGGGCGCCATTTTATCCTTGACGCTCTCATAGTCCTCGCGGTAGTTATTCATTACATAGATGACGGGCGGCTCCAGAAATTCCTTGATAGTCTTGGTGACCACGGGACGGATATTCTTCTGCTTCTCCATGGAATCGGCAGCTTCCTTGAGCTTGTCTGTAAAGTCGATAAGCTTGAAGTACCAGTTGTCCACGTTCTTCATAACGGGAGTCTCGCCTGTAAGCGTGCTCTTGGGGTCGATAAGGTTGACGGGCATGTACTGATGACCCAGGTCGCACTCGTCGGCGTAAGCCTTCTCGGAGGAGCAGCCCTGAACGGGACATTTTCCGATCACCTGTCTGCCGTTGAGGAAGGTACCCGCCTTTTCGTCGTAGAACTGCGCGGTGGAATTCTTTTCGAGCCAGCCCAGCTCGTAAAGCCGTCTGATGAATTTATCGGTGACCATATCATGCATTTCGGCAGTATCTCCCAGAGCGGACGCTCCGAAGAGATCGAGGCTGATATCGTAATCCTTGAGAGTCTTTTCCTGAGCGTCGTGATTGGACTGAACGAAGTCCTTTATGGTACCCTCGTAGCCCTGCTCCTTAAGCTTTCTGTAAGCCTCGGCGATGGGCGAGCCGTAGCAGTCGGTGCCCGACACGAAAATAACATTGTCCTCGCCTATCCTGTCGCGGAGAAACCGCGCATATACGTCTGCGAACACGAACACTCCGCCCACATGTCCGAAGTGGAGCTGCTTATTTCCGTAAGGCATTCCCCCCGTTACGACTGCCCTTTTCGGGAACTCGGGACGATGATCCTCAGGGCGGTAATTATTGCCTTTATTTTCCTTATCCATGATATTTCTCTCCATTCTGCAGCAGGCGGCTGTTCCGCCTTCACTTAAAAATATACTTACATTTATTCTATCACACTTTTTCTCACATTGCAATATCTGAATGAATCTTTTTAAAATAATTCATAATTATGGTCTTTCTCATTCACGAAAAGCACCGTATCATATAAAAAAATATATGACTCATGCATTATTTATATTTCACAAATCAGACGGAATATGTTATGATGTAATTAGTTAATTAACACATACTCTGACAGCAAAAGCTGTCGAAAAATTTTAGGGAGGATTCTTAAAATGGCAAGATTTACTTTACCCAGAGATTTGTACCACGGCAAGGGTGCGCTTGAAAACCTCAAGACCCTTAAGGGAACCAAAGCTGTTATCGTTGTAGGCGGCGGCTCCATGAAGAAATTCGGTTTCTTAGACCGTGCAGAAGGTTATCTTAAGGAAGCAGGAATGGAAGTTATGGTCATTGACGGCGTTGAGCCCGATCCTTCCGTTACCACAGTTATGAACGGCGCTGCCAAGATGATCGAATTCGGTCCCGACTGGATCGTTGCTATCGGCGGCGGCTCTCCTATCGACGCAGCTAAGGCTATGTGGATCAAGTACGAGTATCCCGACTGCACCTTCGAGGATATGTGCAAGGTATTCGGTATCCCCGAGCTCCGCAAGAAGGCTCACTTCTGCGCTGTTTCCTCCACATCCGGCACAGCTACCGAGGTAACTGCATTCTCTATCATCACCGACTACGACAAGGGTATCAAGTATCCTATCGCTGACTTTGAGATCACTCCCGACGTTGCTATCGTAGACCCCGAGCTTGCTGAAACTATGCCTCAGAAGCTTGTTGCTCACACAGGTATGGACGCTATCACTCATGCTGTCGAGGCTTACGTTTCCACAGCAAACTCCGACTATTCTGATGCACTCGCTATCCACGCTATTGAGATGATCCAGGCTGACCTGGTCAAGTCCTACAACGGCGATATGGCTTCCAGAGACGCTATGCACAACGCACAGTGTCTGGCAGGTATGGCATTCTCCAACGCTCTTCTCGGTATCGTTCACTCCATGGCTCACAAGACAGGCGCTGCATTCCAGGATTACGGCGCACACATCATCCACGGCGCAGCTAACGCAATGTATCTGCCCAAGGTAATCGCATTCAACGCTAAGGATCCCACAGCTAAGAAGCGTTACGGCGTAATTGCTGATTATATGCACCTCGGCGGCTCCAACGACGACGAGAAGGTACAGCTCCTTATCGCAGCTCTCCGCAAGATGAACGACGACCTCAATATTCCTCACTGCATCAAGAACTACGGCGCAGACAGCTATCCCACAGAGCAGGGCTTCGTTCCCGAGGAAGTATTCCTCCAGAGACTTCCCGAGATCGCTAAGAACGCTATCGGCGATGCATGCACAGGCTCCAATCCCAGACAGCCTTCTCAGGAGGAAATGGAAAAGCTCCTCAAGTGCTGCTACTACGATACAGAGGTTGATTTCTGATCAGATAATACATAAGCTTTCGGCGGCTTCCCGTTTATGCGGGGAGCCGCTTTTTTTGCGGTTTCCCGACTATATGCTAAAAATCGGTATAATTCGGGTGCATGATGTACAGTGAAATATTTCCCTGCCGAAATCTGCGATAAATAATTTTGTCTGTTTTCCCTCTGCGACAAATATTTTCCATGGGAAGTGTCATAATATATTTGGATAAAACAGAAATATTTACAAAAGAGGAGAACCATGATGTACAATTCAGAATTGTTTACCAAGAAAGCCAACATTGTGATCAATAAGGCGCTGCTGACCGCGGGGCGGCTGGGACATACCTACGCAGGCAGCGAGCACCTGCTCATGGCGCTTGCTTCGGAGCAGGGCAGCACCGCATACAGCATCATCAAGGCATGCGGGATCACCGACGAGAAGATACTCGACTGCATATTAAAGCTTGTGGGGCGCGGCGATGCCTGCTCCGTGGATATTTCCTCCGCGACTCCCGTGTTCACCCGCATTATTTCCTCCGCCTGCGAAAAAGCAAACGCTTCACGTTCCAAGCCTGCGGGGACCGAACATCTGCTCTCCGCTATACTTGACGAGGAAAACTCCACCGCATACTCCATTATAGTGAGCCAAGGCGGAAATGTCACGAGAATGTCCTCCGCCTGCTCTGTTCCGACTGCTTTGCCTACTGCACGCAGTACGGCGATAAAGGCTCCCACTCTGCTGAAATACGGCAGAGACCTTACCGCTCTTGCCGCCGAGAACAAGTGCGACCCCGTCCTCTGCCGCACCAAGGAGATAGAACGGGTAATTCAGATACTCTCCCGCAGAACGAAAAACAATCCCTGTCTGGTGGGCGAAGCGGGCGTGGGAAAGACTGCCGTGGTAGAGGGCGTGGCAAGCCTTATCGCAAGCGGAAAGGCTCCCGAATTTCTGTCCGACAAGCGGATATTCTCCCTGAATCTCACCTCAATGATAGCGGGCGCAAAATATCGGGGCGACTTCGAGGAACGCATAAAGCAGTGCCTTGACGAGGTCGCCGACAACAAAAATATTATCCTCTTCATCGACGAGCTTCATACCATAGTCGGCGCAGGCGCTGCGGAGGGAGCTATCGACGCGGCGAATATCCTGAAGCCACAGCTTGCCCGTGGTGATATACGCATCATCGGCGCCACCACCTTCGATGAGTACCGCCGCTTCATCGGCAAGGACAACGCGCTTGACCGCCGCTTCCAGCAGGTGATAATCAACGAACCCTCCGAGGACGACTGCAGACAGATACTCAAAGGACTTGCGGGCTGCTACGAGAGCTTTCACAAGGTCATCATCACAGATGAGGCTATCGACGCGGCGATATCGCTGTCCGTCCGATATATCAACGACCGCTGCCTGCCCGACAAGGCGATAGACCTCATCGACGAGGCGGCTTCCCGCGCGAAGATACGCGGCTTCGGCGAGCCTAAGAATCTTAAGGAGCTGGCGGAAAATCTCAACCGCATGCTTGAGAAGTCGGATAATACGTCTCCAAAGCGCAGGCGGGAAAGCTCCGCATCGCCTGTTTACGTCACTGCGGACGATATCGCTTCGGTGCTGTCCGTTTCTGCGGGAATACCGATATCCCGCATAAGCTTCACGGAAAGCCAGCGGCTGCTCACTCTGGAGGAGGAGCTCCACAAGCGGATAATCGGTCAGGACGAAGCGGTGAAAGCCGTCGCGGACGCTGTGCGGCGGGGGCGTTCGGGACTTAAGGACCCCAAGCGGCCTATCGGATCCTTTATTTTCTGCGGACCGTCGGGCGTGGGAAAGACCGAGCTTGCAAAGGCGCTGGCGGAATGTCTTTTCGGGGACGAATCCTCGCTGATACGGCTTGACATGAGCGAGTATATGGAAAAGCACAGCGTTTCGAGAATGATTGGCTCTCCTCCGGGATATGTGGGCTTCGAGGACGGCGGTCAGCTGACCGAAGCGGTGCGGAAAAAGCCCTACTCGGTCATTCTCATGGACGAAATAGAAAAAGCTCACCCCGACGTGACCAATCTGCTTTTACAGATACTGGAGGACGGCATACTCACCGACAGCAAGGGTCGGCGCATAAACTTCCGCAATACGATAATCATTCTCACCTCCAATCTGGGAGCGAAGTATATCTCGGACGAGAAGACTATCGGTTTTGCGTCCTCTGAAAACGACGGCGATATCAGGAAAAACGTCCTGAAGGAGCTGAAGGACCATTTCCGTCCCGAGCTATTAAACCGCATCGAAGATATCATCGTGTTCGGAAAATTAAGCGGCGAGGATATGCCGAAGCTGACCGAGAGAATGCTGTCCTCGCTGTCGGAGCGGGCGAAGGCGCTGGAAATATCAGTGGAATTCAGCGATTCTGCCGTAAATGAGATAACAAAGGAGGGCTTCGACAGATACGGCGCAAGAAAGCTGAGGCACGTCATCACGACGAATGTTGAGAATCTGCTGTCCATGAAGATACTGTCGGGCGAGATACGCAAGGGCGAAAAGGCAGTCCTGACCTTTGACAACGGAGAATTTACCTTCAAAAGCGAAGCTGTGCGGAATTCATAGTTTTTCTGCGGCGGTACCTATGTACTGCCGCTTTATCTTTATCCTCATACGCTTTTTGATAAAATCACTTGAAATTCCCGCGGGGTTGTGATATAATATACGTAAATATTTCGTTAAAGGAAGAGGATTGGTAAATCTATGAAAACGGATAAACGGCAGCTGATATTCGATGCAATGGAAGAGCTTCTCATGACCGTTCCTTACAGCACGATATCTGTGGAATCAATTGCAAAAAAAGCGGGCATCGGAAAGGGCAGCATTTACTACTACTACAAAAGCAAGGACGAGATATTATACGCCGTACTGGAAAACAGCTACCGCCGCGCTCTGCGGGACTATTTCGAAAGTATCCAGAATCTTAAGGAGACCTCGGCTATCGAAAAGATAAAGCGGCTGTTTTTCAGCATTATCAAGAAGGATTTCAGCGAGACCGAAAAGAATATGCTGGTTCCTCTTCATACCATGAATGATATCAATCTTCACAATAAAATGACTACCGCTGCCATTCAGGAGATATCTCCCGTGCTGACGGAGCTTCTTCGGGAGGGCAATGCGGAAGGCTCGGTCAGGACCGATACTCCCAAGGAAAGCGCCGAGATAATCGTGGCGGTCATCATGCTTTTCCTGGACGATACCGTGTTCACGGATAATGCGGAAAATGTCAAGAATAAGCTGGTCATTCTGTCAACTGTCCTTGAGACCTGCCTTAAGACCGAAAAGGGCAGCTTTGATTTCCTCTTTGACAAGGGCAACAGCACAGTCTGACTCTCATACGAATATACAGCAAACAGCAGCGGCTGCCGTTTAACGGTGACCGCTGCTGTTTTAATTATCATCTATTAATCAAATCAAACCTGGCTGTTGTTGTCAAGGAAATCCATAACATCGTCAACGGTGGTGAATGCCAGAGAAGTGCATGTATCTGCGCAGCCGTAGTAGATGCAGATCCTGCCTGTATCCTTGTCAACGAGGTTTGCGCAGGGGAATGTTACGGCGTCGGTATCACCGATGAGCTCGTAGCTTGTCTGGGGGCTCAGGAGGTAGGAAGCGCCTCTCTTAAGTACCTTCCAGGGCTCGTCCTTATCGAGGAGAGCTGCGGAGAAGCTGTATACATAGCCGTTGCAGGAGGTAAGTACGCCGTGATAGAAGATGAGCCAGCCTCTGTCTGTCTCTATGGGAATAGGACCTGCGCCCATCTTTGTGGACTCCCAGCCCTTGGAGGGTCCCATTACGTGTCTGTGCTCGCCCCAGTAGGTGAGGTCGGGGGACTGGCTGATGAACATATCGCCGAAAGGAGTATGACCGCTGTCGGAAGGACGGCTCATCATTACATACTTGCCGTTGATCTTTCTGGGGAACATAACGCCGTTTCTGTTGAAGGGAAGGTATGCGTTCTCAAGCTGAGTGAATTCCTTGAAATCGTATGTATAAGCGATGCCGATAGTGGGCTTCCAGCCGTAAGCGTTGCACCATGTAACGATGTATCTGTCCTCGAGCTTGCATACACGGGGGTCATAGCCGTACTGCCACTCTGCCACCTCGGGGATATCGCACTTGAACTTTATCCTCTCCTCGTTGATATCCCAGTGGATACCGTCAACGGAGAAGCCTGCATGGAGCTCCATGTTTCTTTCTCTGTCGTCAACGCGGAAAACGCCTGCGAACTTGTAATCGCCGACCTCAAAGGGAACTACGGAGCTGTTGAAGATAGAGTTGGAAGGCTCTCTGTAGCCGTTAGCCTTCTTGACCATGATCTGGTCTCTCTTGATGATGGGGTTTGCATCGTAGCGCCATACTACGACTCTGCAGTCAGCAGGCTTGTCCTGCCAGGGGATATTGGGCATTGATACACCATTTACGATCTGTGTTTTCATTGGGAATACTTCCTTTCATAAAATTTGATGCTTTATAGCCGTTATCGGCTTTTGTTTTCCTGTGTTTTATCTTGATTTTAAGTATACCATAATTTTTCAAAATGTCAATACCATATAAATTCTGCACATTGAACAGCTGTTAAGCTTGTTATATTTGCACAAAAGCATTGTTTGCGGTCAACAGACAAGCGCATATAATAAACATATCAAACCGCGTATCTGCGCGATATCGGACATTGCAGGGTAATTTTTTAGCTGTCCGGGCAGACTATGCGAAACAGCTTTGCCGACGGCAATGTTCATAAAAAAGCAACTGATTCTCATATGAAAAATACATTTTTTCGGATATATTCCCCTTGTATAATATATTATACACATAATATCCGATTTATTTTTACAAAAAATATTTTACGGTAGATTAATTTAATCTAAAAATTAATTAAAAAACGACTTGTGCATATACAAGCCGTTTCGTTTATTCACTAATTGCTGTTCGCTAATTGCTGTTTCCTGATGCCTCAGCTAAAAAAACCATTTGCCCGTATCTCCACTCCAATGCCCATCTCGGACAGCGAACGGAAGAAATCCCGCTGGATATCGGTGCCCGTAAAGCCCGATGTGAAGCCGATCTGCAGCCTGTCACCGAAGGAACAGATGCACATCTGCAGCTTCATGGTGCTTATCAGTATTCCGAACTGGATAATGTGCCGCTCCATTTCCGCGGGCATGGTTATCCGTCCGATGTTGGAGACCACTGCTGTTTCATAGTCGTCCTTTATGCTCCTTGCGCACCGCAGCACAAAATTTTTCAGCGGCAGCGGAGCTATCCTCGCAGCAGCGTTATGCTCCAGAGACGCCATTCGGTTCATTCTTGCCGCCAGCTTTTCCTCTGTAAGCTCCGACTTAAAGCCCTTGTCCACCTCGGCGATTATATCGGAAAGCTCGCCGCTGCGCTTTTTGAAGTCATACTCCACGCCTATGGTGGAAAAGAAATTTTTCGCCGTTTCCGACGGGAAAAAGTGCCTCAGATCAACAGGGACGTTTATCACCATAGGGTGTTTCAGTCCGCTCAGCGGCATTTCCTTACGTATGGACTGCATGAACAGCGCCGTCAGAAATACCGTGATAGTGGTGCCCGAACGCTTTGCCATGTCGTGCACCGACTTCACCGAGCATATCCCCTCGATGACCTGCAGTCGATACTCACGGGCAGGCTCCCCCGTCAGATGATATGCTCTGCGCTTCGGCTTTTTATCCTTGACCTTTTTTATCGCCTTGGGGTCGTAATATCTGCGGAAGCTGTCGTCCGACTTCTGCGACGTGGAAGCGTCCACCGTTTCCTTGGGCGGCTCCCTGTATTCCTCGGGGAAGCGCAGCAGCAGATAATTGTATATCAGCGCCTTGAAAAACCGCAGCGCACCGTTTCCGTCGGTGAGCGCATGGAACACCTCGAAATTCACGGAATTCTTCCGATAGCTTATCCGAAACAGCAGACCGCGGCTCTCAGGGTCGTACAGCTCCGCGCACACGGGCAGATCTTCCTCGGTGACAACAGGGCGCAGCTCGCAGTGCTCCAGATAGTACCAAAAAAAACCCTTCTGTATCACGCACATATAGCCCGGGAAATCATCGGCAGTCATATCCGCCGCCTGCTGTAGTATCTCCTTGTCTATATCGTGGTCAAGGTCGCAGCTGAAACGAAAGACTCTCGTATCGGATTTTTTCGTGGTGGACGGGAACAGCTTTGCGGCGTTGTCCAGTCTGCTCCATGGCTCGGACTCCGAGAACATACCGTTATTTTCCGCCATCAGCCACACCTCCCTTAAGAAAATCCCTCATAATTTTTCTCGCCTTTGACGAAGCCTTTGACCTGTGATCCTTGAAAAATCCGTGAGACGCTCCCCTTACCCGATAATGCTTCACATGATTCCCCGCCTTTGCCAGTCTGTGAGCATATTCCGTGCCCTCGCTGCACAGCGGGTCGTTCTCGGCGGTGAATATGAGCGTATCGGGCATATCCGAATAGTCAGTGCCGTTAAGCAGCGTAAAATAGGGACTTTTCAGGTCCTCGGGAGTGTTCATGTACAGTATCACATAGTCCCGCATATGCCGTGCAGTCAGAGTATATCCCTTTCCCTTAGTATGCACCGACTCAAAGGGAGAATCCTCGCTGTAATCGGAGCCCGTCACGGGATAGAGCAGTATCAGCTTCGAAATGGGGATATTTTCCCTGTCCCGAAGCAGAGTACACGCCGCCGCGGCAAGATTTCCTCCCGCGCTGTCTCCGCATAGGACGATATCCTCCTCGGAAAGCCCGAAAATGCGTATATTCTTCTGCACCTCGGTTATGACCGCTATGCACTCATTCAATGCATAGGGGAATTTTTTCTCGGGCGAAAGGCTGTATTCCACCGAAATAACGTGACAGTGCAGCTCCTCGGAAATGCTCCTGCACACGCCGTCATAGGTGTCGATGCTTTCGGTCGCCCAGCCGCCGCCGTGAATGTATATCATCAGCTTGCGGGCATTCTTCCGCGGGTACATCCTAACCGGGACCATATACTCGCCGCTTGTGATTATATGGTCCACCGCGCCCTCGGAGGATATTTTCCCTCCCGCAGCTTCAAGCACGGCACGCTCGACGGGATAAAGCTTTGTCAGGTCAAGCATGCCGATAATATCCTTTAAAATGCTGTGTTTACGATGTTCTCCGAGCATCGTCCGTTAATTTCCCGCCATTGTCAGCACCATGACAGCCTTCTGCGCATGGAGCCTGTTCTCCGCCTCTTCAAATATCTCGTTTGCGTGAGCCTCGAACACCTTCTCGGTGATCTCCTCTTCCCTGTGAGCGGGCAGGCAGTGCTGTACCATGCAGTCTGCATGTGCTGCGGAGAGAAGCTCGTCGTTGACCTGATAGCCTGCGAAAGCCTTTTCCCTTGCAGCCCTTTCGGCTTCCTGACCCATGGAGGTCCATACATCGGTGAAGATAACGTCCGCGTCAACAGCCGCTTCGATAGGCTTGTCGGTCATGAAGAAGTCGGGGTTTCCGTTTGCAAAATCGAGGACCTCCTTTGCGGGACGATAATTCTCGGGGCAGGCAACGGAGACCTTCATGCCAACCTTAAGTCCGCCGACGATAAGGGAGTTTGCCATATTATTGCCGTCGCCGATGTAGCACATTTTCAGACCGTCGAACTGCTGCTTGAACTCGCGGACAGTCATAAGGTCTGCGAGAACCTGACAGGGGTGACAGAAGTCGGTAAGTCCGTTGATAATGGGGATAGAGCCGTACTCTGCCAGATCCTCGACCTCCTTCTGAGCGAAGGTCCTTATCATGATACCGTCAAGATAGCGGGACAGTACCCTTGCGGTGTCCTGCACAGGCTCACCTCTGCCTATCTGCAGGTCGTTTGCGGACAGGAACAGCGGATTTCCGCCCAGCTGATACATGCCCGTTTCAAAGGAAACTCTTGTCCTTGTGGAAGCCTTCTGGAATATCATTCCGAGAGACTTGCCCTCCAGCTTTTTGTGGGGGATATTGTGCTTAAGCTCATACTTAAGCTGGTCTGCGAGATTAAGTATCTCGATGATCTCGTCCTTGGAAAGGTCGAGCATTTTCAATAAGTGTTTCATTGTTTTTTCCTCCCGATTATGTAATTATTTCGATTACAAATTTAACCACGATTCCGATAATGTCGAATATCGCATCAATAACGCCGTATTCCTTTTCGTCTTTTTCGTCTTTCATAACAGATCACTCCTTCTGCTGCCATTATATCTCAGCAAGATTTTGCTCCAATGAAAACAATATTAGAATCTCATTAGACTTATTCCGCAATGACATTTGCAAGAATTGCCAGTCCCCTGTCGATGTCCTCATAGGATATCGTAAGCGGCGGCAGCAGACGAACCTTAGTCTTTGCGGTGAGCACAAGCAGACCGTTGTCTATGCACTTTGCGCAGACCTCTGCGGCGTTGTCCTTTTCAAGCTCAATGCCTATCATCAGACCCATTCCGCTGACCGACTTCACGCCGTCCATGGCAAGAAGCTTTTCGCGGAAATACTCTCCTTTGGCAGAGACCTCGCTAAGGAAGCCCTCGGACGTTATCCTGTCGATAACAGCATTTGCTCCTGCGCAGGCAATGGGATTTCCTCCGAAGGTGGAGCCGTGAGTGCCTCTTGTGAGGACATTGCAGGTCTTTTCATCGGCAAGGCAGGCTCCCATGGGGATACCTCCCGCGATACCCTTGGCAAGAGTGGTGACATTGGGCTTCACGCCGAAATTCTCCGAAGCGAGAAGCTTTCCCGTTCTGCCCATTCCCGTCTGCACCTCGTCGCCTATGACAAGGATATCCTTTTCGGCGCATATCCTGAAAAGCTCGTCAACATAAGCCTTGTCGAGAACATTCACTCCGCCCTCGCCCTGGATAAATTCTATCATCACAGCGCAGACGGTATCGTCTATTTTGCTTTTAAGATCGTCGATGTTGTTAGCTTCTGCATAGATAAATCCCTCGGTGAAGGGGAAGAAGTAGTTGTGGAAGCTGTCCTGTCCCGTTGCGGAAAGAGTGGTTATCGTACGTCCGTGGAAGCCGTTTTTCAGAGTGATTATATTGTACCGCTTGGCATCCCTGCCGTACTTGTCGAAGGAGTATTTCCTTGCGATTTTTATAGCACACTCGTTAGCCTCTGCGCCCGAGTTGCCGAAGAATACATTCTTATATCCTGCGGCATTGCAGAGCTTCTCGGCGAAGTCCGCCTGAGTTTTGGTGTAGTAGTAGTTGGAGGTGTGCTGAACGGAGCGCACCTGAGCACAGACAGCGTCTGCCCATTTTTCGTCGCAGTAGCCCAGCGAATTTGTGCCGATACCGCTGCCGAAGTCGATATATTCCTTGCCGTTTTCATCGTGAGCGGTGACCCCGCCGCACTTTTCCATGACCACGTCAAACCTGCCGTAGGTCTGCATGACATGGCTGTTGAACTGTTCAATCGTGTTCATTATTCTACCTCCCTTGTGGTGATGAGCAGCGATTAGCGATTAGCCATTAGCAATTAGCTAATTGCTGATCACCATTTGCTATATGCTATTCACTAATTGATAATCGCTATTAGCTTATCAAGTAAACTGTGTTCCTATGCCGCCGCTGGACAGAAGCTCTACCAGAATGGAATGGGGTACTCTTCCGTCGATAATGCAGGTCTTATGTACACCCCTGCGGACAGCCTCCACGCAGCAGTCTATCTTGGGTATCATTCCGCCGCTGATAATGCCCTGTCTCTTCATGAAGGGCACCTCGCTGACCTGTACCTTCGGAATGAGGGTGGACGGGTCGTCCTTGTCGCGGAGAAGTCCGGGGATATCGGTCATCAGCACCAGATTTTCCGCCTTAAGCTCGGCTGCTATGCGGGAAGCTGCGGTATCGGCGTTAATGTTGTACACCTGACCCTGCTCGTCGGAGGCAACCGTTGCGATAACGGGCACATAGCCGTTATCCAGCGCGTCGGTGATAGCCTTTGTGTTTATCTTCTCTATCTCGCCAACGTATCCCAGATCGGGGTCTGCGTCCAACTTGTGAGCCATTATCATCTGACCGTCCACGCCGCAGAGACCGAGAGCCTTTCCCTGATGTATCTGCAAGAGAGAAACCAGCTCCTTGTTGACCTTTCCCGCGAGGACCATTCTTACTATATCCATAGTATCTGCGTCGGTGTAGCGCAGTCCGTTGATGAATTTGCTTTCAATGCCTACGCGCTTGAGCATATCGTTTATCTCGGGGCCGCCGCCGTGGACGAGGACCGTCTTGATGCCTACCAGATTAAGCAGGACGATATCGCTCATCACGGCATTTTTCAGTTCCTCGTTGGTCATGGCGTTTCCGCCGTATTTTATGACCACAATCTTATTGCTGTACTTCTGAATGTACGGCAGAGCGTCGATAAGGACCTTCGACCGCACATCGCTGGTTATATTGTTTTCGTTATCCATTTTATGATAATTCCTTTCGTATATCATCTGTTTTCGGCAAGCTTGTCACGCTCGGATAATATCAGCTCGCAGACATATTCGGGTTCATTAATATCGAATATATAATTAGTTTCCTCACGGCGCGAACCGTATTGTAAAATACGTTCCGATTCTATCCTCACATAACCTGTATCATTTTTATTTCGGGCTGCTTCTGCGCTGCGGATATTTTCAAGCTTTACTTCCTCAAAGCCGCCTTCGAACTGCATAAGCACTCGCTGATCTGTAAGTGCATATCTGTTCGGCATCGGAGGCTGCAAAGCCTTTATGACTGCGCTTATCCCCATAAGAACAAAGACTCCTCCAAACAGAACAGCAGGTATAACCCCGGTGAAAGACGCTATCACTGTCCATACCAGAAAAAAAGTCAGCAGAATTATGGAAGCTATCAGCCTCGGAGCACGTCTCGGAGTTTTTCCGGCACCGCTCCACTGTATGTATTCATCGGGCAGAAGCCGTCTTCTGAAACAGGCTTCATTTTCGTCAGCGTAAAAATCGGAAAAATCATCAGTTTTCATAAGGTTCCCCATTTTCGTTTTACGAACGATAATCCCCGTTTATTTTCACATAATCATATGTAAGGTCGCAGCCCCATGCGGTGGCTGACGCGTTGCCTATGTTAAGGTCGATGTATATTTCTATCTCGTCCTCGGTGAGGATGACCTTTGCCTCGTCCTCAGAAAATTCAACGCCCGAGCCGTTCCTGCACACAGCTATCCGTCCCTTTGCTGACGCCAGATCGACGTCTGTTTTGTTGATGTCGAAGTCAGCGTCCGCATAGCCTATCGCGCAAAGGATACGTCCCCAGTTAGCGTCCGAGCCGAACATTGCGCACTTGAACAGCGACGAGCCGATAACGCTCTTTGCCACGATGATAGCCGTATCAAGATCGGGAGCTCCCGAGCATACGCAGGTAAGCAGCTTTGTTGCGCCCTCGCCGTCCTTGGCGAGCATTCTTGTGAGGTTTGCCATTACCTGATAGAGTGCGTCCTTGAAGATGTCAAAATCCCCGCCCTCCGAGGATATCTCCGCATTGCCCGCAAGACCGTTTGCCATAAGCACGCAGGTATCGTTTGTGGACTGGTCGCCGTCTATGGACAGGCAGTTGTATGTTATCTTAACTATCTCCGAAAGAGCCTTCTGCACCATTTCGGAGGATATATTGCAGTCGGTGGTGATGAAATTGAGAGTGGTCGCCATATTGGGGTGTATCATGCCGCTGCCCTTTGCCATGCCGCCTACCGTGCATTTTACTCCGCCGATGTCAAATTCAACGGCGTATTCCTTTTTTATAGTATCGGTAGTCATGATAGCTGTGGCAGCCTCGATATTGCCGTCATAGGAAAGCTTTTCCGCAAGCACGGGAACAGCCTTCCTGATAGGCTCGATAGGAAGTATCTGTCCGATAACTCCGGTAGAAGCCACGATGACCTCCTCGGGCTTTATCCCCAGAGCGTTTGCGGTGAGAACGCACATTTCCCGTGCCTTATCCTCGCCGTCTGCGTTGCAGGTGTTGGCGTTCTTGGAATTTACGATAACAGCCTGAGCCTTTCCGCCGGATCTTTTCAGATTATCCTTAGTAACGATAACAGGCGCGCCCTTTACCTTATTCTGAGTATAAACTCCCGCAGCATTGCACATCACATCGGAGACTACCATTGCTATGTCATTCTTTTGGGTGGGATTCTCCTTGATGCCGCAGTAGATGCCGCTTGCCTTAAATCCCTTAGCGGCGCAGACGCCGCCTTCTATTGATTTGTATGTATTCATTATTTTTCCTCTTTTCAAGAAGCCGCATTATCGGAAGCAAGATATTTTTCCTGCTTCACGATATTTGATTTTTTACTATTGTTCAGATACGCCTAAGTTCATTCCGCCCGTCTCACAGAACATCTTACGCAAACGCAAGCTTGCCCTTTGGCTTTGGGATATCTCTTCCCATAAGCTTAGCCGTTTCTATCCATTCGTCAATGACAGTATGCACGTTTTCAAGAGCGATAAGCATAGATTCGCCGTCAGCCATACAGCCTGCAAGCTCGGGAACCTCGGCAATATAGCTGTTGTCCTCTTCACTCCAATAGAGAATTATCTCGTATTTGTACATTATAGCTTTCCTCCCATCTTATATTTGAGTATTATATTCCGCACCTGCTTAACTTGATACGGTTTAGCTTTATTTCCTTTGGGCTGAATATTTATAATTTCCTCAATACCGTCTCTGGTGTATATAAAATGATCGCCTCTAATTCGTACAGCAAATCCCAATAAAGTCAATGCCTTCTGTAAATCTCCAAACGCTATATTGCTGTCCTGCGTGCCACTTAGAATCTGCATAAAGAGTTTTTCATATTTGCTCATAAATTGTATCCCTTAACCGGTAATTTATTGTCAAATAAGTCCAACGCTTTCGTCAATGCCCATCATAATATTCATGCACTGCACAGCCGCGCCGCTTGCACCCTTTCCCAGATTGTCAAGCTGCGAACAGAGCATTACATAGTCCTCGTTGCCGTAAACATATATCTGAAGCATATTAGTGCCCGAAAGCGTGTTGGAATACAGCGCAGTTTCCTCGGGAAGTCCTGCCGCACCGTATGGCATCACCTTTACAAAGCGCTGTCCCTCGTAATGCTCGGAGAGCATCTCCCAGACGTTTTCCGCAGTGACCTTTTTCGCAAGCGTTCTGAGCAGAAACGGGATATTTACCACCATTCCGCTGTAAAACGAAGCAGTCATCGGAGCAAATACGGGAGGATAGGAAAGTCCCGAAACAGCCATCATCTCCTTGATGTGCTTGTGAGTCTTGCCCATGGCGTACTGTCTCGTGGAATCGAACTGCACATCGCGGTCAGGGTCCTCGTACTGTGCGATGAGCTTCTTTCCGCCGCCGCTGTAGCCCGATATGGCATGGCATATCACAGGCTGGAAGGGTGCGCATATCCCCGACTTCACCATAGGGTACATGATAGCATTGAAGCCCGAAGCATAGCAGCCGGGTACTGCCGTTCTCTTGGAATTTTCTATCTTCTCCCTGTGCTCCGCGGAAAGCTCGGGCAGACCGTAAGCCCAGCCCTCAGCCGTTCTGTGAGCGGTGGAAGCGTCTATTATCTTCACATGGTCGTTCTCCGCAAGTGCCACAGCTTCAACAGCCGCCGCGTCGGGCAGACAGAGAAACGTGTAATCGGAAGCGTTGATAAGACGTCTTCGCTCGTCGGTGTCCTTGCGCTTGTCCTCGTCGATGTGAAGAAGCTCAATGTCGGGTCTGTTTTTGAAACGTTCAACTATCTTAAGACCGGTCGTACCCTCCTGACCGTCGATAAAAACCTTTACTGCCATTTCTGATATTATTCCTCTCTGAATATTTCGGATGATCATTCAAATACTCGCAGCTTAGCCTTAAGCTTTTCTATCTGCACCTGAACCGCCTCGGGAGCAGGTCCGCCGTCGGATTTTCTCTGCATAACGCAGGTATCGAGACTTATCGCCTCATACACGTCATTGTCGAAATCGGAGCAGAGCTTTTTGTATTCCTCAATGGGAAGCTCTTCAAGAGTAGTGCCTTTCTTGATGCAGAGCGCCACAAGCGTTCCTGTGATCTTGTATGCGTCGCGGAAGGGTCTTCCCTTCTTTACGAGATAATCCGCACAGTCGGTGGCGTTGATGAAGCCCTTAGCCGCAGCGGCTCTCATATTTTCCTTGTTGACCGTCATAGTGGACAGCATGGGGATAAATGTGGTGATACAAAGCTTTACGGTGTCAATTGCGTCGAAGATAGCCTCCTTGTCCTCCTGCATATCCTTATTATATGCAAGAGGTATGCCCTTCATCATAGTGAGAAGAGTGGTCAGATCGCCGTAGACACGTCCCGTTTTTCCGCGGATAAGCTCGGTGATGTCGGGATTTTTCTTCTGGGGCATTATGGACGAGCCTGTGGAGAACGCGTCGGAAAGCTCCACGAACTTGAACTCCCAGCTGCACCACATGATTATCTCCTCGGAGAATCTTGAAAGATGAGCCATAAGTATGGACAGCGCAGAGCATATCTCAATGCAGAAATCGCGGTCAGAGACTCCGTCAAGGCTGTTGTATGTAATATCGGTGAAGCCCAGCTCCTCGCAGACCTGTTTTCTGTTGATGGGATAGGTAGTGCCCGCAAGAGCACCGCTTCCGAGGGGGAGATAGTTCATTCTCTCCTTTGCGTCGCGGATACGCTCCAAGTCGCGGTAAAGCATCTGCGCATACGCCATAAGATGATGTGCAAAAGTGACGGGCTGCGCACGCTGCAAATGAGTATATCCCGGCATTACGGTGTAGAGGTGTTCCTCCGCCATATTGATAATGGTCTCGGTCAGCTCAAACACCAGCTTTGATATCTCATCGCACTCGTCGCGGAGATACATTCTTATATCGAGCGCCACCTGATCGTTTCTGCTTCGTGCGGTATGAAGTCTTTTGCCCGTATCGCCGAGACGGTCGGTAAGGACCTGCTCCACGAACATGTGGATATCCTCGGCATTGGGATCGAATCCGAGGGCTCCGCTGTCAAGGTCGGCAAGTATGCCCTGAAGTCCCTCTATTATCTTTTCGCTTTCGGACTTTTCGATGATACCGCAGTCCCCCAGCATTCTTGCATGCGCCATAGAGCCTCTGATATCCTGACGGTACATTCTCGCGTCAAAGGATATAGAGGAATTAAAATCGTTGACCTTAGGGTCAGCCTCGGAAGAAAATCTTCCTGCCCACATCATTTTAGCCATATTATTTTCTCCTGTCGATATTATTCTTCGGTGCTTTCGGAAGCGGTTTCCTCGGAAGCCTCGGTCTCAGACTCTGCGCTTTCGGAAGCGGTCTCTCCGGAAGCTTCGGTCTCCGCACCTTCCGATTCAGCTTCGTCCGCGTCTATGGCAGGTGCATTGTTTATCAGCTCCTGCTGCTTTTCATAAAGAGCCTCGTCCTTATAGCTTACGCAGTAGCCTGTCGCGTCCTCAACGGAAAGCTTTGTATAGTTTGTAGAGCCCGAATTGTTGGACATAGTCATAGTATTTCCGTTTATCTCGATAAGAGCGCCCGTTTTCTCAAGGTCGCCGTTCTCCTCGCTGCCCGCCACATTTACCAGCATATTTCCGTCAAAATAGTAGGTAGATGTCTGCATTGCGCCGTCGCTGGGCACACCCATTTCAGTGTTCATAAAAACAAAGTGATGATACACCTCGCCCGTGGAGGTGAACTCGTAAAAGCGCAGGCTTTTTCCGAAGGGATTGTCGGTATCGACCACGGGACCGCCCTCGTCCATCCACATTCCGACTATCTCTGTTTTGAGGTAGTCATACTCCGAATTGTCGCTGCCGCCGCAGCCGCACATCAATATAAGAACCAGCACAGCCGAAGCTGCCGCTGCGATTATTTTCTTAAGTTTATTCATAAAATAACTCCCTGTGATTTTGTTGTCTTGATTATTATATACGATTTTTTCACAATTATTTATACTGTCATTAAAACTGCATAAGGGGACAGCGGATACTGTCCCCCGATACAGCGTATAAAATGTAATTACTTGTTTGCGTTTCTCTTTGCGTCGAGAGTAGCCTTTACCTTGATAGGAAGTCCGAACAGGTTGATAAAGCCTGCGGAATCAGCCTGATTGTAAACGTGATCCTCGTCAAAGGTAGCGACCTCTTCATCATACAGAGTGTAAGGAGATGTAACGCCCGCATTGATGATATTGCCCTTGTAAAGCTTGAGCTTTACATCGCCTGTAACGGTCTCCTGTGTGGAGTCAACGAATGCGGACATAGCCTCTCTGAGCGGAGTATACCACTGACCGTCGTATACCAGCTCCGCAAATTCGATAGCAAGCTTCTGCTTGTAGTGATATGTAGCCTTGTCAAGAGTGATAGTCTCCAGCACCTCATGAGCGTGATAGAGGATAGTTCCGCCGGGTGTTTCGTAAACGCCTCTGGACTTCATGCCCACAAGACGGTTCTCAACGAGGTCTGCGATACCGATGCCGTTTCTTCCGCCCAGCTCGTTGAGCTTTTCGATAAGAGCCACGCCGTCCATCTCAACGCCGTCAACAGCAGTGGGGATACCCTTTTCAAAGTGGATAGTAACATACTCGGGCTTGTCGGGAGCCTGTTCGGGGGAAACTCCCAGTTCAAGGAATCCGGGCTTGTTGTAAAGAGGTTCGTTAGCGGGATCCTCAAGGTCCATGCCCTCGTGGGAGATGTGCCAGAGGTTCTTGTCCTTGGAGTAGTTGGTCTCTCTGGATATCTTAAGGGGAATATTGTGAGCCTCTGCGTAGTCTATCTCCTCATCTCTGGAAACGATGTCCCATTCTCTCCAGGGAGCGATTATCTCCATTTCGGGAGCGAAAGCCTTGATAGTGAGCTCAAATCTGACCTGATCGTTGCCCTTGCCTGTGCAGCCGTGGCAGATAGCGTCAGCGCCTTCCTTCTTGGCGATCTCAACTATTCTCTTTGCGATGATAGGACGTGCAAAGGAAGTACCGAGAAGATATCTGTTCTCGTAAACAGCCTGTGCCTTAACGGTGGGGAATACGAATTCCTCAACGAATTCCTTGCGGAGATCCTCGATATAGAGCTTGGAAGCGCCCGTCTTGATAGCCTTTTCCTCCAGACCGTCAAGCTCGGTGCCCTGTCCCACGTCGCCCGAAACGGCGATGACCTCGCAGTTATTGTAGTTTTCCTTTAACCACGGAATGATGATAGAAGTATCGAGTCCGCCGGAATATGCGAGAACTACCTTTTTAATATCCTTTTTTCTTGTGACCTTATTCATTATAATATCCTCCCTGAACGAGAAATAGATTATTTTCGGAAGCTGTTTCCGTAACACACTTATTATTATACACTCTTTTCCGCAAATGTCAAGAGGATTTGCATAAAATTCCTTAATTTTCGCCTTTTATTCACATTTTCAATGTATATTATCCATTTTATGCGGTATAAAAGGCATGATATACAAAAATCAATGTATAAATTACAGGTATGCCCCCGCCGTCGGGATAACAGCGGACAGTTTATCACAAAATGTACATCGTGCAGAAACACTTCATACACATAATGCCGTTCACAATATGGTATAATTACAAAAGCTATAATGAAAGGACGGCTGCATGATATATGAAAAAATGGCTGAAAATATTGGCGGCAGCGACTGTTGCGGCGGCTGTCGCCGTCACTTCCGCGATAGGGTGCTTCGCGTCGGAGGAGGACGACGTATTCATCGTCGGATTCGACGCAGAATTCCCTCCCTACGGCTACAAGGACGATAACGGCGAATATGTGGGCTTCGATCTCGATCTGGCGGAGGAAGTATGCCAGCGAAACGGCTGGATACTCAAAAAACAGCCTATCGAGTGGAACTCCAAGGATATGGAGCTGAATTCGGGCTCTATCGACTGTATATGGAACGGCTTCACCATGAACGGCAGAGAGGACAAGTACACCTGGAGCACGCCCTACGTAGACAATTCGCAGGTAGTCATCGTCCGCAGCGATTCGGACGTGACCGAGCTTTCACAGCTTGCGGGGAAGATAGTTGCCGTACAGTCGGACAGCTCCGCTCTGGCAGCCCTGACCTCCGACGACGCCACCGAGGAAAACAAAGCCCTCTGCGCTTCCTTTAAGGAGCTCCAGCAGGTGGGCGACTACAACAGCGCATTTCTGAATCTGGAATCGGGCGCGGTGGACGCTATCTGCATGGACATAGGCGTGGCAAATTATGAGATAGACTCACGGGGCGGCGGATATGCCGTCCTCGAAGAGCGGCTGTCCTCGGAGCAGTATGCCATAGGATTTCGTCTCGGCAACACCGGGCTTCGTGACAAGGTGCAGACCGCGCTGCTGGAAATGCTTGCCGACGGCACGTTTTACGACATCGCCGAAAAATGGGGACTGGAAGAGAGCGTTTGTCTCAGCGCCGACGATACCTACATCGACGCAGACGAGACAGCTGCGGAAAAGGACAGCTTCTTCGCCCGTCTCGGCGACATATCCATGCAGCTAATAAAAGGTCTTCTCACATCGCTGTCCATATTCTTCCTGACGCTGCTGTTTTCGATGCCGCTGGGACTTCTCATCTGCTTCGGCAGAATGAGCAGGTTTGCTCCCTTACGAGGACTTGTCAAGCTATACATATCCATAATGAGAGGCACGCCGCTGATGCTGCAGCTGCTGGTGGTATTCTTCGGACCGTACTACCTGTTCGGAGTACAGCTCACCTCGGATTATCGTTTTTACGCAGTCATCATAGGCTTCTCGCTGAACTACGCCGCATACTTCGCGGAGATATACCGCAGCGGCATCCAGGCGGTGCCCAAGGGACAGTACGAGGCTTCGGCGATACTGGGCTACAGCAAGTCCCAGACCTTCTTCCGGATAGTGTTCCCCCAGATGGTGAAGAATATAATCCCCTCGGTCACAAACGAGGTCATCACCCTTGTAAAGGACACCTCGCTGGCATTTGCTCTTTCCTGCACGGAAATGTTCACCCTCGCAAAGCAGATCTCCGCAGCGCAGACGACTATCATGCCGCTGTTCGTGGCAGGAGTATTCTACTACATATTCAACTTCATCGTTGCTTTCGTCATGGAAAGGATCGAGAAGAAGCTCAACTACTACGCTTAAGGAGGCTGCATCATGGATCTGCTTGAAGTAAAAAATATCAGAAAAAGCTTCGGAGAGCTTGAAGTGTTAAAGGATATAAGCATGACCGTTGCCGAGAATGAGGTCATTTCGATACTCGGGCCCAGCGGCTCGGGAAAATCCACCTTCCTGCGCTGTATCTCCATGCTGGAGACGGTGGACGGCGGCAGCATAGCCTACTGCGGCGAGGAAGCCGTCGCCGAAAAGGACGGCAGGGCTGTATATGCCGACAAGAAAACGCTGGAGCATATCAAGAGCAGTTTCAGCCTTGTGTTTCAGAATTTCAATCTGTTCCCCCACTATTCGGTGCTGAAAAACATCACCGACGCGCCGATACACGTTCGGAAAAAGGACAAGGCGGCAGCCGAAAAGGAAGCCCGCGCTCTCCTTGAAAAGATGGGGCTTGCCGACAAGGCTGATTATTATCCCCATCAGCTTTCGGGCGGTCAGCAGCAGAGAATAGCCATTGCCCGCGCTCTTGCCATGGAGCCTAAGATGATATTCTTCGATGAGCCCACCTCAGCCCTTGACCCCGAGCTCACCGCAGAAATATTAAAGGTGCTCAAAGAGCTTGCCGCCGAGAAGATGACCATGGTGATAGTCACCCACGAGATAGACTTCGCGAGAAGCGTTTCGGACAGAGTGGTATTCATGGACGGCGGAGTTATCGTTGAACAGGGAAAGCCCGCAGACGTCATCGACAACCCCTCCAACGAAAGAACAAAGGCATTCCTCAGAAAAATGCAGTCCGAGGATAACGATAAAAGATAATACGGTCCTCATCGGAGAAAAGCTTTCCTCCGATGAGGACTTTTTCTGCACATTTTATCCTCAAAATCCATATTTTAAAAAAATTATTATTTTTCTATTTACAAATGCGAAAAAATATGATATAATAAAAATACATATATTGTGCGCTTTTTTACGGGCGCTTTCGTCAGAATCAATATGAACGCCGTATCAGACGGCATATCGTGTGAAAGGAATGATCCTAAATGTCAAAAACAATCCTCGTTACAGGCGGCGCGGCAAGCGGCAAGTCCAGATGGGCGGCTTCTTATCTTTCGGCGTGCGACTATGTGCTCTATCTCTGCGTGGCAGACGAGCTCGACGCCGATACCAAGGGACGCATTGAATTCGGCAACAAGCAGAACTTCGTTGAATGGGACATAAAACCGGGCGTAAAGAAAGATCCTTCGGAGCTTATAACCGACCATAAATTCGTTATTTTCGACAATCTGGCGGCATATACCTCCGCTGTGATGAAGGATATGTGCTCCGATATCGCTTCCATGAACGAGGAGACCAAAAAGGCTGTGGAGAAAAAGGTCATCTCCGATGTTACCGAGATGTACGACAAGATCATGGTCGTTGACGGCAATATGATAACCATTACTCTCGAAACGGGCTTCTCCGTAACTCCCGACAACAGGGAGCAGGCTGTGTTCAGAGAGATACTCGGCAATATCAATCAGCGTATCGCAAATATGTCCAACGAAGTATATCTGTCCGCAAGCGGCATACAGTTCAAGATCAAGTAAGGAAAGGAGCCGAAATCATGACCTTTGAAGAATTTATCCTTGAAGCAAGAGATATGGGCGCGTCGGATATCTATCTGACGGTAGGCGCTCCCACAGTTGTAAGAGTAAACGGCGAGCTGCAGAACTTTAAGGAGCTTTCCGACGTGGTAGTCAACCGCACCATTCTTTCCATTCTGACCGCAGAACAGGAACAGCTTCTCACCACGGGCAACGATATCGACTTCAGCTTCGAGCTTGAAAGCGGAGTCCGTCAGCGTGTGAACGTGTTCAGACAGAGCGGAAAGCTTGCCTGCTGCATAAGACTCCTCAACGATAAGATCCCTTCTCTCGAAGATCTGAAAATGCCTCCCATACTCACGGAGCTTGCCTCCAAGAAGAGAGGACTTATCCTTGTTACGGGACCCACAGGCTCGGGTAAATCCACCACCCTTTCCTCTATCGTAGATTACATAAACAAGCACCGTGCCTGCCATATCATCACTATCGAAGACCCTATCGAGTACAGATATACTCAGGCTAAGGCTACCATTCATCAGCGTGAGGTGGGCAAGGACGTCGCTACCTTCAGCGACGCGCTGAGAAGCGCTCTCCGTGAGGACCCCGACGTTATCCTCGTTGGAGAGATGCGCGACTATGAGACAATTTCTCTGGCAATGACTGCCGCAGAAACGGGACATCTCGTTCTCGGCACGCTCCATACATCGAGCGCGGTACAGACTATCGACCGTATCATCGACGCATGCCCTCCCCATGCACAGGAGCAGGCACGCGCTCAGCTTGCAAACATGTTCCAGGGCGTGGTATCCCAGACTCTGGTGCCCACCGCAGACCGCAAGGGCCGTGTTGCCGCTCTTGAGATACTCATCGGAACCGACGCGGTAAAGAGCCAGATACGCTCCAACAAGATACCTCAGATGGAATCGTCCATGCAGTCAGGCGCCCGTCAGGGAATGTGCACCCTCCACGACCACCTTCTCAGACTGTATAACAGAGGCGTTATCGCTTCGGACGTGGCACTGGAATACGCTCCCAACAGAACTGAAATGGAAAAGGCACTGGCAAATACAGTATCCGGATTTTAAAATCAGCTGAAATGTCAAGGCAGGAGACCGTCGGCTCTCCTGCCTTTTTTGTGTTTTCCGACCGCCTTTGTTCCTATTCACAAAACGTTCGCAATTTGTAAATGGCGAAAACGTTTAATTCTCAAATATGTATAAAGCAGCACAGCAAAATTGTAAAAATGGGAGAAAATAATCAATTTGTATGAAAACAGTTGAAAAAATCTTTTTGTTATGGTACAATATAACTATAAAATGTTCGGAAAGTGAGGCTTGTTTATGGAAAATACCATTGATATGAATACGTATTATTCAGTCGTTGATGATATAATGAGATCCGGTATGCCCAAGCTCAATTTCCTCTGGGACTGCGTAAACGACCGTACCATATCCTTGTATTATGACGGCGTACTGCCCAAGGGTGTTTCCCAGCCTTTCGAATATATGCTCGATACCGAAAGGATCGACCCCGAATATATCCCCGCCTATGAGGTGTTCTGCTCCGAGCTGGCAATGGGGATAAGCCGCGGCACCGATAAGCATGAAATAGTACTGCGCCTTAAAATGAATATCTTCGGCGAAGAGTACAGCTTTGTGACCATTACCTCCGTCTTTAAAAAGGACGAGAATAACCGCATAAAATATATCTATACTAATATCCGTCCCTTTACCGTTTCCGACGAGCGGGAATGGGAGATACTTACGTCCTTTACGTCGGATAAGAATCCCGCCATAATCCAGAAAAGGATAAGGGAGCTCATCGGACAGACAAAGGGCGAAAAAAAGATCGCCTTCGTTCAGTTCGACGTGGAGCGCTTCAAGCTCATCAACGACAATTACGGCTCCGATACGGGAGATAAGCTCCTCGCATTCATCAGCGATACCCTTAATATGGTGTGCACCGACGATATGCCCCACGGACGGCTCTCCGCGGACCTTTATATGTTCGTTATGGCATTCGACGATAAGCAGGAGATAATTGATTTTATCAGACTGCTCGAAAGCCGTATCAGTGGATTTATGGACATCGACTTCCGTATGTGCTTCGGGGTTTTCATACTGGAGGGCATGCCGAAGGAATCTCTGCGCCGCTACGGCGACAACGCAGGAATGGCAAGACAGCTGGTCAAGGGCAACGCTCTTTCTAATATAGGCTTCTATCAGGATAAGCTCTTAAACGATCTGCACAAAACGCAGAATATCGAGGAGGATATGCACAACGCTCTGCTCAGCAACGAATTTGTGATGTTCTTACAGCCGAAGGTCTGCATCTCCACGGGAAGGATAATCGGCGCGGAAGCCCTTGCACGGTGGAATCATCACTCAAAGGGAATGATATCCCCCGCAGAATTTGTTCCCGTGTTTGAGAAAAACGGCTTTATAATCAAGCTTGACCGCTTTATCTGGGAAAGCGCCTGCAAGCATATCCGTCAGTGGATAGACAACGGCATCGAACCTGTTCCAATTTCCGTAAACGTGTCCAGAGCCTACATAAACGGCATGGAAACAGTCAACGAGATATCTGCGCTGGTGAAGAAGTACGATATCCCCATTGACCTGCTCCAGCTGGAGATAACCGAAACAGCGGACTCTGCGGGCGTGGACGAGGCTATCGAAATGTTCAAGGAGAACGGCTTTACCATGCTCATGGACGATTTCGGCTCGGGCTACTCGTCGCTGAATATGCTAAAAACCACTAAATTTGACGTTCTTAAGATAGACAGGAACTTCCTCTCGGAATTCATGGAATCCGACCGCGGACGGAAGATAATCAACCACACCATCTCCATGTCAAAGGATATAGGACTTGACATCATCGCCGAGGGCGTAGAGACCGAAGCCCAGGCGGAATTTCTCAGCGAATGCGGCTGCGACGCAGCGCAGGGCTTCTTATATTCCCGCCCCATTGATAAGGACAAATTCGACGCTATGATGCGGGATATCAACAAATAGCTCACAGATATAAAAACGAGGAACGATACTTACCGTTCCTCGTTATTTTTCGTATTATCTTATTCTATGCTCACAGCTCCACAGGCTCAAAGCGGACTCTTATCTTGGGCAGCTTTTCAACTGTCGCATAGTAATTCTCAGCCCAGTCCTCGCCCTGTGAGGGGTCGTTCTCGCCTGTTGCGGGAGGTGCGAAGAGCTTGAGGGTAAGGTCACACTTGCCGTCCAGAGGCTTCTCGAAGAATGCGCCCATAAGGTCTACGGTCTTGGTGCCGGGAGCCTTGTAGAACCACTTTCCGTTAAGCTCCAGCATATAGTTGCCGTCATCCTCGAATACCACCTCGCAGAAGTGGGGATTCTTTTCAAAATGTACGGGGATAGCGATGCCCTCTGCGTCCTCGGCTCCGCCCCAGCGCAGCTTTATGGGGAACTGTGCCTCGCCCTCTTCGTCCATGGAGGGGGTAAACCACTCGGAGTGGATTATCTCCTTATAGGTCTTTAAAAGGGGCTGCTCGATGCCCACATTGGGATTGTTGGGGTCCTCGATCTCCAGTCCGAGACGTCCCCTGTCGCGGAACTGATACATAGTGAAGGACGTGAACCACTTAGCGTTGTCCTTTACGAGGATATCGCAGAATTCCTTTACCATATCAGCCTGCTCGTAGGGACCGGTAACATCTCCGTCGGCGTTGAATTCAGCCATTGACATGGGCTTTCCCTCGCCGCCGTTGAGGAACTTGAAGCGCTCGTAGCTGCGCTTGGTCTTTTCATAGGTATCGCTGACCTTGCTTCTGGAGTGGGAATTTCCGCCACGCTCCGCAACGTCATAGGGCCAGCCCCAGTGCAGAGCCATGTACTTGTCCACGCTCCACATATCCGCAGCGGGAACAACGCACTTGAATTCCTCTTCCATTTCCATTTCGGTCTTGTCGAGGTTCTCTATGCCGCCGATGCACATGAGAGTCTTTACATTGGGGGCATACTCGTGGATAATTTCGGTGAAATGCACGAAAAACTTCGCAATATCCGCATAAGGCGCTCTCTTGGTGAAGGAGAACCAGTCGCCCGTTGCTTCGTGATTTATTCTGAGTATCATTCTTCCGAAGGTGGAAAGGTCCTTTGCAATGGCGATAAGATGCTCGTCGTCAAGAGTGGGGTCGATGGTGAGAGTGAGGGTAACGTCCTGTCCGTGACGGCGGACATCTCTCATGCAGGTGAAGGGCTCGTCATCGAGAGTGCCTCCGACGCCGCCCTTGTAGGTGAAATAATCGTCATAGGGATAATCCCACTGGAAGCTTACATTCTCGGAGGAGAACGCCTTTGAAGCTCTTACGGGCCAGCCCTTGTCCTTGGGATAATAGCAGTACATAAGGCTCACGCTGCGATGAGGACGTCCCAGCTTATTGATGATATAGTCCTGATCAACATATTCTCCTCTTTCGGAGCCGTCGCCCAGATCAACTGCGCAGTTTGCCTTTCCCATATGTATTTTATAGATCTTATCGCTCATATTATACCTCCGTTATTATGTTCAACGTCTGATTTGAAATCGTTTTCAGTCAATATAATAATACACCATTTTAAGATAAATTGCAAGAAGTTTTCGGAAATTTTCAAAATATTTACCGTTTGCACAAATCCTCTCCGATTTTTTGTATATCTTTATCAAAGCACGTCCTTTCGAAGCAGACTCACAAACACAGCCCGCAGTCAGCGGACAGCGGGCAGAAACTTTTCTGTGTATATATTAACAAAATGACGTATATATCCGCAGCGCTTATTTCCGCGGAGGCTCACAGTCCCATTGATAAAAGCTCTTCGGCGGTGATATCAACGAGCACCTCGCAGTTCACAGCTTTCCCGTCCGAGCGGACTGCCGCAGTATTTCCTGCTCCCGCTGCCCTGCCCTTGCGGACAATGACCGCGGAGGAAGGCTTACCGTCTGTGCCGCCTGCAATTATCTGCACCTGAGCGCGGCTGTCGGTCACAGGAATGATGATCAGATATGCAGCCCCCTGCTTAATAAGCGAGGGCGTACCTGCGGTGAATCTCGTATCCCTGAGGGCTTCGAACAGGCTCTCGGCAGTATATTCACCATTCAATGTGAGTTTTTTCAGCTTAACACCAAACGCCATAATTATTTCCTCTTTCAGACAAATAGCTTGCGGAGCTTCCCGCCTTTGGAACAGCCTATAGCTGTACGATGGTAATTGTATCATACTGACCGCGGTTTGTCATCACCCTTTTGGGTGAATTCGGCGGCAGGCTCAAAAATTTGGTAAGTGATAAGAAATAATATACTGCCCTCTGTTGCAAGCGTTCAGGCAAACGTGCTCATACTTTCCGATGACGGAGAGGTCTATTTCTCCGCTGAATAACAGTTCAAAGGCAGAAGGATCGGAAAAGATTATTCTGCCTTTTTTTCAAAAAATAATGACATTTGCGAAAAAATATGATACAATTATATACGGGTGATGTACAGTGAGCAGCTATGTCAAGCCTGCGGCAGCTTTCAAAAAGCTTGACGCGGCAAAGCTTTTAAAGCAGAACGTCTACATATACGGCGCAACCGGCTTCGGAAAGACCGAGCTTGTAAAACAATACTTCAAGAATACAAAATATATCTATATCTTATGCAGACAGAATCACTGCGACCTGTCCCCGATACCCGAAAGCTCCCCTCATACGGTCACCGTGGTCATTGATAACGTCAATGCCGCGGAAAGCCCCGAGATAAGAAACAGCATACTGTCGCTCTGCGGAAGAAAGGACCTGTGGGTACTCATCATCGGTCGGAGCAGAATGCCAAGCTGGCTTTTCAATACCTTTATAACCAAAAGTATGGCGCTCATCACCGAGGATGATATCGCTCTGTCGGAAGAGGGCATTGACCAATATATGCGCTCCGAGGGTATTATCCTCACCGAGGAGGAGCTCCGATATCTGAAAAAATGCAGCGAGGGCAACTTCTACGGCTTAAAATATACCGCAAGGCGGCTGCTGTCAGGCGACAGGATAGGAAATGAGCTTTATGAACAGAACAGCGCCATGTTTCAGAGCTATGCCATAAACAATATTATCTCCGAGTTCAATACCGAGGTGGCGGACTTCCTGCTGAAGATCAGCATCGCTGACGATTTTACCGAACAGCTTGCGGTCATGCTCACAGGCAATACCGACGTTCTCCGTCTGATAGAACGGGCAATGGACGCGGGCAACTTCATTTACGAAAAGAACGGTGTGTATACTATCCGCCGACAGTTCATCAAGGCACTCCGCAAAAAGGCGTCCATGGACTTTTCCGAAAAGGAGCTTCATCAGTATGCCCTCCTTGCGGGAGGATACTACGAGAGCAATAACGAGGACGACAGGGCTCTTGAAATGTATGCAGCATACGGCGAGTCCGACCGCATAAGATAGCTGCTTATCAAAAATTCAAGGAAAAACCCCGAATCGGGCTACTATATCGAAATGCGGAAGTATTATCTCATGCTGTCCGAGGAGGATATCATGTGCAGCGCTTATCTTATGGCTGCCATGTCCATGCTTTACTCCATGCTGATGAACTTCGACAAAAGCGACTACTGGTACGATAAGCTGGCAGAATACCGCGATAACGCCAAGGGCTCGGAAAAGCGGGAGGCTACTCAGCGGATAGTATATCTTGAGATATCCCTGCCTCATCGGGGGAACATAAATATCCTTGAGCTTATCAAGGGGTGCTATGCCCTGCTGACGGACAAGTCGATCCCCTTCCCCGAATTATCGGTGACCAGCAATCAGCCCTCCCTTATGAACGGCGGAAAGGATTTCTGCGACTGGAGCAGGCACGACAGGGAAATAGCCGCCGCAGCAGGAAAGCCGGTGGTCACATTTCTCGGGAAATACAGAAAGGGACTGGTCAACGCAGCTCTTGCGGAAAGCTTCTTTGAAAAGGGCGGGGACAGATGCGCCGCAGACAGGAACATAGACAAGAAATGGTTTGAGCGGGTAAGGACCGAGACGGGGAAAATGGCAAGACGCTATCCGCTGTATCTGAAAAACACCGTGAAAAATATCCCCGAGCTCCGGCCTATGGATATACGTATCCTCACCTGTCTGGCAGACGGCTTGTCGGTGCAGAAGACCGCCGAAAAGCTGAACATCAACTACGAGACCCTCCGCTCCCGAATAAAGGAGATATACCGCAGGCCGGACGCCAAAAACAAGACCGAAGCCGTCATGGTGGCACGGGAAATGAAGCTGATATGAAATAATGTCTGCTCAACTACCGAAAAAGTGCGCAGAAGCTTTGCTTCGGAGCGTTTTTTCGGTTGTTTGGCAGACAATACATAATATTGCCATATTTCCGCACGTCCTTCGATATCGTCGGATGTGCGGCTTATTATCGGATATATAGGCAACACCGCATAAAGCCCGCCTGACGGCTTTGTGCGGTGTTGCCCGACACAACAAGAGAGCTTAAATTTTCTCAAAAATAATAGTGTATGATTACACCCTTTTCCACCGATATATAAATCTTCTCGATCATCATTCGGGCAAGATTGTTTTTCTCCTCGACAGTAAGCGTTTCCCACTTGTTAAGAGGACCGAGAAGCGGTGTGGTATCAATT